>NZ_JBEZLP010000035.1:0-114540 GCF_040652195.1 Streptomyces sp. NPDC048278
ACAACGTCCACAGCTCTTCCGGCGCCATCCGCTCGACAAGCGCAGCAGTCATCACCCCAGACTGCCGCAAGATCACGCCAACTGAAATGGCGTCTTAGACACCAGTCCTCCGCGGCTTGAAATCGTTTGTACAAGCTGGGAGTTCGCTGTCTTGGCGGTGGGCCAGTGGCAGGAGGATGACCGGCCGGATCGCCCAGGTGATACGGGTGCTGGCCTGGGTGACTGACACTGTGCAGGGTTCTAAGCGCAGCAGGGCTCGTCGGGTTTCGGCGCGGCCGTCGTGGAGCCAGGCCCAGACCTCGTCCGAGGCGTCGGGGTCGAGTGCGGGTGAGATGGTGCGGAGTGCGATGGCGACCCATCTGTCTGCCTGGGGGGCGGAGTAGGTGTCGAAGGACGCCCGGAGTGCCGGCCACCGCGTCCCGTCCGTGAGGTCCTCGGTCCAGCACTCGCACCAGAAACCCCGCCGGGGCTTGTCCATCAGCACGGGTGGCCTCCCCGCTGGGCGTTCACGAAGAGTTCCACGGTGACCGTGTAGCCGCCCTCGGCGCCCTGGACGACAACCCTGTGCGCGAGAGCGCTGACCATGCCCAGCCCCCGGCCGGCGGAAGCGGGCTCTGGCCTCGGCCGGCGTGATCCCCGAGCGGACGCCGGGCCAGTCGTACGCCGAGCCACGCGAGAACGGCATGCATGCCCTCCGCCACTTCTACGTTTCGGTGCTCCTTGACGCCGGAGAGAACGTCAAGGCTCTCGCCGAGTACCTCGGCCATGCGGACCCCGTCCTCACGCTCCGGGTGTACGCGCACCTGATGCCCTCTAGAGATCTTTAACGGTGCGGGTTACGGCGGCTGGATGTGCCTGAGCGCCTCGACGGCGCGGGTGACGCGGTTGGTCTTGGCGTCGAGTGGCGGCTCTGTGCGCTGGTATGTCAGTGGCGCCGGTTATGTTACTGAGCATGACAAGTTGGATCAACTGCGGCGTCATAGCGTGGCTGGAAGAAGACTGGTGTGGGGACGACGAAAGCGTCCTGGTCTACTTCAAGGGGACCGGCCTGGCCGCCATGGCCGAAGGACTGTCCGCGCACCATCGGCCGCCGTTCGCCTACGGCAACGACACGGCACCCGGTGACTGGGGCGTGATCGTTCACCACATGTTCAACCCGTCCCGCGGCGACTTCGACGAGATCGACTACCGCGAGCTGTGCCCCCAAGGCACTGAGCTGATGGTGTTCGTTCCCAACCCGTCCATTGCCCAGGCCCACCGGCCCAAGGCGTACCACTACAAGGACGGCCAGACATCGTCCTGCATCGACTACGAAGGCCCCGACTACGTCGGAGAATACTGGCCCAACAAGATGGCCTCCCTCTTCACGGCGGCCGGTCTGGACTACGAGAACGAGACCTACGAGGAGCATCTGACCCAGCTGATCTGTGACCACCTGGGGCTGCCCGCACTGGATCGCGACACCATCACGGTGGACCGCGACCTGGTGGCCTCCTACTTCTAGGAGATCTTTGCCGTTACGGAGGTTGGAGGTCGAGCGCGGTTGTGGCGATGAGTCCCTCGATGAGGCGCGGGCGGTACTGCATCCGCTTCAGCCGCGTCTTCACCAACGCGGTGAGCTGCTCGAGGCTGTGTTTGGTCAGGTTGGCCAGAGACTTCTTCAGGTGCGACCACACGCCCTCGACGGGGTTGAGTTCGGGAGAGCGCGGCGGCAGTTGGTAGACGGTCAGCCATAATCGGGCGTCGATCAGCTCGTGCATGGTGCGGCTGACGTGCGTGTTCAGGTTGTCCCACACCAAGACGACGGGGCCGCCGAGCTGCTGGTGCGCGGCATCCTGCACGCGGGCGTAGTCGGTCTCGGTGAAGCCCTTGCGGCGGCCCCTGGCGGGACCACGGTCGAGGTGGATGCGGTAGATCAGCCGAGGCCGATGACCGTCTTTGGTGCAGATCAGTGCTGCCATGGAGACGCGTTTGGTGCCTGCGGCGGTGACGCGCACCACCGGGGTGTGGCCCCGGCGGCCCCAGGTGCGGCCCTTGGGTGGCCTCAGGCCCTGGTCGGCTTCGTCCTCGAATCAGACCCAGGCGCCCAAGTCCGCCGCCCTCTTTGTATGACGGGCCACTGCTCGTCCTTCCAGACGGCGATCTTTGCCTCGCTCCGCTCTGTGGCCTTACGAGAGGGGACCTGCACACTCCAGCCGATGCGGTGCAGCAACAAGTCCAGCCCGGCCAGGGTGTACTCCACGTCGAACCGGCGGCGCGCGACCTCGGCGATCCTCGCCAGCGTCCAGCACTGGTCACTCCAGCCGCACGCTGCCGGGCCAGCATCCAACGCCGTCTGCAAAACGCGGAGTTGTTCCGGGGCGAGCTTGCAGCGGGCTCCACCGGGACTCATGGAAGCCAGGGCCTGCCGACCGCCCGAAGCCAACGCCCGCCGCCAGCGATTCGCCGACATCCGGGTCACCCTGAACCGCCGGGCCACCTCCCAGTCACTGGCCCCGGCTTCGATCAGGTCAGCGGCAGCGAGCCGGACTCTCTCACGACGAGCCCGTTCCTCGGCCGTCAATCCACCGCCATCGGGATACCTCGTCCTCCCGGCATAGCGCGGCCCACGACAACCGTCACGCCTCCGCGTAACCCCCACCGTTAAAGATCTCTAGCCAAGAACGGACAAGAAATACAGTCGCTCAAGCGTACGAGGAATTTGCATTGAAGCTCAGAGCAGATCCGAGCTTCAGGCCCAGAAAGTGAGCTTCAGGCCCACATCTACCTGCCTAGGGAGGGAGCTTCCTAGCTAGCAAGGAAAGATGAGGAAACACCGTGAAAGATGCCTGCAGAACCTTGCTCGCGAGGGAGGTTCTCGCAGTTCAACGCCTTGAATGAACCATTCAACGCATGAAATATCTTCCCTAACAGAGGGTCCATCCTGCGACTTTTCTACTGTAGAAGTAGAAATGCCTGCCCTAGCTGCACGTTTGTCCTGTGACGCAGTGGTGTGCGAAAGTCTCAGCACATGAGAATGCCGCCCTGGCAGGGGCGGCATTCGTTTCCATTTCCGCGTTCGGAAACCCTAGCCAGGAACCGACCACAGATGGAGGCCACATGGTCCCACGCGCAGGTGTCACCGTCGACATCCGTCCCCGTGACCTACCGATCACCCTCATCGGCACAGCCGGCGGCGCGCTCGCCCTCTGGGCCCACGCCCCCGCCATGGTCGCCGTCCCGACGGCCCTGCTGATCGCCCTCGACATCCGTGTCCGCCGCTGGCGCCGACGCGTCTGACGGCCCGGTCGTCCGATCCAGCACCTGACGGCCCACAGGCGGCCCCAGGTCACCAAAATGCCCCTCACCCGCAGAGAAACAGCAGGTGAGGGGCTTCTTCGTGCGGGGTTACTTCTTCTTGCCCTGGGTCTGGGGGGCCCGTTTTTCGGCCCTGGTCAGGGGGGTGCTCACCTCAACCGACCTGCGGTTGAGCCGTCGTTGTTGGTCGTTGTTGGTCGACCGCTGTCGACCTCGGAGGGCCCAGAGAGGGCCCGACAGTGTCGCCCTGGGCCCCAGTAACGAAGAAGAGCAGCCTTAAAGGGAGTACAGGAAGGCTCGAACTTCATTCAAGTCAACGTATTCAATATCATCCGAATGAACTACCACCGTCAGTTTGCGCGACACAACACCTTCTCTCGACCGCGCCACGAAAGAGAGAATGATCATCTTGATTAGGCTCTCGTGATCGAGATTATCCACCTTAGCCAGACCCGATCCCAATACCGGGATGGCCACGGGATTCAAATGCCCATATTCAGAAACCGACGCCCACGTCCCATTGAGGCAGTTCCACAGGTTGTCGACGCTAGATTGAGCCGAAAGATTGTTGCTCATGCGAGAATATGCGACACAATAATACCTCACCGACTGGCGGACCAATACAGCAACCGTGCCGATTGGATACCGCTTACGCTTTCCCCGCGATTTCGCGGCATCACTCTCAACGAATGAAACTCGACGACCACGAAGAGCATCATCTAGCGCACTATTTAGATTTCCCTCGTCCCCGCTGAAGACTCTAGAGAGAAATTGAGCCTGCACACTCTTCGGTGATATGATATCCCCGTCACTCACAGACGTATCAAAGACATCAGTAAATCCAACTATGAGATCGGAATTTACGGAAAATAGGTCTCCAACCTTCACCGTGACCGTAAAATTCGGATGCGAGAATTCGCGACTAAATTCTCTTTTCGGCATGGATTTCATGGATGCCCAAAGAGCCGATAGGGCAGAGACAGCGAGAAGAACTCGCCCTCCTTGCAGCATAGCTACGGGCCGGACTGCAAGGACAAGCTGGACGATACCAGCAAGCGCCGTGAAGGCCACAGCGAAATTGGTGGACACTAATGCCCGCCCTCTAGCTGTACACATGACCGACCACAATCGGCGCACGACTGGAATCATATCTACCCCCAGGGAATTCAATAGAGCCTAAAAGGGTGGATGCGAATACACCTCCACTCCCTCTTCCGACAGGAGGTGGATGCCCGTCGAATTGTTAACCGCCGCATCACTCAAGGCCGACTCAAAGCCCTCGATCCTCCTTACTGCTTGAGCGCTCAAAACTACTTCCGTGCCGTATTTGCCGACTTTGGTACCCAATACGACATCAGGGCCCAGAATATCGTCAATTTGACGTACCGCCGTTACAGCGCGGCGCCTCGCGTCGGCGGATACCTCACGAGCGCTGACAATTTGCCTTCGCCAATCAGCAGTAGGCATCTCCCTAGGTTCGTAGACCGGATACTGCGACGAGGTGATACCAAGAGATTCCACTCTCTTTTCCAGGCTTCCGAGACGGGTGCTCTGTTCCCGAACCAGACCTACCAACTCGTTCAAGATTTCCGAAGTGTGACGTTCAGGGAACTGACCCTTGGGCTGCTGCCCCCGAAGCTCTATGAGACCACTCTCTAGATCACTCCAGAATTTATCAAAGATTGTGCGCAAACGTTCCTGATCAACTTTATTCTCACATTTATCATTTATGGATTTAACCATGGCCCACACGTCTTCCTGGCTCGAACTATCGGTAGCCTGAAACTGAGTTAGCGGGCCCGTAAGATCTTTGATCGGCATGTCTAGCAGAAAGGGGACGAGTGAACTTTCACCCAAAACTCGGGAAATGGCACCGGATTCGAAATTGATCCATGGGGCCGATTGATTTTCGCGCGTGACACACACGACACCAAAGGAACACTCTTGCAGTTGAGTAGCGATGGCGTATAGCCCCCGCTCTCCCTTCGAAATGTCCTGCGACGAGACGAACGGAGTGATCTCCTGATTGATAAAGGGGAGCCAATCCCGAAGGATCTCCGCGCATCGCTTGGAGATATCTCCCGACCAACTGATGAAGACTTGCATGTTATCCATCCCCGCCCTGTGTCACTCCAGTGAAAAGACATGATGCCCCAAACGGCCATGTCTTGGTTGCCTTTTGAGGTGGACTGCTCCCAGAGCGCATCCCTAGCGGGTCGACGACTTCGGCTCGGAAGGCTGGATGCCTGCTCGTCCTGGGTTACGCGTCAGGACGAGCAGCACCAAAGCTGGGAAGAGTCAACCAGTGAAGGCGGCATCAGACGCCTTGCTGTCAGGTTGTGCTCCGGCCCGCTTGAGTCGGAACTTCGATGCGTACGTTGTCGCCACCGCGCCTGTTGTCGGGTCCAACAGACAAGAGATGCTCTGGCAACGACAGCTCACCCGCTGTGCGTCGATGAGCTGGACTTCGAGAGCAACACCCTGCACGTGGTGCAGCAACTCAAGCTGAGTCTGAGCAAGGCCGTGTTCGCGCCCCCGAAGGGCGGGAAGCTCCGTGACGTGCCTCTGCCCGATCCTGTGGTGGAAGCCCTCCGGGAGCACATCAAGCGCTTCCCGCCTGTCGAGGTCACGTTGCCGTGGATGCGGGCGACCGGTCAGCCGGTGACCAAGCGGCTCATCTTCAGCGGGCCCAACGGCGGCCACGTCTGGCGTACGTCGCTGAATGAGGACCACTGGAAGCCCTCGCTCGCCAAGGCGGGCGTCATCCCCAAGGCCAAGAGCCGTGAGCGCTGCCGCGCGGGAGCACGGCATGCACGCCCTGAGGCACTTCTACGCGTCGGTTCTGCTGGACGCGGGAGAGAGCATCAAGGCAGTCAGTGAGTACCTGGGGCACTCCGACCCGGGACTGACGCTGAAGGTGTACGCGCACCTCATGCCCAGCAGCCGGGACCGCGCCCGGAATGCCATCGGGAGCGCGCTCCGGCCGCAGGATCCGGGGCACTGAGGGCCCACAGTGGGCCCAGGTCGTGAGAATGCCCCCGCACCGCGCCGTTTGCGCAGGTCGGGGGCATGATCACAAACCCTACTTCTTCTTGCCCTGGTTCTTGACCGCCTCGATGGCTGCGGCTGCCGCGTCCGGGTCGAGGTACTGGCCGCCGGGGGTGAGGGGCTTGAAGTCGGCGTCGAGTTCGTAGGCGAGGGGGATACCGGTCGGGATGTTCAGGCCGGCGATGTCGGCGTCCGAGATGCCGTCGAGGTGCTTGACGAGGGCGCGCAGGCTGTTGCCGTGGGCGGCGACGAGGACCGTGCGGCCGGCCAGGAGGTCGGGGACGATGCCGTCGTACCAGTAGGGAAGCATGCGGACGACGACGTCCTTGAGGCACTCCGTGCGCGGGCGCAGCTCCGGGGGGATGGAGGCGTAGCGGGGGTCGGCCGACTGGGAGAACTCCGAGTCGTCGGCGAGCGGCGGGGGCGGGGTGTCGTACGAGCGGCGCCAGAGCATGAACTGCTCCTCGCCGAACTCGGCCAGCGTCGCCGCCTTGTCCTTGCCCTGGAGGGCGCCGTAGTGGCGCTCGTTCAGGCGCCAGCTGCGGTGGACCGGGATCCAGTGGCGGTCGGCGGCTTCGAGGGCGAGCTGCGCCGTGCGGATCGCCCGCTTCTGGAGGGACGTGTGGACCACGTCGGGGAGCAGGTCGGCGTCCTTCAGGAGCTCACCGCCGCGGACTGCCTCCTTCTCGCCCTTCTCGTTGAGGTTGACGTCCACCCAGCCGGTGAACAGGTTCTTCGCGTTCCACTCGCTCTCGCCATGACGGAGGAGGATCAGCTTGTACGGTGCGTCGGCCATGGGACAGAGCGTAATCCACGGATTCGGGGCGGCGGGCGGGCGCCCGCGGGGCGTCCCAGGGGGCGGACAGTTGACTGCATCTGTTAATTGACTGGCTCAGGCGAGCGGGGGGTGAGTAAGTTCCAGTTGCGGCGGGGGGCACTTACATCCGCTGCGTCCGCACCCGCTCACGCCTGCCCTGGGGGAACCATGCCGTCCGCCGCCCTGCGCCGCGCCGCCCGGGAGACCGTCTCCGGTCTGCCCCGGGAGTTCTGGTGGCTGTGGACCAGCACCCTCGTCAACCGGCTGGGCGCCTTCGTGGCCACCTTCATGGCCCTGTACCTGACCCTCGACCGGGGGTACAGCGCGTCGTACGCCGGACTCGTCGCCTCCCTGCACGGGCTGGGCGGAGTCGTCTCGTCCCTGGCGGGTGGGGTGATGGCCGACCGGCTCGGGCGGCGGCCGACGCTGCTCGTCGCGCAGGGGTCCACCGCCGCGGCCGTCGCGTTGCTCGGGTTCGTCAGCGACCCCGTCGCCATCGCCGCCGTCGCCTTCCTGGTCGGCGTGGCCTCCAACGCCTCCCGGCCGGCCGTGCAGGCGATGATGGCCGACATCGTGCGGCCCGAGGACCGGGTGCGGGCCTTCTCGCTCAACTACTGGGCGATCAACCTGGGCTTCGCGGTGTCGTCCATGGGAGCCGGGTTCATCGCCGAGGTGAGCTACCGCGCCGGGTTCCTGATCGAGGCGGGGATGACCGCCGTCTGCGCCGTCCTCGTCTTCCTGCGGCTGCCCGAGTCGCGACCGCAGAAGGCCGCCGCGGAGGCCGCCGGGGACGACGCGGTCAGCCTGCTGACCGTGGTGCGCGACGGGCGGTACATGGGCGTCGTCGGGCTGTCGTTCCTCGTCGCCCTGATCTTCCAGCAGGGGTCGGTCGGGCTGCCGGTGGCGATGGGGGAGGCCGGGTTCTCGCCCGCCGACTACGGCATGGCCATCGCGGTGAACGGCGTCCTCATCGTGGTGCTCCAGATTCCGGTGACCCGGGTCATCCAGCACCGGGATCCGCGCTCCCTGCTCGTCGTCTCGTCCCTCCTCGCGGGGTACGGGTTCGGGCTCACCGCGTTCGCCGGGTCGGTCGGGGTGTTCGCGCTCACCGTGTGCGTGTGGACGCTCGCCGAGATCGTCAACGCGCCCACCCAGACAGGACTGGTGGTGCAGCTCTCGCCGGTGCACGGGAGGGGCAGGTACCAGGGGATGTACACGCTGTCCTGGTCGGCCGCCGCGCTCATCGCACCGCTGATGTCCGGTGTGGTCATCGACCGGTTCGGGGCGCGGTGGCTGTGGGGGGGTGTGCGCGGTCGTGGGGACGGCGGCGGCTGCCGGGTACGGGCTGCTGATGCGGCGGCTGCCGGCGGAGCGGCCGGTGGCCGCGGGCCTGGCGGGGGCGGAGGCGGAGGCGGGGGCGGAGACGAACACGGGCACGGACGCGGGCACGGACGCGGGGGTGCGGGCGACCTGAGCACGGTCGGGAGCCGCCCCTGCCCTCAGCACGGTCGGGCGCCTGCCCCAGCACGGTCGGGCCCCTGCCCACGCAGGCCGAGGGCAGGCGCCCGACCGCCGGGACGGCTCAGTCCGTGCAGCCCGTGAACGTCAACGGGGCACAGTTCGTCGGGATGTTCCGGGTGATGGTGGAGTCCCTGAGCGTGATCGCGACGTTCGTCCGGACGCCGCCCGGTGCCACCGTGGAGGCGTTGTTGCGGACGGTGCTGTGGTCGAGGGTGACGGTTCCGCCGGTGTTGTAGATGCCGCCGCCCACGGAGCTGCCGCCGCCGTTCGCGCTGTTGCGGAAGACGTCGGTGCTCTTGAGGTAGAGCCTGCCCGAGTTGTAGATGCCGCCGCCCTGGCCCGAGGAGCCACCGACGACGTTGCCGCTGACCTCGGACTTCGTAAGCTTCAGGTTGCCGTTGTTGTAGATCCCGCCGCCCGCGGTGCCCGTGTCGGTATTGTTCGTGATCTTGCTGTCGACGATCTCCGTCAACTGGCTGCCTGCGATGTGGACGCCGCCGCCGCTCGCGGACCCGGCCGCGGTGTTGCGCCGGATCACGCTCGTGCCGATGAAGGTGCTGCCGGTGGCCTGGTAGATCCCGCCGCCGGAAGTCCGGGCGTGGTTGCGGGCGAACTCGGAGTTCTCGACGGTCACGGTCCCCGCGGTGTAGAGGCCGCCGCCGTTGCCCGCGTTGTCGAACGCGACGTAGCTGCTTCTGATGTCCGCCGAGCCGCCCGACTCCACCGCGATGCCGCCGCCGTTGGCCACGGCGGTGTTGTCGACCACGTCGACCTTCGACAGCCTGAGCGCGCCGCCGTTGACGCGGATGCCGGCGCCGTCCCCGGAGGTGGAGGTGGCGGTGAGATATCCGCCGCGGACGGTGAGGTCCTGAAGGCGCAGGTTCCCGTTCGAGTTGATGTCGAAGATCCGGAACGGGGAGGCGGTCGTCCCGTCCCGCAGGATCGTCGCGCCGTTGCCCCGGATCGTGAGGTCCTTGCCGACGGTCGGCAGAGCGGCGCTCAGGAGGTAGGTGCAGTCGCGACGGAGATCAATGGTCTCGCCGTTCCGCGCGGTGGCGATGGCGAGGTTCAGCGCCGTCCCGCTGCACGGAACACGGTCGGAATCCCCGGCACTCGCCGGTCCGCCCGTCAGGCACGTGACGATCGCTGCCGCAACCGCGGCCACACTGCAGACTCTGATGTATCGCATGACTGTCACATGCGACATCCGACCCCGACCGCAACAATTACGATGATCGGATCACTCGGTCACCGAACGGGATTCCTCCGGTCGGGCGAAGAGGCGGATCGGCGGATCACGGATGCATCCGCGCCCCCTTCAGCACCTTGTCCACCCCGTTCCGCGGCCCGTACACCGCGAGCCCCACCAGGTCCAGCTCCGCCGTGGGCACGGCACGGACCGCCGCCCGGTTGTCGCGGTCGTTGCCGGTCGAGAACAGGTCCGCGGTGAAGACGGCCCGGGGCAGGGCGCGGCTCAGCGTCCGCTCGTGGGCGGCCTTCAGGGTCTCCTTGGCGCCCTCGAAGACCAGTACCGGCTGCCGGAACATCGGCAGGTAGGCGACGCCGTCGGCGTCCTCGTACGGCTCCCCGACCACCTCGGGGACTGTCGCGCCCAGGCCGCTGACCAGGAACGCGGTCACGTTCAGGCGCTGCCAGGGCTCCAGGTCGTCCCGCAGCAGCACGGCGATCTTCGTGTCGAAAGTGCTCATGCCCCGAGCCTGCCGGGCGTCCTCCGGCCGGGTCTTGTACGTTCTTTGCATGGCCGCCCGGCAGTCCGTCACACAGGAAGTCACCGCCTGGCGCCCCCGGGTCCCGGGCGTCACCGAGGTCTTCCACGCCCGCTTCACCGAGTACGCCTACCCGATGCACGTCCATGACGCCTGGACGCTGCTCATCGTGGACGCCGGCGCCGTCCGGTACGACCTCGAACGCCACGAGCACGGCACCCCGGCCGACACCGTGTCCCTGCTGCCCCCGCACGTGCCGCACAACGGCTCCCCCGCCACCGCCGACGGCTTCCGCAAGCGCGTGGTCTACCTGGACCAGAGCATCCTCGGACCGGATCTCATCGGGCCCGCCGTCGACGGGCCCGACCTGCGGGACCCGCTGCTGCGGCAACGGGTCGGACTGCTGCACACCGCCCTCGTCCGCCCCGGCGACGAGCTGGAGGCCGAGAGCCGGCTCACCCTCATCGGCGAGCGGCTGCGGGACCTGCTCCGCCCCCGGCCGGCGACCGGACGGCCGCCCGACCCGGCCCTCGCCCGTTCCCTGCGCGAACTCCTCGACGAGCGGACCGCCGACGGACTCGCCCTGGAGGAGGCGGCCCGGCTGCTGCACGCCCACCCCGCCCACCTGGTACGGGCGTTCAGCGGCGCGTACGGCATCGCCCCGCACCAGTACCTGATGTCCCGCCGGGTCGGCCGGGCCCGCCGGCTGCTGCTCGACGGCCTGCCGCCCGGCGAGACGGCCACCGCCACCGGCTTCTACGACCAGGCCCACCTCACCCGGCACTTCAAGCGGCTGGTCGGGGTGACCCCCGGGCGCTACCGGAGCGGCAGCGCGCGCTGAGCCTCGTACAGGTTCGGCGGCCGTACCGCGTCCCAGGTGCCGTACAGCTCCAGGCGGGAGTTCAGGTCGCCGGTGAAGTCCGGTACGTCGATCTGGTCGAAGTCGGTGACCGTGTTGAGGCCGACCGTGGCGGAGCACGGGGCCAGTCCGTCGAGGCGCATCAGGCCCGCGCGGCCGTTGGTCACCCGGACGTTCCAGTGGGTGAAGCGGGCGCCGAACAACGGTCCGGCGTTGGCGTCGCCGCCGTGCCGGCCGTTGTTGTCCACGGTGATGTCGGTGCGGACGTTGGCGAAGGGCAGGCCGCGGTGGGAGTCGAAGGTGCCCATCTGCATCTCGCCGCGTGACCAGACGTTGTGGGAGGAGAGCCCCTCGACGTTGATGCCGTGCAGCTGGGTGTCGGCGGGGGCCGGGACCGTGCGCTGCTCGACGGTGAAGTCCTCGATCAGGTTGTCGTGCGAGCCCTCGCGGCAGAAGTAGGGGTGGTGCTCGCCCCGGCCGCCGACCCGGGTGCGGCGCAGGGTGCAGGCGGAGGCGGCGACCAGGCCGAAGCCGTTGTCGACGTTGCGGACGGTGACGTCGTCCACCCAGCAGTCGTACGCGCATTGCAGGACGACCCCGTTGTAGCCCTTGTCGAGCAGGTGCGGGGACTGCGGGGTCTCCATGACGTCGAGGGTGAGGCCCTCGACGCCGGAGCCGGTCAGCTCGCGGACATGGGTGGTGAACTGGGGGTTCCACTCCGGGCGGAGGTCCAGCGGCAGCGGGCGTTCCAGGGTCACCCGGTGGCCGCGCACCGCGGTGACCCGGACGGGCCACTCGTAGGGGACGTACGACAGCAGCTTGGTCTTGTCCTCCCAGTAGTACGACGCCGGTCCCGGGCCGCCGCCCGACATGTGCTGGAGGAGGGTGTGGGCGGGGTCGTCGGCGACCCGGAGCAGGACCAGGCGGCCGGGGCGGAGGCGGGAGGGGTCGGCGACGGTGACCGTGCGGTCGCCCTGCCGGGCCGGTGCGACGGGCGTCAGCTGCTCCCACTCGTCCCGCTTGTTGCCCGTCCAGCCCTCGAAGGGCCAGGCCTGCGCCCTGATCGCGGCGACCAGGGAGTCCCAACGGGACTTCGGTGCCAGCCAGATGAGCCCGCCGGCCCAGGACCACGCCGACTTCGTGCCGCCGTAGCGGGAGCCGTACGGGCCGATCAGCTCGGTGAGGTTCTTCGTCGCGTACAGGGTGGTACGGCCGCTGCCGGCGCCGCGCAGCACCACGTTGTCGTGGCCGATCAGGATCAGGCCGTCGATGCGGAAGGTGCCGGGCGGGATGGTGACCGTGCCACCGCCGGCCCTGGCGGCAGCGGCGATGGCACGGTTGATCGCGGGGGCGCAGTCGGTGACGCCGTCGGCGACGGCACCGTACGCGCGGACGTCGGCGACGACGGGGAGGCGGCGGATGCGGGCCGCTCCGGCCCGGCCGACGTAGGGGATCTGCGGGTGGGTGAAGGGGGTGCGCCGGAACTCCCGCCAGAGGGAGGGGACCTGGCCGTCGGAGGCGTGCGCCGTGCCGCCCGCCACGGCGGTCGCGGCCACCGCCGTGGCGCCGGCGAGCAGGGCCCGTCTGGTCATGCCGGCGGCCGTACCTGCGCTCATACCTGCGCTCACGCCGTGGTGCGTGCTGCCCATGCCGTACGTCCTTCCCATGGCGGCTTTCATGGTTGTGAACGACGTTCATATGCGCGTCGGGCGTGAGCATGCCACGGCACTCCCGCACCTCGAAAGAGTCGTGCAGGTCTTAATCAGGTATGGACCTGAAGTCAGTCAGCGGGACGCTCGATCAGGTGCGTGAACGCGTCCAGGTTCCGCGTCGACTCGCCCCGGGACACCCGCCACGCGTACTCCTTGCGGATCGCGGCGGCGAAGCCCAGCTCCAGGAGGGTGTTGAAGGCGCCGTCCGCGGCCTCCAGGACCTGGCCGAGGAGCCGGTCGAGGTCGGGGGCGGTGACTGAGGAGAGCGGGAGGCGGGCGGTGACGTAGATGTCGCCGAGCCGGTCGACGGCGTAACTCACGCCGTACAGCTTGAGGTTGCGCTCCAGGAGCCAGCGGTGCACGGCCGGTTCGTTCTCGTCCGGGTGCCGGATGACGAAGGCGTTCAGGGAGAGGGAGTGGCGGCCGGCGATGAGGGAGACGGTCGTCTTCAGCTTGCGGGTGCCGGGGAGCTGCACGACGTAGGTGCCGGACTCGGGGCTCTCCCACTCCAGTTCGGCGTCCTTCAGGACATCCTCGATGACCTGCGCGGCCTGCCGTTCCTGTGCACCATCACCCATGGGCCGAGCGTACGCGACGGCGGTGGGACTGGGTCGCGGCCAGGTAGACGTCGGCGGTGGCGGCGGCGGCCGTGTCCCAGCCGAAGGACTGGGCGTGCCGGGCGGCGGCGCCGCCGAAACGGTCCGCCAGAGTGGCGTCGTCGGCGAAACGGCCCAGCACGCGCGCGTAGTCGGCGGGATCGTGGCCGCGCACCAGGAAGCCGGTCTCGCCGTCCCGCACGGCCACCGGCAGGCCGCCGACGGAGGCCGCGAGGACGGGCGTCCCCGCCGCCTGCGCCTCTATCGCCACCAGGCCGAAGGACTCGCTGTAGGAGGGCATGACCAGGACCGAGGCGGCCCGGAACCAGTCCGCGAGCTGTTCCTGACCGACCGGCGGGCGGAACCGGACGACGTCCGCGACACCGAGCCGCGCGGCCAGCTTCTGGAGGCCCTCCGGCTTGGCGAGACCGCTGCCGCTGGGGCCGCCGACGATCGGCACGAGGATCCGGGAGCGGAGCTCCGGGCGCTCGTCGAGGAGCACGGCCACGGCGCGGAGCAGCACGTCGGGGGCTTTGAGGGGCTGGATGCGGCCCGCGAAGAGCGGTATCAGGGCGTCCTGCGGGAGGTCCAGACGGGCGCGGGCCGCCTTCCGTCCGTCCGCCGGGCGGAACCGGTCGAGGTTCACGCCGGGGTGGACGACGGCGACCTTGCCGGGGTCGGCGCTGTAGTGCCGTACGAGCTCGTCGGCCTCCTCGGCGGTGTTCGCGATGAGGCGGTCGGCGGCGGCGACGATCTGGGTCTCGCCGATGACCCGGGCGGCGGGCTCGGGGGTGTCGCCGTCGGCGAGGCTGGCGTTCTTGACCTTGGCCATGGTGTGCATGGCGTGCACCAGGGGGACGCCCCAGCGCTGGGCGGCGAGCCAGCCGACGTGGCCGGAGAGCCAGTAGTGCGAGTGGACGAGGTCGTAGTGGCCGGGGCGGTGGCCGGCCCAGGCCTGCATCACGCCGTGCGTGAAGGCGCACAGCTGGGCCGGGAGGTCCTCCTTGGCGAGGCCCTCGTACGGTCCCGCGTCGACATGCCGGACGAGGACGCCCGGGGCGAGCTCGACGGTGGGCGGGAGGCCGCCGGAGGTGGCCCGGGTGAAGATCTCGACCTCGATGTCGATCGCGGCGAGGCGCTGCGCGAGCTCGACGATGTAGACGTTCATGCCGCCGGCGTCGCCGGTGCCGGGCTGGTGGAGCGGAGAGGTGTGCACGGAGAGCATGGCGACGCGGCGCGGCCGGCGGGCCCGGCGGAGCCGGGAGGCAGCCGACGGGGAGCGACGCCCGAGCCTGCTGACGTACTGGCTCACGTGGCGGTCCTCTCTCGGTGCGGGCATGCCGTCGGGTGGGCATCGAGTGCCCTCCAACGGGGTGCAACGCGGAGGGAGGGATTCCCATTCCGGGGTGGGCGATTTTGCCGACACATTGCTTGTCGTCGCTCAACCGTTCGAGGGTGGGATGCGTGGGGGCGGTGCGGCCGCGGGGTCGGGTGCGGGTCGGTGGGGGCTGAGCGCGCAGTTCCCCGCGCCCCTACGGGGCGCTTTACTCTCGTAGGCATGAATACCCGCGCCGCTTCCCGCCCCGTGGGGACGGTGACGCGCGGGACCACCAATCCCAATCGGCTGCGGCGGATGGACCGGTGGATCGCCGCCACGCACGGGGGCGTGCTGCGGCGGGCCGTCGATCCCGTTGCCGTCGACCTCGGTTACGGGGCGGCGCCCTGGACCGCGGTCGAACTGCTCGGCAGGCTGCGGACCGTCGCGCCCCGCACGCGTGTCGTCGGGGTGGAGATCGAGCCCGCGCGGGTCACCGCGGCCGGGCCGTACGAGCGCGAGGGGCTCACCTTCCGGCACGGCGGGTTCGAGATCCCGGTCCCCGGGCGGCCGTTGCTCGTCCGCGCGGCCAACGTGCTGCGGCAGTACGACGAGGGCGAGGTCGCCGAGGTGTGGTGGCGGCTGTGCGGGCGGCTCGCGCCGGACGGACTGCTGGTCGAGGGGACCTGCGACGAGATCGGGCGGCGGCACGTGTGGGTCGCGCTCGGGGCGGAGGGGCCGCGGACGGTGACCTTCGCGGCCCGGCTCGGCTCCCTGGACCGCCCGTCCGACCTCGCGGAACGGCTGCCCAAGGCGCTCATCCACCGCAACGTGCCGGGCGAGCCGGTGCACGCGTTCCTGCGGGACTTCGACCGCGCGTGGGCGGCAGCCGCGCCCTACGCGTCGTACGGCGCCCGGCAGCGGTGGATCCGGGCGGTGCGGGACCTGACGGCCGACTGGCCGGTGACGGACTCGGCGGTGCGCTGGCGGCAGGGCGAAGTGACGGTGACGTGGGGGGCCTTGGCGCCCAGGACCTGACGGGCGGGGCCTGACGGGTGGGGCGGGAACGATCTCGGTGAGTCGTTCGTCACAAAGGCGGGGAGATCGTCATGCTCGGGGGGGAAACCGGGGAGGAACCCACCTGCCGTCACCTCTGTCGCTTTGCGGCGCACCGTGGCACGATCCTCCACGTGCCATAAGTTACTGACGGTTAATCAGTTGTGGAGGGTCGGGTCATGGGACCGGACATGCACACCGTCCGGGCGGGCGGGCGCGGGATCCTGGCGACGGCGGTGACCGTGGTCTGCGCGGTCACGGTGCTCGCGGCACCGGGCGCGGCGTTCGCGGCACCCAAGCCGACCCCCTCACCCGGCGCGTCGGCCTCCGCCGGCACCTCCGCCTCCGTGACCGTCGTACCGGACAAGGACCTCGGAGCCGTCCGGGACAAGCTGGACAAGCTCTACCACGACGCGGCCGTCGCCACCGACGCGTACAACGCCGCGGAGGAAGCGGCCCAGAAGCAGTCCGCCGAGATCGTCGGCCTGGCCAAGAAGATCGTCAAGGGTCAGCAGAGGCTCGACGAGCTGAAGGAGCGGGCGGGCCGGGCCGCCGCCGCCCAGTACCGCACCGGCGGACTGCCGGACTCCGCCAAGCTGATGCTGAGCGACAACCCCTCCGAGTTCCTGGACGGGGCCGGGCGGGTGCTCCAGGGCGAGCGTGCGACCAAGGCCCTGATCAGGGAAGTGACCAGGACCCAGCAGGACTTGAAGCAGTACGCGGCGGACGCGGCCGACCAGTGGAACCGGCTGGAGGCGGGCCGCAAGGCGAAGGCCGCCGCCAAGAAGAAGATCACGCAGCGGATCGCCGCCGCCGAGAAGCTCGAGTCGACGCTGGAGAAGAAGCAGAAGGAGCGTCTCGCCGAGCTGGAGCGGGAGTCGGCCTACCAGGCACAGACCGCCTGGCTGGACACCGGGATACTCGACGACATCCACAGCAAGGCCTCCGCGGCGGGGAAGAAGGCGGTCGCGTTCGCCACCGCCCAGCTCGGCAAGCCGTACGTGTGGGGCGCCGAGGGCCCGGACTCGTACGACTGCTCCGGGCTGACCTCGCAGGCCTGGGCGAGCGCCGGGAAGCCGATCCCGCGCACCTCCGAGGAGCAGTGGAAGCAGCTCAGGCACGTCGACGTGAAGGACATGCGCCCCGGCGACCTGATCATCTACTTCGACGACGCCAGCCATGTCGCGATGTACATCGGGGACGGCGCGATCATCCAGGCCCCGCGCCCGGGGCGGACGGTGTCGATCGGCGGCGCGGGGTCGATGCCGATCCTCGGGGTGGTACGGCCGGACGCCTGAGCACCGCCGGAGGTTTCAGGCGTGATGTCCCTTTCGTGAGCCGGGTCATGTGACCCAGTACACCGCAACGCCCGCTCAAACCCGGGCCCCACGTGACCTTCGTCATCCCCGCCGGGCGGCCCGCTTGTCCAACTGCGGTACGGCACGCGGCATATGACACTGGCCTGAGACAGAGCGACGCGGCTCACACCATTCCGTTGCGGTGGCCAGTAACGCTATGGTCCCCGTCTGGTGGGTCGAGGTCCCTCGCCCCGCCATGCCCTCGGGGGGAGGGAAGGAACCCAACACGATGCCCGTACCCGTACCGCGGCAGAGAGCGATCCCGGCCGTGGAGAGTGGTCAGGCGCCGGCCGTCGCGCCCGCACAGGGCGGCGGCCCCCTCAAGGAAGAGGCCAACCGCACGGAAGCCGTCGCCCAGAACGCCGGCGGCACCACTCTCACCCTGCTGCTGATCGAGGACGATCCGGCCGGTTCACCCGTCCTGCCCGAGCTGCAGGACGCCTCCGGCACCTCGATCCGCGTCCGCACCGCCCGCAACCTCACCGAGGCCGAGCGGCTGCTGACCGACGACGTCCACTGCATCCTGCTGGACCTGGCGCTGCCGGCGCCGGGCGGCAAGGGTACGGAGGGCGAGCTCGGCGTGCTCAAGCACGTCCTGGAGCTCGCGCCCCGGCACGCCGTGCTGGCCCTCACCGCCTCCGGTGACGCCGAGCGCGGCACCGAGGCCGTGCGCGTCGGCGCGCAGGACTACCTCTTCCGGGACGAACTGGACGGCCGGCTGCTGAGCCGCGCCATCCGGTACGCCGTCGAGCGCAAACGTTCCCTCACGACCGAGCGCAAGCTCGCGGAGGGGCGGCTGCGCGCGCAGGAGAACCGCCGTCTTGAGCGGGGCCTGCTGCCCACGCCCCTCCTCGACGGCTCCTCGCTGCGCTTCGCCGCCCGCTACCGCCCGGGCCGCTCCCGTGCGCTGCTCGGCGGCGACTTCTACGACACCGTGCGCACGCCCGACGGGACCGTGCACGCGATGATCGGTGACGTCTGCGGGCACGGCCCGGACGAGGCCGCGCTCGGCGTGGAGCTGCGGATCGCCTGGCGGGCGCTGACCCTGGCGGGGCTGTGCGGCGACGAGCTGCTGTCCACGCTGCAGGAGGTGCTGGAGCACGAGCGCTCCGACGAGGAGATCTTCGCGACGCTCTGCACCGTCGACATCACGCCGGACGGACGCCGGGCCGGGCTCTGCCTCGCCGGGCATCCGGCACCGCTGGTGGCCCGGCCCGGGCGGCCGGCCGAGCTGCTGCCGTACGAGAACAACGGCCCGGCGCTGGGGCTGCTGAAGGGTGCGCGGTGGCCGCGGATGCAGGTGGAGCTGGGCGCCGAGTGGAGCCTGATGCTCTACACCGACGGTCTGATCGAGGGCCGGGTGGGCTCGGGCGGGGAGCGGCTGGGGCAGGAGGGGATGGTCGCGATGGTCCGCCGTCAGCTGGCCTCCGGCCTGAGCGGGGAGGCGTTGCTGCGGGCGGCGGTCAATGAGGTGCGGCAGCTCAATGGGGGCGAGCTGACGGATGACGTGGCCGTCGTTCTTCTGGATCGGGGCGTTTGAGAGCGGCTGCTCGCCGTTTCCGGTTCGGTGGTCGGCCGCCCGCGGGTGTGTGGGTGGCTGATCGCGCAGTTCCCCGCGCCCCTTACGGGGCGCTGCCGACGGGGCGCTTCAGCGACCGCCGTTGTACGGGCCGTACGGGCCGTCGCTGCTGCTGCCGCCGCGGCGGCCTCGCCAGCCGCCGCCACCGCCGGACACCTGCTTGACGGCGGGGCGGACGTCGACGAGGTAGACGATGCTCGCCACCAGGCCCGCGATCGGGAGGATGGAGAGGATCGAGAAGAGGTAGCTGACGACCAGGGCGATGGCCAGGATGATCAGCCAGAACATCTTGTTCTGCTTGTCGGCGGCGCGGAACGCGTCCTCGCGCCGGAACACGGCGTCGACCAGCCCGAACGCTGCCAGGGCCATCAGGACGATCTTCAGCAGTCCCAGGAACCCTGCGAATCCCAGCATCAGCATGCCGTCACCACCCGCTCTCTCCCGATCCCTACGCGGCCACCGTACCCGTAGAACGGACCGGGCACCCTCATGGTGCCCGGTCCATACGTTCTGCTGACGCGTGCGCCGGTTACTTGGCCGGCGGAGTGGACTTCCTGGCCGGGGTGGCCTTGCGCGGGGCCGGGGTCTTCTTGGCGGCCGGGGCCTTCTTCGCGGCGGCCGGCTTGGCCTCGGCGGCCTTCGGCTCGTCCGCCTTCTTCCCGTCCTCCTTGACCGCGACCGCCTCGGGCTTGCCCTCGACGGCGATGGCCAGGTCCTCGATCTCGTCGGCGGCCTCGCCACGCCAGGTCTTCACCGCCTGCTCACCGTGCTCGGCGACCTTCTCGTAGGTCTCGCGGGCCTTGACGGCGTACTCGGCGGCCACGCCGACCTGGCGCAGCGCGAAGTCCTGGGCGGACTCGCCGAGCTTCTTGAGGTCGCCGTCGAGGGAGACGATGAAGTCGTTGACCCTGGTCTGGAGGCTGGCCTGCGCCTCCTTGGCCTTGACACCGGCCTCCTTGGCGCGGGCGGCGGCCTTCTCCTGGACGGCCTTCGGGTCGGCCTTGCGGACCGCCTCGATGCGGGCCGGGGCCTCGGCACGCAGCTGCTCGACCAGGCCGGGGACCTTCTTGGCCTGCTGGAGGGCCAGGTCGGCGGTGCCGGCGGCGAAGTAGAGCGGAGTCGGGTCGCTGAGGGTCTTGCGCAGGTCGTCGGTGATGGCCATGGTGATGGTCCTCCCGTATTAAAGTTCGGCTGAGGGTTTTGTGGTCCGCGGCGTGGCGGCCGGCGCGCTTGGCCGGCTCATCCGGCCGTCCGCCGTGGACCGGTCTCACTGTCGTCGCTGTCGTCGCTCTCGCTGCCGACATCGCTGCCGACATCACTGCCGGCGCCGCTGTCGGCGTCGCCGTCCGACCCGAAGCCGTTCTCTTTCCTGAACGACTCGTAGATCTGCAGCAGCACCTGCTTCTGCCGCTCGTCGAGGGTGGGGTCGGCGAGGATGACCGCACGGGTCTCCACCTCGTTCAGATCCCGCTCGGCGTCGAGGATTCCGGCGCGGACGTACAGCGTCTCGGCGGAGATCCGCAGGGCCTTGGCGACCTGCTGGAGCACCTCCGCGCTCGGCTTGCGCAGCCCGCGCTCGATCTGGCTCAGGTACGGATTGGACACCCCGGCGGCATCGGCGAGCTGCCTGAGCGACAGCTGCGCGTTGCGCCGCTGTTCACGCAGATACTCACCGAGATTGCCGACGTTCAGCGATGCCATACCTCCACCCTGCCCCACCCTCGCTAACAATTGCAAGCACCTGCTTGCAAAAGTGTGCCGCGCCATACCCGGATGCCACCCGGACGGCCGAACGGACCCGGCGCCGGCTGTCCGGTCTCGGGCCACCTGCTCCGATCTCACCGAAGCAGGTCCGATCCGGCTCCACGCCCCGCCGAACCTGCGCCCGTATGGACGCGGGCCGTATCCACGGCATGATGCGTGGATGCACGGTGTGGAGGACCGCAGTGGCGGTGAGGGTGCGGAGATCTCGTCGGCGAAGGGGGCCGCGGACGACGCGCTGGTGTTGGCGTTCGGGCGGTTGCAGGGCGCCGCGAACCGGCTGGAGTACATCCTGGGGCGGGCCCTGGAGCAGGAGTGCGGGATCAGCCATCTGATGTTCGAAGTGCTGCTGATCCTGGGGCGGGCCGGTGAACCGGGGCTGTCGATGCGGGCGATCGCCCAGGAGCAGGTGCTGACCACGGGCGGGGCGACTCGACTGGTGGACCGGATGGAGGCGGCCGGGCTGGTCGAGCGGGCCGAGGACCCCGGCGACCGGCGCGGTCGGCTGGTGCGGCTCACCCGGCTCGGCGAGGAGACGA
This sequence comes from Streptomyces sp. NPDC048278, assembly GCF_040652195.1. Classification (NCBI taxonomy): domain Bacteria; kingdom Bacillati; phylum Actinomycetota; class Actinomycetes; order Kitasatosporales; family Streptomycetaceae; genus Streptomyces; species Streptomyces sp. NPDC048278. The sequence continues at coordinate 21,186 of NZ_JBEZLP010000035.1, forward strand.
CCGTACGGGCGTCCCGGCTGCACGTGGAGAACATCCGGCGCCATTTCCTGGAGCCGCTGCCGCCCGAGCACCGGGAACGGTTCGCCGAGGACCTGCGGATCCTGAGTCACTCCGCGCGGGAAGAGCTGCCCCGCCTGCCCTGACGGCCCCGCCTGCCCTGACGGCTCCTCCCGGGCCGCGGCCGGGCGGGGGTGCGCCGGTGCACCGACCGGTGAAGAGCGGATGTGGCGGCCGTCACATCCGCGGGGAAATATCTGACGAGTCAGTTACTGTTCTGTCAGGTGAATCGCTCGCACCAGGCGGGCACCACACCCCTTGCCGAGGTCTTCGATGCAGCTCGTCTACGTCTTCGACGCCTACTGCGGCTGGTCCCACGGGTTCACCCGGACGCTGCGCGAGGTGGCCGCCCGGCACCCGGACCTGCCCGTCGAGGTGGTCTCCGGCGGCCTGTTCACCGGCCCGCGCCGGGTCCCGATCCGGGAGTTCGGGTACGTGCAGGGCGCCAACGCCCAGATCGCCGAAGTGACCGGCGCCGAGTTCGGTGAGGGCTACGAGCGGCTGATCGCCGACGGCTCGTTCGTGATGGACTCCGAGGCCGCCGCGCGGGGCGTCGCCGCCCTGCGCCAGGCGGCCCCCGACCGTGCCGCCGAGCTGGCCGGCGCCCTTCAGCAGGCCTTCTACGCCGACGGTCTGAGCCTGTCCGACCCCGCGACCTACCGGAAGGTCGCCACCGCGGCCGGACTGGACGCCGACGCCGTGGTGGCCGCCTTCGAGTCCCCCGCGGCCCGCTCCACGGCGGCGGACGACTTCCACCGCGCCGCCGAACTGGGCGTCACCGGCTTCCCCACCCTCCTCGCCGTCCACGGTGACCGGGCCGTCCCCCTGGCCCGCGGTCACGCCACCGCCGACGAGGTCGACCGGCGGCTCGCGACCCTCTCCTGACTCCGTCCTCCTCTCACCCCACCGCAAGGAGCCAACGATGAGCACCCTCTCCTTCAAGGTCCTCGACCTCGACTTCCCGGCCGGCAGCAAGAACAAGACAGCCACCCTGGTCACCGGCGAGAGTGAGGCCCTGCTGGTCGACGCGGCCTTCACCCGCGCCGACGGCCACCGCCTCGCCGCCGAGATCCTCGACTCCGGCAAGACACTGACCACCGTCTTCGTCTCCCACGCCGACCCCGACTTCTACTTCGGTGCCGAGGTGATCGCCGACGCGTTCCCCGACGCGCGGTTCGTCGCCACGCCGATCGTCATCGAGCACATCCAGCACTCCTACGAGGGCAAGCTCAAGGCCTGGGCCGCGCTCGGCCCGAACCTGCCCACCCGCCTGGTCGACATCGAGCCCCTGACCGGCGACCTCACCCTGGAGGGTCACACCTTCCAGCTCAAGGGCGGCCCGGACGCGCTGCCGGACCGCCACTACCTCTGGCAGGCCGAGCACCGCGCCCTGCTCGGCGGCGTCCTGCTCTTCCAGCAGGAGCACGTCTGGGTCGCCGACACCGCCACCCCCGAGGCACGCGCCGCCTGGATCGGGCAACTGGACGAGATGGCCTCCCTGGAGGCGGAACTGGTCGTCCCCGGCCACCGCCTGCCCGGCACCCCCGCCGACAGCTCCGCCATCAGCGCCACCCGCGCATACCTGCTCGCCTTCGAGGAGGAACTGGACAAGGCCGCCGACGGCGCTGCGCTCAACGACGCGCTCGTCAAGCGCTACCCGGACAACGGCATGCTGATCGCCGCCCAGATCGGGGCGAAGGTCGCCAAGGGCGAGATGAAGTGGGGCTGACCATGACCGAGTTCACCACCTCCGCCGCACCCGCCGACGTGGTACGGCGCCAGTACCTGGCCTCCGCCGCCGGTGACCTCACCGCCTTGCGCGCCACTCTCGCCCCGGACGTGGAGTGGACGGAGATGGCCGGCTTCCCCCTCGCCGGCACCTACCGCACCCCCGACGGCGTCACCGCGAACGTGATGGAACAACTCGGCAAGGAGTGGGACGGCTGGACCGCCCACGACGACACCTACGTCGTCGACGGCGAGAACGTCGTCGTCCTCGCCCGCTACACCGCCGTCAACAAGGCCACCCGCAAGCCGATCGACGTCCGCGTCGCCCACCACTTCGTCGTACGCGGCGGACTCATCGTCCGCTTCGAACAGTTCGTCGACACAGCCCTGGTCCGGGACGCCACGAAGCACTGAGCAGCACCCACGGCGAGACGGGAGGATCCGGGTGTACGACTACCAGCCCGAGGCCGCCGCCCTCCTCGGCGCGAGCTAGGTCCAGCACAACCCCGAGGCACAGGACGGGGCGCGCTCCTTCGTCGGCCAGGTGTACTGGCTGCGCGGGCAGTTCCCCGACCTGTGCCTGGTATTCCCGGACCGGGCGCGGCAGGGCCGAGGGCTGTCCTAGAGACCGGCGAGGAATTCCAGCAGCGCCTTGTTGAGCTCCTGCGGCTTCTCGTCCGGAAGCCAGTGGCCGGCGTCGGGGATGACGATCGGCTCGCGCGCCTGCGGGGCGACCTCCGGGAAACGCTCCATTGCCGTGCGTCCCCACAGCGTGGCGATGTCGCGGCCTCCGCCGACGAACAGCGCCGGCACCTGAAGCGGCCTGCCCTCGTAGGGGGCCAGCAGCTCCCAGTCGAGGTCGAGGCAGTGGTAGTAGTTGAGCGGGCCGGTGAAGCCGGTGCGTTCGAACTCGGCGACGTAGAAGTCGATGTCCTCCCGGGTGAGCCAGTCGGGCAGCTTGTCCGGCATCGGCGCCATGCCGTCGCGCATCCCCACCCCCGGCGGCAGGCACACGGCTTCGCGCAGCATTGCGGCCAGCGCCTGGTCGGAGAGCCGGGTGAAGTCGACGGCGACCGCCTCGGGCGGCTGGGGTGCCGAGCCCGAGAAGCTGTAGAGCGCGCCCGTGAGCCAGCCGGCCGGGTCGGCGTGGAACTCGCGGTCGGCGACGCCCGGCGAGGTGAAGTACTCCTGGTACCAGAGCCGGTCGGGCCCGGCGATCTCCCGCTCGACCTCGGAGGGGCGGCGCTCGCCGAACGGGTTGCCCGGCAGGGCCATCAGCCCGCGCCCGCCGAAGGGCACGCTCACTCCCACGACGGCGCGGAAGACGTCGGGCCGCGTCCATGCCGCCGACCAGGCCACGGCGGAGCCCCAGTCGTGGCCGACGATCACGGCCTGCGTCTCGCCGAGCGCGTGCACGACGCCCACGCAGTCCGCGACCAGCTCGGTGATGCGGTAGTCGTGGATTGCCGCGGGCTTGGACGTACGGCCGTAGCCGCGCATGTCGATCGCGACGGCGCGGTAGCCCGCGTCCGCCAGCGCGCGCAGCTGGTGGCGCCAGGAGTACCAGGACTCGGGGAAGCCGTGGGCGAGCAGCACCAGCGGCCCCTGCCCGGCCTCGACCGCGTGGATGCGGATTCCGTTGGCGGACAGCGTGCGCTGCCTGAACCGCTCGTCGTCCAGGGCACCGGAGGTGGACGTTGTGCTCATGGCGTTCTCTTTCCTGGCACCGGCCGTGAGGCCCGGTACCGGCATGGGTGACGTGGGGGCCTCTCGCCCGGCCCCTCGAAAAACTGTAACCATGCCAGTTACACTGTAGTCAAGTTGGTTACACTTTAAGATGGGATGAAGGAGCACACACCCCGCACAGCGACAACCGACGGAAGGAAACCGCAGGTGAGCGCGAACAGCCGGATGAGTCTGGCGGTGCACGTCCTGACCTGGCTGGCCTACGACAGGCGCGGCACCGACGCGGAGATCGGGACGTCGCAGCAGATCGCGACCAGCGTCAACACCAACCCCGTCGTCATCCGGCGCTGCCTGGGCCAGCTGCGGGACGCCGGACTGGTCACCGTCAGCCACGGCAGGAACGGCGGGTGGGACCTGGCCCGGGACGCCGCCTCGATCACCCTGCTGGACGTCTACCAGGCGATCCCGGACGAACCCGTCTTCGGACTGCACTCCTCGGAACCGAACCCCGAGTGCTGCGTCGGCTGCAACATCCAGCCGGTCCTCACCGACGTCTACGACCGCGCGACCGAAGCCCTGCGCAGGTCCCTGGCGCAGACCTCCGTCGCCGACGTACTGCACGACACGCTCGCGCTCCTGCCCTCCGGCAGCACCCCGCGCCTGGCAACCCGGACAACGGCATGAACACGCCGCGACTCGGAGCTCGCTGACTCACCAGGCCAAGTCGCCACGTTCGATTTCGCTCAAACCGCCGGCGCCGCCTCAGTCCCGCGACCGGCCGGGGTCCGGAGCGAGAACGGTGCGGCAGGCGGACCGGGCCGGGCGGCTCAGCAGGGGGCCGAGGCGGGTGAGGAGGGTGAGGAGGGCGGGGCCCCACTGCTCCCGGAAGGACGGGTCGACGCGGGCGAGGTCGAGTTCGTTGGCGGCCGTCAGTTCGGCGAGGTCCCGGCGCGGCCGGGGTCCGGGGACCCGGGCGTCTCCGGTGAAGCGGTCGCGGACGGCCCCGCCGGGGTCGGCCAGCGTCGGGTAGGCGGCCCTGCGGTCGCACGAGGCGTACAGATAGACGATCGCCTCGGCCTCCGTGCCGATCACCGCCGCGAGTTCGGTGCGGCGGTCGAGGGGCAGCAAGGCGGTGGGAAAGCCGTCGGTGCCGTAGAACGCGTGGCACAGGCCCGCGAGCTGGAGCGCGGGGCGGGCGCCCCAGGCCGCGAGTTGCTCCTGGACGCGCAGGAGGTGCACGAGGAGCGTGCCGCCGGGGTGGGCGATCCCGTCGGCACCGAGAGCATGCAGGAGCGCGACGGCCCGGTCGGAGGCGGGTGAGGAAGCGGAGGGGGCGGGGGAAGCGGACACGAGGCGGTTCCTTCCGTCGCTCGGGTCGGCACCCGTCCGTGCCTCCGCCCGGGTCCGGACCCCTGCGAAGGCGCCGGACGGGTTGCCGCCCAGGGCCCTGCATCGATCATCGCGAGAGCCGTAACCCCAGTCAATCCTATGGATTTCTCCGTAACTCCAAGCTGTAGCTTGGAGACATGACTCTGGACGACCTGCGTGTCTTCGTGGCCGTGTGCCGGGCGGGCAGCCTCAGTGCCGTCGCGCGGGAGCTGGCCTGCACCCAGTCCGCGGTCAGCCAGCACGTGAAGCGGCTGGAACGGGAGACGGGCGTGAGCCTCCTGGAGCGCCGGCCCCGAGGCGTCGTACCCACCCACGCCGGACGCGTGCTGTGCGACGCCGCCGCCGACGGCATCGCCGGTCTGGACTCGGCCCTGCGGCGCCTGGGCGATCTCGTCAACGGCGACAGCGGCACGGTACGCGTCACCACGGGCGGGACGACCGTACGGCACTTCATGGCCGAGGCCGTCGTCGCCTTCCGGCAGCGCCACCCGAGGGTGAACCTTGAGTTCCGGACGGAGACCTCCAGCCGCAGCTGCTTCGACGCCCTCGCCGCCGGCCACCTCGACCTCGCCTGGGTCACCCTCGGCGGTCCGGTGCGCGGCATAGAGCAGCGCCGGGTCGTGGACCTGCCCTGGGTACTCGCCGTCCGCACCGACGACCCGCTCGCCCGCAGAGCCCATGTCGAGGTGGCCGATCTGGCCGGCATCCGCCTCATCCGGCTGCCGCAGAACTCCACCTCGGGTGCCCGCCTCGACGCCGCGTTCACCGAACTGGGCGTCCGCAGCAGCTCCGACACGAGCGTCGCCGACTGGGACACCGCCCTCCTGCTGGCGGAACTCGGTCTCGGCCACGCGGTCGTACCCGCGCTGCCCGGCCGCCGTGTCCCCGACGACGACGGCCCCCTGCGGCTCATCCCCGTGCCCAGTCTGCCGCCCCTCTCCGTCGGCTGGGCGGTGCGCCGCTGGGACGCGCTCTCCCCGCTCGCCCGAACCTTCGCCGACACCGTGGCGGATTCGGTCGCGGATTCGGTCGCGGACCCCGTAGCGGATTCCGTCGCCGCGTCCGCCCCGCGGCGCGGGTGAGCGGTCAGCGCTCGACCGCTGCCAGCCAGTCCTCCAGCACCCTGAAGTCCGCCTCCGTCAGGCCGAACTCGTGGTCGACGCGGTGCAGCAGGGCGGGCCGGTGATGGTGGGTGGCGACCCAGGCGCGGTCGGCCTCGGTGATCTCGTCGTCGAGCCAGATGAACGGCCGCTCCCCCGCCCACGCCACCAGTGGCCGGGTCTTCCAGTGCAGCAGGGCCGACGGCTTCTCCTCGTCCGGCCACTCCACGACGGGCAGCGGGGGCAGGCCCAGCCAGGGGGCGACGCAGTCGTTGGCGTCGTCCATCCAGGTGGTGGCCCACACGAGGTCGCAGCGGAGGGCGCCCAGGCGGGGGCCGAGGTCCGGGTCGACGCGGTTCAGCAGCGGATGGGAGGGGGCGATCCCGGTGTCGTAGACCGGGTAGGGGTGGTCGGCGGGGGCGCCGAAGGGGATGAGGGTTCCGTCGATATCCAGGAAGAGGAGCATCGGGGACAGGATCGCAGAGAGCGCCGGGAGAGGTCGGTGAGCGGCTGCGGGTGAGAGGCTGCCGGTCGCGCGATTCCCCGCGCCCCCGCGACCCGCGCCCCGCGCCTTCGCGTCCCCGCGTCCCCGCGGGGCGTGTTGTAGCCGGCCTTCTCAGAAGGGCAGCGGTCGCGCGTGCACCACGTCCAGTCTCGACACCGCTCTTGTCAGGACCACGTACAGCCTGTGCAGACCCCGTTCCTCCCCCTCCGCGACCGCCGCCGGTTCCACGGCCACCACGTGGTCGTACTCCAGGCCCTTGACGACGCTCGCCGGGACCACGGCCACCCGTGCGCCCAGTTCGTCCGGGCCCGCCGGTTCGATGCCGGCGGCGGTCAGCGCCTCGCGTACGGCGGTCACCTGTGCGTCCGCCGCCACGACTCCCACCGAGCCCTCGTGGGCCAGCGCCTCCCGCACCGCGATGACCGTCGTCGCGGGCACGTCCCGGGTCGGACGGACCGTCACCTCGCCGTCGCCGCGGTAGGACGTGGCCGGGGGTACGTCCGTGCCGAGGCGGCGCAGCAACCGGTTGGTCAGCGCCACGACCGCCGCCGGGACCCGGAAACCCGTGGTCAGCGGGATGACGGACGCCTCCGGCTTGCCCAGGTGGCCCAGTACGGCGGCCCAGTTCCGCGCCGACCAGGGCGTGGTGGCCTGGGCCAGGTCGCCGAGGACCGTGAGGGAGCCGAAGACCGCGCGGCGGGCGATCGCCCTGCACTCCATGGGAGACAGGTCCTGGGCCTCGTCGACGACGATGTGGCCGTAGCCCTCGGGGTGTTCGACGAGCCCCGCGACCTCGTCGAGGAGGACCAGGTCGGCGGCCGACCAGCGGGCCGACTTGTACGAGCGCGGCGGCCGGGCCCAGCGCAGCTCCCGCTGTTCGCCGGGGGTGAGGAGCCCTTCGGCGGCGGTCGCCAGTACCTCGGCGTCCGTGAGGAGTTCGGCGACTACTTCCTCCGGGCGCACCTTGGGCCAGACGGTGTCGAGCCAGGCGCTCATCGCCCGGGAGCGTTCCAGGCGCCGGGTCCAGGCGCCGGGCTGCGGGCCCGCCCGCCGTTCGGCCTGAAGCTGTACGGCCCGCATCGCCCGCCCGCGCACCCGTTCCCGTCCGACGGCGTACGGCGGTTCCTCGTCCCGTACCGCCTCGACGATCTTCGTCAGCGTGGCGGCGGAGACCCGCCAGGTGTACGTGCCGTCGGCGAGCGAGAGCGGGCCGACGGCGTCGGTGCGGACGTGGGCGTACAGGGCGCGGCGCAGCACCTCGGCCATCCGCGGGTCGTGCTTGAGCGCGGCGGTGCGGTCCGGGTCGGTGCCGGTGACCGGGTGGCGGCCGATCTCCTCCGGCAGGGTCGTCTGCCGTACGCCGGTCTCGCCCAGGGCCGGGAGGACCTCGGAGATGTAGGAGAGGAAGGTCCGGTTGGGGCCGAGGATCAGCAGGCCGGAGCGGCGGATGCGCTGCGGGTGGGTGTAGAGGAGGAAGGCGGCGCGGTGCAGGCCGACGGCGGTCTTGCCGGTGCCCGGGGCGCCCTGCACGCAGACGGAGTCGGCGAGGCCGGCGCGGACCAGGTCGTCCTGGTCGGGCTGGATGGTGGCGGCGATGTCCCGCATGGGCCCGACGCGCGGCCGTTCGATCTCGTGGGTGAGGATGCTGCTCCCGGTCCCGGGCTCCCCCGTGCTCAGCTGCTCGTCCTCCATCCCCGTGAGGTCGGCGGAGTCGCCGCGGCTGCCGGGCGCCCAGCCGAACCGGCGGCGTACCGCCACGCCCTGCGGGTCGTCGGGGCCTGCCTGGTAGAAGGCGCGGGAGACGGGGGCGCGCCAGTCGACGACGAGGGGCGGGGCGGTCGGCTCCTCGCTGATCCGCAGCCGGCCGATGCGGTAGCTCTGCCCGGCGTGCTCCCCCGCCTCGAAGTCCAGCTTGCCGAAGAACAGCGGGCCCTCGGGCAGCTCGCGCATCTCCTTGGCCCGGCTGCGCAGCCGGTACCCGAGCACTTCGGCGTCGGCACCGGACGCGGAGACGTCCTCCCCGGTGACGACGTGCTCGACGGCGCCTTCGACCATGCGGGCGAGGGCGGCTCGGCAGGTGTCGTGGTAGGCGCGTTCGCGGTCGAGTTCCTGCTGCATGGAGACAGGGTAAGGGAGAAACTGTGACCTGGTTACGTTTTTTACCGTAACTCAAATCATCAGGGCCCGCTCCAGCCGCCCGAACGCCTCCTCCGCCGCCCGCACCGCGTCCTCCCGCACGTCCTCGACCCGTTCCCCGGCCGCGATCCGCCGCCAGTTGTCCTGCGCGAGGATCCGCTGTACGGCGATGATCTGGCCGGCCGCCAGCCTGGCCTCCAGGGTGCCGCCGAGGGCCTCGGCGAGCGCGGCCTCCGACCGCTGGAGGTAGGCGTACTGCCGGGCGACCAGGGTGGGGGTGCTGTTGAGCAGGGTGTGGAAGGCGAGCACCTGGGGATGGTCGTTGAGGCCGGTGACCGGGTCGTTGTGGGCGAGCCCGGAGAGGAAGCGGGCGCGCAGCACGCCGACCGGGGACTCCGCGCCGGAGGCGCCGGATGCGTCCGAGGCGTCCGAGGCGTCCGCGACCAGCCGTGCCGCCTCCGTCTCGTGGTCGGCGATCCGGTGCAGGACCAGGTCCTCCTTGGCCGGGAAGTACCGGAACAGCGTCGGCTTGGAGATCCCGGCCGCGGCGGCCACCTCGGCGACCGACACCGCATCGAACCCCTTCGCCAGGAACAGCCGCACGGCGACGTCCGACACGTCCTCGTACATCCGCCGCTTCTTGCGCTCGCGCAGGCCCATCTCACCCATGGGCCCGAGCCTACGCAGCGCGGGTCACGCCGACGGGACCTGTCGCCACTGCGGGAGCTTCGCGAGGCTCCCCTCCCTGGACCACACGTTCAGGTCGGTCCTAGGCCAGAGCACGGGCAAGATGCGGATTCGCGGTTGCCCGGACCGGCAGGCCCAGGGAAGCGATCGCCGCTGCCAGTGTCATGGGGTACGAGTCGACGGCCCGGCGGACGTTGGGGGCGTCCAGGCTCGCTCCGGTGACCAGCCGGTCCAGGTCGACGTAGGCGGAACGGACGATCTCGATCCACCGGTAGACCCGCCAGTCCTGCTGCCAGGCACGGGTGTAGGCGGCCGGCAGCAGGCGCTCCCAGCGGCGGAACATCCGGTCCCGGATCTCCGGCCGGGTCGGGGTGAGGTGCATGTGCCGGACCAGGTCGTACAGGGGGTCGCCGACGACCGCCATCTCCCAGTCGATGATGGTCAGCGCCATGGCGTCGTCCCGGCGCACCAGGTTCCAGGGATTCAGGTCGCCGTGCAGGAGGATCGGTCTGCGATCAGTCACCTGGTGCCTGGCCAGTATCTGCCGCAGCCGTCCGGCATCCGGCAGGCCGAGTTGCCTGGCGAGTTGCTGCGACTCCTTGGGCAGGTTCTTGACGAGCAGGACGAGTTGTTCGCTCAGATAGCCGTAGAAGCGGTAGCCCGCCTCACCGGCGGCCGGGTCGAGCCCGGTGTAGTCGACGTCCTTCAGCGCGCTGAGCTGGTCGACGAGCCGGTCCGCCTCGTGCGGCAGCAGGCCGTGGACCGGATGGTTGGGCGGCCGGTCGATGTCGAGCGGTCCTTCGTAGGTGTGAATGGAAAAGAGGTCTTTGCGGTACTTCCCGAGGTAGCTCTCCCCGAGAGCCAGGAGTCTTGGTGCCGCCACCGGAACACCCGAATCCTCGATCGCCACGAGCACGGCATGCTCACTGAGAAAGCTGCGTTCGCGGCGGAACACCTTTTCCACCTTGCGCCGCACCACGACAGGGAATTCGATACCGGGAACCCGCACCACGGAATTCAGGTGAGCCGTCCCCTTGAACACCCGACCGGCCGGGGCGGCACCCTCGGCATGAAGTGCTCCGTGTACCGCCAGATAAGAGAAGTCCGGGCGTTCCGGAACACGTCTGTCCGGTGTCCAGGGTGCGGTGCCGAAGCTGGAGAAAAGCCCCTTACGTGCCTTCCCCCGGGAAATCTGCCACCGGAACAGAACGCTCTCGATCTCGGCTTCGTTGGGCAGCTGCCGCAGCCGCAGGGGTGCCTGCGCCACCTCCAGGGCGCGGCGCACCGACGACGTGGCCTCGTCCAGGGCCTTCTGGTCGAACGATTCGTCCAGGGAAGTGGCGGCCCGCATCACATCCGGGTAGACGGACTGCGCCTGCTCGAAGGCGAGGTAGTGACGCAGGTCCTTGCCCACTCCGTTGACGGCTCCGGGCCGGGTCCAGTCCATGGCCCGGGCCCAGGCCTCGACCACCTCGTCCCACTGGTGGCCGGGGTACTGCATGCGCACCAGGTGGGTCGCCAGGTCGTGAAGAGGGTCGCCGTAGGTGGCGAGTTCCCAGTCGACGCAGATGAGCGAGGGATGACCGCCGTAGGTGACGATCAGATTGTCCCGGTGCAGGTCTCCGTGGAGCAGGCTGTACGGCCGTCGGGCCATCACCGGCACCCGCTGCGCGAACTGGGTGAGCGCGTCCTCCGGAATGCCCAACGCGGCGAACAGTCCGCCGAAGTCGCGCAGGTTGGCGCGTCGGATCTGCTGGTCCGCACAGTGCGCCAGCGCCTGCAGGAAACTCTGCCCGTCATGGCCATTGCTGGGCCAGGCGGCCGGCAGAGCAGGGAGCGTGCTTCTGCGCACCTGGGTCATCTGCGCGAGAAGCCAGGCGATTTCCCCGATGAGCAGTGTGTCGACGGGTTTGCCGTTGCCGCAGACGCTGGACAGCGGCACTCCTTCCACATAGCTGTGGATGGCGAAGCCGTCTCCCTCGAAGAGGCATTCCGGAACATTCGGCAGCGCGGCCCGGACGGCCCTGAGGATCTCCGCCTCGTTCTGCCAGGTCCTGATCACCACCGGCAGCGCGTCGGCACGCCGGATGCGCACCGTCGCCGACAGGCCGGGCTCACAGCGCAGCAGCATCGCCATGGGACCGGTCAACGGCAGGACGTAGTTCTTGTTGTGGTGCCCGCTGTGCGCCTTGCCGTGGTCCATGGCATGGCGCATGATCTGCTGGTAGAGCGCACGACCTGCACCGGGTTTGGCGCGTTCCCCAAAAGACATGGAGGGAACAGAAGATGCGCCCACTGGCCGCTCCGGGATTGCTAGCGCTGGCTGGAAAGTACGGCAAACGGTAAACGCGACGGACTGCCCGCACGACCAGAGGCGCAATCGAGTAGCCACAACGGGTGGGTTTGGTACCCCGCTGCGTCAGGTCGTTCTGAGATCGGTGTGCTTGACCATCTCATACGTAGGAACCGGAGCTGTTGCTCAGACAATGCGGGCATGCTAGCGCACGTTGCTTGCTCCGACCTTGGTCGGTCCAGGACCTGCCAGAAGTGCTACTCGGCGAGCAGGTTCCACACCGATTCGAACCAGGTCCGCATCTTCACCACGAAGACCGATCCCGGCGAGTCCGGGTCGACGTCCTCCACGTGGTGCGTCAGCATCGCGCCCAGCCCCAGCACGTCGAGCGCGTCTATCTCCTCGCCCGTGTCCAGGATGATGGGCCGTTCGATGACCTCGTAGAGGCCGTGCAGCACCTCTGTCCTGTTGATGACGTAGAGCTTGAAGGCCGGAGTCAGCCGCACATGCCTGACCTGCACGTCGACGGACGGCACCAACCGCTCTGCCTGAAGGTCCCGCAGCGCGGTGCGCAGCGACTCCGTGTGCCGGTCGGTGATGGCGCGCAGCCGCTCCCGCAGGCGCGGATCGTCCTTGTCCTGCCTGACCACGGGATACGGCAGGTCGAGCTGGGCGTCGGGCAGCAGCAGCCGTACGGCGATGCTGCCGGGGGCGATGGCACCGGCCCGGATCCGCTCGGCCTGGAGCCGGATGTGGGTGTCCAGGGACTCGGAGGTCAACGTGAAGACGTCCAGGGAGACTTCGGGCTGCTCGAACGCCTCGCTTATCAACGGCTGCAACGTCATCGCCTGCCGTGACCTGGTGGCTTTGGCCGTGGTGGACTGCACGCGCTGTACCTTGACGACCCGGGCCGGGCTGCCCTGGCGGGATTCGATCCACCCCTCGTTGCCGAGTTCGCGCACCACCCGTTGGACGGTGTCGCGGGACACCCCGAACTCCTTGGCGAGCCTGCCCTGCGCGGGCAGTTCGGCACCCAGCTGGTACGTCCCGTCCAGCATCCGGGTCCGCAGCGCCTCCGAAACCTGCCGGAACGCCTTGCCACCGCCGTCACGTGCCTGCCTGGCCGCCATACAGCAAACGTTCCTCCCCCGGCCGCCGTGCAAACACGATCCGGTCAGGCAGGAAGCCGGGCGTTCTGCCGGTTAACGGATCAACCTGCCCGGGCATGCCTGATATTGACCGGCAACCAGGCAGGTGGGCCCGGTGCCGCACGGTCGACCGGAGCTTTCAGGGGGCGGACGCCATGGAGTTACGGGTACTCGGCGTGACGATACAGATCGACGTGTGGGAAGTGGCCGTCACCGTGATCGGTGTCCTGGCGGCATTGCGTCGCAGGCGCGCCGCCCGCCCGGACACCCCGCACCAGCCGGACGCTCCGGCGCTGCCTAGTGCCGGAGTATCTCCAGCAGCGGCCACAGGGACCCCACCACGTACTCCGCGCCGGCCTCGGTCAAAAGCTTGGCTTTCCGTGCGTTACGCGCGTAGCCAAGGAACGGGACCCCGGCCGTCCGGGCCGCCTGGAAGTCGGTGGGCGAGTCGCCGATCATCAGGGCCGCGCCGGGGGCGGCGCCCATCGCGTTGAGGGCGCGGTGGAGGCAGTGCGGGTCGGGCTTGAGGCGGTGCAGGTCCTGGGTGCGGCCGTAGATGTGGGGGGCGAAGCAGGGGGTCAGGGCGCGGTCGTCGAGGTAGGCGCGGACCACCCGGGGGGAGTTGTTGGTGGTGATCGCCATGCGGGCGCCCCGCGCTCGCCAGGTCTGGATGAGGATGTCCGCGAACGCCGTGGGCATCGCCGTCGCCGTGGCCCGCAGCTCCTCCTTGGTGAGACGTTCCTCCAGCTCCGTGACCAGGTCACTGCCGGGGTGGCGGCGGTCCACGGCGCGCAGGACCAGGTGCGGGTCCAGGGAGTCCCGCTCGGTGTCCGTGACCAGGCCGTGCAGGCCCCGCACGGCCAGCCAGTCGACCAGTTCGCCGGCCACGCCCGCCGCCGAGTGTCCCGCGAACAGCCGGCAGATCGGCCCGTCGAAGTCCCAGAGGACGACACGGGCACTTCTGACCAGTTCGGCGATCTCTTCGGTCGGGTCCTTGCTCTTGGCTGCCACCAGTTCAGTCTGCGTCGTATCAGAAGTCACTAAGAGAGTGTCAGGTCCGTCGTGATGGTTTCCCAGAGGGCGTTGAACCACCTCTGCGATTGCTCCACGAACGCGCCGTCCCGCTGGCCGGTTCTCTTCTCGAAGGAGAAGAGGAGGGACTCCGAGCCGACGGCGTCGTACATGTCGAGCAGGCCGTCCTCCGTCTGCTCCTCGCGGCGGGTGACCGTGTAGTACGCGAACAGCGCCTCCGCTTCGTTGAGCAGGTACAGCTTGATCGGCGGGGTGAACGGCAGGGCCCGGAAGGTGACGTGCACGTCGATGCCGTGCGTGGCGCGCAGGCCCTGGAGGTTGTACTGGAGGACCTGGCCCTGGGCGTTGCGCATGCCGAGCCAGCGGTTGTGGACCGTGTCGTCGTCGCCGTCGACCGCCGTCGGGAAGGCGAGGGCGATGTCCCGGCTGGGGAGCAGGACGCGGACGTCGATGCGCTCCGGGCGGAGCCGGCCCTCGTGGATCATACGCAGGGGCTCGGCGAGCGCCGGCAGCAGGCTCTGTGCGGTCAGGCAGGCGGCGTCGATACGGACGTGCGAGGCGGCGAACGCCTCCGTCATGCGGGGGCCGAGGCCGACCATCGTCGGCTGGGGCCCGTCCAGCGCCGCCGGCCGCGGCTCGGCGATGCGCGGCGGGCTGCCCTTGCCGACGTCGACCAGGTAACCGTCGTCCTGGAGCGCCCGCACGGCCTGGCGCACCGTCCCCCGCTCCACGCCGAACGCCTCGGCCAGTTCGGCCTGGGTGGGCAGGCGGTCGCCGGCCTTGAGTTCGCCCGAGCGGATGCGCTGCCGCAGGGTGTCGGCGATCTCCTGAGGTGTGCTGCCGGCGTTCACTGCCACGTTCTCCTGAGTCACGACCAAACGCTACAACTTTGATCCATCTGGCGGGAGTTGTTTGAAGGTTGTTTATAACTAGTAGCCAACTGGGGACAACTTAATCAGAGTTGGTCACCAACTTGGTTGAGTTGGCGGAAGCCTTGCTTCCTGACTGATGGGGGAACCACCATGCCTGCCGCCCTCGCTCTCCTCTCCGCCGCCTTCGTCGTCGGCTTCGAGCAGATCGTCCAGTCGAAGTACGGTGCCACTGGCATTATCGGCCTGCTGTTGCTCACCGTGGGCATCAAGGCCAAGAGTCCGGCGTTCAGCTCCGCCGGCGCGGTCCTGCTCGCGCTGATGCTCGCCGGACCCGCCCTGTAAGAGTTCTGCAATGTAAGAGTTCCGGGGGCTGCCTACGACGTCAGGTGCAGCTCCGAACTGATCGTCTCCCACAGGGCGTCGAACCATCGCGTGGACTGGTCCACGAACATGGTGTCCCGCAGCCCCGCGCCCTGTTCGAAGGCGAAGAGCATCGACCGCGTGCCCTCGGCGTCGTACGTCTGCAGGTGCTCGTGGTCGATCTCCCGCTCGTGGCGCGCCAGCGTGTAGTACGCGAACAGCGCCTCCGCCCCGTTGAGCAGGTACAGCTTGACCGGCGGGGTGAACGGCAGCGCCCGGAAGGTGACGTGCACGTCGATGCCGTGCGTGGCGCGCAGCGCCAGCAGGTTGTGCCGCAGCACCTGGCCCTGTGCGTTGCGCTGGGCCAGCCAGCGGTCGTGGACCGCACCCTCGGCCGAGGCGTCGGCCGCCACCGCGGTCGGGAACGCGAGGTCGATGTCCCGGCTCGGCAGCAGCACCCGGACGTCGATCTTGGCCGGTTCCAGCCGCCCCGCGTGGATGAGCCGCAGCGGCCCGCCGAGCGCGAGGTTGAGCGAGACCGAGGTCAGGCAGAGCGCGTCGATCCTCACGTGCGAGGCCGCGAAGGCCGCCTCTATGCGCGGGGTGAGGCCCACCATGGTCGGCTGCGGCGGTGGCGCCGAGCCCACGGCGAGCCGTAGCGGGCCCGGACCCGGGGCCACCGTCGCCGGAGCGCCCTTCGACACGTTGGTGAGCAGGTGCTCCGACTGGAGGATGCGCAGCGCCTGCCGCACCGCCCCGCGTTCGACGCCGAACTCGTCGGCCAGTTTGGCCTGCGTGGGCATGCGCTGGCCGGGCCGCAGCTCCCCGGACCTGATCCGGGTGCGCAGCTCGTCGGCCACCTCTCGGTGTGACGCCTGAGGCCGCTGTGACCTCTTCCGTCCATTGACGGAGGCGTGTTCCGGGTCCACGGACAAACAGTACAACTTCCCGCCATCTTTCGGCAGTTCACGGGAAGGTGGTTATGAGTCGCATCCAAGTGGAGATAAGTACTATGGAGTTGGTCACCAACTCCAGCGACATGGTCATACTTCCTCGGCGGTTGGCCAGCCGGGTTCCCTTCCGGAGGGGAGCCGGGAGCCCGGTCCACCTGGGCCGGCCGTCGGGGCGCGCGGCCAGCACCACCGGCACAGTCACAACTGAACACCGACAACCGAACACAGGCAGACCCGCACAGCCACAACTTCACAGCTCGCTACGGATGAGCAGCACAGCACGGCTCAGCACAGTCACAAGTGAACACAGGTGATTCAGGCACCGTCCCCGGGAGGAAGGAGCACCTCAGAAGATGTCCGGGCACCAAGGACGCCCGGACGCGCGCAACAGGGCGTCGGCCTCCCGGGCGGCGCCCACTCGCTCTTCCTGGACCCGTCCCAGGGCGTGCAGCCGCGCCACGGACTGGTCTCCGAGCCAGACGCTCGCCAGCTCGGCGATGTCGAGGGCGAGGTCGGGGGTGTCGGTGGTCGGGGTGCAGGACGCCCCATCGGGGGAGGCGTCCAGCCGGAACCGGCCGCCGGCCAGCCCCTGCCGGTCCACCACGTCGAGGACCACAGAGCCCGCCCTGTCGTACGTCCGCGCCTCCAGGGCCCGTACGACGTCCAGGATCGGCACCCACAGCCAGTCCGCCTGGTTGGTGACCCGTGCGGCGCGCGGGTCGGGCAGGTAGTGCGGCAGCAGGTCGTCCGGCGACCGCCAGCCGCTCTTCACCCTGGTGATCCAGTCGATCGAGCACAGGTAGTGCCACAGCGCGCGCTCGGCCGCCGGGGTCGCGCCGAGCAGCCACTGCACCTCGGCGGTGTTGTACGGCTGCTTGCCCTGCCAGTTGTCGTCCGACTCGTAGGACGCGATGCCCTCCACCTCGCCGGCCGCCGAGCGGTACACCGCGAAGTAGGGCTCCTTCCACTCCTCCTCGAAGCGGACCACGCCGGTGCGCAACTGCCACCACAGGTCGCTGCGGCTGACCGCGCCCGGGGTGCTGCGGCGGATGCGTTCGTGCAGGTCGGGGCCGAGCTTGCGGATGTCCTCGCCGTCGACGAGATCGATCCGGCCGCCGTCCTCGGGGCGCGCCCAGCGCGGGTCGAGGCCGGTCCGCGGGACCTCGACCGTCCACTCCGTCAGCGTGGTCGCCGGGCCGAAGCCGTAGCGGCCGTAGATCCGGTACTCGGCGGCGATCAGGGTCGCGACCGCGTCTCCGCGCTCCTTCGCCGCGGCCAGGTCCTGGCTCATCATGCGGGTGAGCAGGCCGCGGCGGCGGTGGGTGGCGGTGACCGTGACGTTGGAGATGGCATCCGCGGGGAGGATCGCGCCGCCGACCGCGGTCAGCTCCTGGTCGAAGGAGCGGAACGTCGCGACGCAGCGGGGGCCGTCGAAGGCGCCGAGAAGTCTGCCCGGCACGAATTGCCTTCGGCGGGCGTCGAGTTGGTCGGGGGTGAGGGTGGGGCGCTGGAGGAAGCCGGTGGACAGGGCGCGGTGCCAGTCGGCGAGTTCGGGTTCGGTTATGGGGCGGACTTCGACGGCGTCAGTCATGACAGCACGGTATGCGTTCGGTTCCGTGGTGCCGATTCATTTTCGGGTGCGGGCCGGTGGGGGCTGGTCGCGCAGTTCCTCGCGCCCCTGAAGACAAAGAACAGGGGCGCTTCGCCTCACGTCAGTAGGTCGTCGACCTGGGCTTCGCCCTCCCGGTAGCGCCTCGTGATCTCGCCGCTGGAGTCGTCGGCCGTTCGCTGGAGGCGCTGGCGTCGGCGTGAGACCTCCTGCTCGTAGCGGACCAGGCGGCCCATCGCCGACGTCAGTTCCGGGTCCGTGCGGGCCTGGAGGTCGGAGAGTTCGACCTCGGCCAGCATGTCGGCCGCCAGCCTGCCGTACTCCTCGTTGTGCGGGGTGCCCAGGGTGACGTGGCGGGCCGAGGAGCGGTGGCGGGCCGGGGCGTCCGTGAGGATCTCCGGGAGGCGGTCCACGACGGCGGCGGCACCCGCCGGGGAGCGGCGGGCCAGTTCCGCGCGCAGGATGTCGATACGGCCCTGGAGCAGCCGTCGTACGTAGCTCAGGTCGGCCTCGTCGCGCTGTGCGTCCCGGCGCAGGACGCGCAGTTCGGGCAGGCTCAGCCGGGCCAGGTCGTGCTCCGGCGGCTCAGCGGGCAGCGGGATGTCCTCCCCGCGCTGTGCGGGCGGCCGGGGCAGGCTCTGCACGCTCTGCGTGCCCTGCGTCTTCAGTCGCCCGGTGCTCGGTGTGCTCATACGTCTCAACCGTCCCCTCGACCGGCGTGTGGAAGCATGGTGCCACCCCAAGTGGCCGCAATGTGACCGAGTGCCCCCGAACGGCCCTAGTTGGGCCGTTAAGGATCAATAATGGGCCGCTGTGGGAGGCATGCGGGCACCGGGCATGATGGTGCGCATGCGAGCGGTGGTACAGCGGGTGGACGGCGCGAGCGTCGTCGTGGACGGCGATACGGTGGGCGCGATCGAGGGCGAGGGCCTGTGCGTGCTCGTCGGGGTGACCCACGAGGACACCAGGGAGAAGGCGGCCCAACTCGCCCGGAAGCTCTGGTCGATCCGCATGCTGGCGGACGAGCGGTCGTGCAGCGACGTCGACGCGCCGCTGCTCGTGATCAGTCAGTTCACGCTGTACGGCGACGCCCGCAAGGGACGGCGGCCGACGTGGAACGCGGCGGCGCCCGGCGAGGTCGCGGAGCCGCTGGTGGACGAGGTGGTCGCGCAGCTGCGGGCGCTGGGGGCGACCGTGGCGACCGGGCGGTTCGGGGCGCAGATGCGGGTGTCGCTGACGAACGACGGCCCGTTCACCGTGCTGCTGGAGATGTGAGCAGCGCCCGGCAGTCCCGGGCCAGCGCCGCCATGCCGAGCTCCTCCGCCGTGCCGAGCGCGGTCCGGGCCAGCGTCTGGGCGGCGGCCCGGGCGCCGGGCGAGCGGGTACGGAGCCGGGCACGGGCCTCGTCCAGGCGGAGCCGGGCCATCTGCGCCGGGTAGCGCTGCGCCGGCCGTACGGCACGGGCGAGGTGCCCGAGCGCGGTCTCCGGTTCGCCGGCGACGAGCGCGAGCAGGGCGCTGAAGCGGGCCGCGGGGCCCAGCAGGACGGTGGGCCAGCCGGCCAGGACCAGTTCGTCGCCGTGCGCGTCGAGGATGGCGCGCAGCGGCGGGACGTACGCCGACAGCTCGGCACGACGGCCTGTGTTGTCGGCGCTGCGGGTACTGCGGGTGCGGTCCGTGCCGTCCGCGTGCTCGGCCAGGGCGGCGCAGACCAGGGCGAGGGTCGCCGCGGTGGGCAGCGCCCAGCCGCTCGGCGGGAACCGGGTGAAGCCGTCGGCGTCGGCGGCGAACGCCCGGAGCTGGTCCGCGGCCTGTTCGTGCAGGCCGGTCTCGCACAGGGCCAGGGCGAGTCCCGCCCGCCACACCGGGAAGTAGCCGCGGCGCTGGACGCCGGCCATCCGCGGGGAGGTGAACAGCTCGGCCAGGCGCCCCTGTTCGTAGCGCAGCCAGAACTCCTGGCCGAGGACGGTCTGGCTGAGGGTGTCCGCGGGCATGGCGAGCCCCGACTCCATCGCCGCCGCGACCTTCCCGGCGTCCCCGAGGATCCACCCCTCGGCGGCGGCGAACTCCCCGCGCCACAGGCTCATCAGGGCGTCCAGCGTGCCCTGTTGCCAGTGGGCGAGCCGGCTGCGGTGCCGGGCCGCGAACTCGCGGTGGCGGCTGAGGGTCGCCTCGGCGGCGGGCACCCGGCCGGTGCGCAGCTGGTCGATGGCGAGGGCGACCAGGGCCTCGCCCTGGAAGTGGGCGGACCGGGACCGGACGGCGAGGTCACGGAGTTCGGTGGAGAGGGCGAGCAGGCTGCGGGCGGGCTCGAAGTCGTACAGGGCCCAGCGGGTCTCGGTCAGGACCTCGGAGCGGGCCTCGTCGCTCACGCCTTCGCCCTCGGCGGCACCGGGGGTCCGGCGAGCGCGTTCGCGCAGCTCCGCGAGCGTCTGGCGGGCCAGCCGGGCGCCGGTGCGGGGTTCGGCGCCGGTGACCGCGGTGTCGTCGCCGATGGACATGGCGAGCTTCTTGGCCCGGTGGGCGGTGAGCTGGAGCCGCAGCTCCACCGCCCGGGTGTCCTCCCGGCCGGCCAGCGCGGCCAGGCAGGCGTCGATGCGGAAGAGCAGGTCGCGGTCGACCTGTCCGGGGTCCGACCAGCGGCGGGCGCTGCGGACGACGGCGTAGGCGCGGGCCAGTTCGTCGCCGCCTGCGGCCTCGTATGCGGCCTGGTAGTGGCGGTCGGCCTCGTACATCTCGCCGAGGAGGTGGCGGGTGTCGCCGCGCCGGATGTGCTGGTCGAACGCGGCACCGTAGCCGCTCGGCCGGGCGCCCGGGGAGAGCGCGGGGTCCGGGTCCGGGCGGCGGCGCGTCCCGCGGACGGACCGGGCGGCGGCGCCCTCCTGCCTCCCGTCCGGCTGCCTCCCGTCCGGCTGTCTCCCGTCCGGGCTCTCGTCCCGTCTCTCGTGCTGCTCGGAGCCGGGCGGCAGCAGGGCGAGCAGGGCGCCGTCGGCGCGCAGGGCGGCGTCGCAGCGCTCGGCCAGCAGCCGGCCCGCGGGCCGCAGGCCGTTCTCCACCCGGCTGAGGTAGCTCTTGCTGTAGTGGACCCGGCGGGCCAGCTCGGCGAGGGAGAGCTCGGCGGCCTCCCGGCGGACGCGCAGCGCCTCGGCGAACTCCTCCTGCGGTGTCACCGCGCCTCCCCCCGGGGCACGCGCGCATCGGGTCGAACACGTGCACAGCGTGTCCAAGCGGTCGCCGCCCGTTGCCAATTATGAACTGGCAACGGCATGTCCCGCAGCGCGGTTCCGGAGATCCACAGCTTGTGGAGAAAGAACGCGCGAGGACAGACGGAGGGACTAGGGCTCGACGATCACTTCCTGTGCCGCGGCCGTCTCCCCCGCGACCAGCCGGGCGTCCACCGGGACGTTCCGCTTGACCAACGCCAGGGCCACCGGCCCCAGTTCGAAGTGGCGCACGGACGTCGTCACGACGCCGATCCGCCGGCCGTCCTCGCCGTCGTCGGCCACCCGGATCTCGGTGCCGTGCGGCGGCAGGTGGACGTCGCTGCCGTCCAGGTGGAGGAAGACCAGGCGGCGCGGCGGCTTGCCGAGGTTCTGCACCCGGGCCACGGTCTCCTGGCCGCGATAGCAGCCCTTCTGGAGGTGCACGGCGGTGCCGATCCAGCCCAGCTCGTGCGGGATGGTCCGGTGGTCGGTCTCGAAACCGAGCCGGGGCCGGTGGTGCTCGACGCGCAGCGCCTCGTAGGCGAGCAGCCCGGCCGCAGGGCCCGCCTTCTCGGCGTACGCCTCCAGGCCGGCGCGGGGCAGGAAGAGATCACGGCCGTACGCCGTCTCGCGGACGACGGCGTCCTCCGGGGCCTCGGCGATCGAGCCGGCCGGCAGGTGGACGACCGCGAAGTCGTCGGTGCGGTCGGCGACCTCCACCCGGTAGAAGAACTTCATCGACTCCAGGTAGGCGATCAGCGCCTCCTGGGTGCCGGGCTCGACGTGGGCCCAGACGGCCGTGCCGTCGTCGACCAGGTACAGCGCGTGCTCGATGTGGCCGTGCGCGGAGAGGATCAGCGCCTCGGTGGCCTCGCCGACGGGCAGGTCGCTGACGTGCTGGGTGAGGAGCAGGTGCAGCCAGCTCAGCCGGTCCTCGCCGGTGACGGCCACGACCCCGCGGTGGGAGAGGTCGACGAAACCGGCGCCGTCGGCGAGGGCGCGCTGCTCGCGGAACAGGTCGCCGTAGTGCGCGGCGACACCTTCGTCCACGCCCTCGCCGGGGACGGCGCCGGGCAGGGACAGCAGAGGGCTCTTCATATGCATAAGCCTACGACTCGGTAATTGAACTCTGGACGGATGCGGACGCAGACGCAGACGCGGAGGCGGCGGACGGCCCCTTGGCTCTCTTCAGCGCGCAGTCCTTGCAGCGCCCGAAGATCGCGAAGTGTTTCATGTCCGTCTCGAAGCCGAAGTCACGCCGCAGCTTGGCGGTGAACTCCGCGGCCACCGCCACGTCCGCCTCGATCACGTTCTCGCAGTCGCGGCAGACCAGGTGGATGTGGTGGTGCCGGTCGGCGAGATGATACGTCGGCGCACCGTGCCCCAGATGGGCATGGCTGACCAGCCCGAGCTCCTCCAGGAGCTCCAGGGTCCGGTAGACCGTCGAGATGTTGACCCCCGACGCGGTCTTCCTCACCTCACCGAGGATGTCGTCGGGGGTCGCGTGCTCAAGGGTGTCCACGGCTTCGAGCACGAGTTGCCGCTGCGGCGTCAGCCGGTAGCCGCGCTGCCTGAGGTCGCTCTTCCAGTCGGTGCTCACCACACCGAAAGTCTAGAACTACTTCCGAATTCCAGAACTACTTGAAGAACGCGATGCCGTCGTCCGGCATGTCGTCGGGGAGGGCCTTGGCCCAGCGCTCGACGTCCTCCGGGGTGACGACCTTCTTCAGGTGTGCCGACATGTAGGGGCGCAGCTCGACCTCGGGGGTCTGCTTCTCGCCGACCCACATCAGGTCGCTCTTGACGTAGCCGTAGAGCCGCTTGCCACCGGTGTACGGGGCGGAGGCAGCCGTCCGGGCCACGGCGTCCGTGACCAGGTCGATCTGCGGCTTCTGGTCGGCCATCTCGCCGTACCAGATCTCGATCACGCCGTCGTCGCGGACCATCGTAATCTCGACCTTGCGCTGGGCGTCGATGCGCCAGAAGCCGGACTCCGACTCCAGCGGGCGGACCTTGTTCCCGTCGTGGTCCAGCACCCAGGTGTGGGAGTGGTACTCCAGGAAGTCCCGTCCGTCGTGACTGAAGGTGACTTCCTGGCCGAAGTTGCACTTCTCCGACCCCGGGAAGTCGTGGACGCCGGCGCCGGCCCAGCTGCCGAGCAGGAAGGCCAGCGGGACCAGGTCCCTGTGCAGGTCGGACGGAATCTCGATCATGAGTGGTGGTTCCTAGGCTCGGGCTCGGACTCGGTTCAGCGCTGGCCCTGGTACAGCTTCTTCACGGTCAGCCAGGCGAAGGCGAGGACGCCGACGCAGACCAGGACCAGCAGGGTTTCGAAGAAGGCTTCCACGGGTGCTCCTTGAGCGAGGGCGGGCGTACGTACAAGAGCCGGGCCCCAGCTTACGCGGCCCGGGCCCGGCGCTCCTGGCGAGGTACACCCCCGCGGGGTCACTCCGGCCTGCCGGGTGCCGTACGGCTTGAGCACCCGCTCGGCGGCGGCGACGGTACGGACCGTGGCCCGGTTCTCCACGATCCGTGCGCCACAGGAGACTCATGGTCCGTTCCATGAGTTGTACAAGGATCAACCACGATCAGGACACCGCCGCGAGCCAGGCAGTCGCCCCCGCCGCGAGCAGAAGCGTGAGGTTGAGGGCCACTTGGCGGTCCCCCGTCCTCAGGTGGACCCCGACCGCGCCGACCTGGAGCACGGCGAACCCCACGGCGGCGGCCAGGCCCAGCCAGGGCGCGACACCGGTCAGGCGCGGCAGGACCAGGCCGGCCGCGCCGAGGATCTCGACGCCGCCGATCGCCCGCACGGCCGGCATCGGTGTGCCGTCCACCCACGCCATCATCGGCAGCAGCCGTTCCCTGCTCCCCACGGCCTTCAGCCCGCCCGCGTAGAGGTAGAAGAGGGCGAGCAGACCGGCGACGATCCAGTAGGCGACGCTCATGAGCCGGTGGCCGGTTCGGTGGCGTAACGGCTCATGATCCCGGCGCTCGCCCGCGGGTCCGGCGCCTCACCGGTGGCGAACAGGTCGCGCAGGTCCCGGAAGTACTGCACGTACAGGTCGGGCGTGAACGTGCTGACCATGACGGCCGGTTCGCCGGTGACGTTGGCGAAGGTGTGCGGGGCGCCGGACGGCACCATGACGAGGGTTCCGGCGGTGGCGTCGTGCTCCTCGTCCCCGACGGTGAAGCGCACCGAGCCGGAGACGATGTAGAAGCCCTCGTCGTGGCGGGCGTGCCGGTGCTGCGGCGGGCCGGGGGTGTGCGGCGCGAGGACGGACTCGGCGAGGCCGAGGCGGTGGCCGGTGGTACGGCCGTCCTCCAGGACCCGCATCCGGGTCGTGCCGAGCATCAGCACCTCGCCGTCGCCGGGCCCGACGACGGATACCGCGGGACGGTCGTTGCTGTCGTAAGTCGTCATGCTCCGATTCGACGGCCGGGGCGGTCCGGCTGTCCAAGACCTGTTCCGCCGCCCCGATACCCGGTCGGTATCGTTGCTGTATGGAGCGTATGGAGCGCATGGACCGGATAGAGCTACGGACGTTGCGTTATTTCGTGGCGGTCGCCGAGGAACTCCACTTCGGCCGGGCCGCCGCACGGCTCCATATGAGCCAGCCCCCGCTGAGCCGCGCCATCAAGGCGCTGGAGACCGAGACCGGCGCGCTGCTCTTCGAGCGGTCACCGGCCGGGGTCGCCCTGACCCCCGTCGGGACCGTCCTCCTCGACGAGGCCCACGCGCTCCTCGACCACGCCGACCGGCTGCGCGTGCGGGTCGCGACGGCGGCCGAGAACGCCGTGCTGACCGTCGGCCTCATGGGCGACTGCCGGGATCCGGGCGTACGGCGACTGGCGCACGCGTACCGCGAACGTCACCCGGGGGTCGAGGTCCACATCCGCGAGACCGACCTGACGGACCCCACCTGCGGGCTGCACGCCGGTGCCGTCGATGTCGCGCTCACCCGCGCGCCGTTCGACGGAACAGGGCTGGTGGTGACGGAGTTGCAGGCCGATCCGGTGGGGGCGCTGCTCCGCGCCGACGACCCGCTGGCCGGCCGGGCGAGCCTGCGACTGGCCGACCTCGCCGACCGGCGGTGGTTCCGGCTCCCGGAGGGCACGGACCGAACGTGGCAGTCCTACTGGCACGGCGGAGAGGTACGGGAGGGGCCGGTGGTGCGCACGGTTCAGGAGTGCCGACAGGCGGTGGTGTGGAACGGCACGGTGGGCATGACCCTGGCCGGCCATGCGCCGGTGGAGGGACTGGTGGTGGTACCGGTGGACGACATGCCGCCCAGCCGGGTGGTGCTGGCCTGGCGGGACGGGGACGGGAATCCGTTGCTGCGGTCGTTCGCGCAGGTGGCGGCCGAGGCCTACGGCTGATCGGGGTCAGAGGAAGACGCGAGCGATGTCGAGCCACTTCCGCGCGTCCTCGCCGACCGCGGTGAGGCCGGTCTCGGCGAGGGACCTGCGGTGCGTGACCCGGAGACAGAAGTCGAGGGCGCTGCCCCGGACCCGCTGCACGGCGTCCTCGGGACCCCACCCCCAGGCCTGACCGTCGGGACCGGTCAGCTCGACCCGGAACGGCTCGGCGGGGAGAGGCAGTTGGGCGGCGTAGAAGGACAGCTCGCGTCCGATCACGCCCAGCGAGGCGATGTGCCGGAGCCGGTCCGTCGGGCGGTGCGGGACGCCGAGGGTGTCGTAGACGTCCTGGCCGTGCGCCCACGTCTCCATCAGCCGGAGCGGCACCATGAGCGCCGCGGTGAGCCGGGAGCCGTACCAGGGGAAGCCGCGGTCCAGTGCAAAGTCACACAGCGCCGCCGCCACCTCGGCCCGCCCCGCCCGCCACTCCTCCAGCAACGCCGACCGGGGCCTCGCCGCACCCTCGGCGGCGTCGCGATCGGCATCGTGCCCGCCCGCGTCGAACGCGTCGGGCTTCCGTACGGCGACCAGGACGTTCGCGTCAGCCGCCGCGAGGTGAGCGATCTGGTGGGCGATCGTCCAGCCCTCGGCCGGCGTGGGCAGCGACCAGTCGTCCTGCGCCGACACCAGCGCGTCCAGCGCGTCGCCTTCGGCCACCAGGTCGGGCAGAGCGAGGTCCGGCTCTAATCCCGAGGTGTCGAGACCGTAGTCCAACATCAGCGCCCCACCCGCTCGACGAAGGCCGCCCAGGCGGAGGCCTCGAAGAGGAGGGTCCCGCGGGAGGGGTCCTTGCTGTCACGGACGGGGACGAGGGAGGGGATGTCGGTGGCGACTTCGAGGCATTCGCCGCCGTCTTGGTTGCTGTAGCTGCTCCTGCGCCAGGTGATGTCGCTCAGGTCGATGACTCGCATGGCGCTTCCTCCAGCATCCGCTCGATGAACTGCCGTGACTCGTCCGGGGATAGGGACAAATCACGTACCCGATCGTATCGGAGCTGAAGGTGTTCGACGGCGGCTGTTTCTTGCACGAGTTCGCCGGAATAGCCGGTCTCGACCCAGGCCACGGTCTGCCCACTGGGACCACGCAGGAACATGGTGTGGGTGTTTGTCAGACCATGAAGACCAACGGACATCGGCAGCACCTGGATCGTGACGTTGAGCCGGTGACTCATCAATTCCAGGTGCTCCAACTGCCCCTGCCACTCGTCGCGTTCCTGTAGCGGCGTGCGCAGTACGGCTTCGGAGAGAATCGCGCGGAACTGGGGGCAGTCATCCCTCAGCAGCGCCTCACGTCGGCCCATACGAGCCTCGACCTGCGCTCCCAGTTCGTCACCCTTCAGCCCACCCTGCCTCAGCAACTCCGTCGCGTACTCAGGAGTTTGCAGCAGGCCCGGGAGGAGGCTCGGCGAGTACTGCCACATACTCACCGCCTCCGCCTCCAGCACCATGTACCGCCGGTACCGCTCCCGGAACTGCGCGGGATCCGCCATCGCCAGCTCCCACAATGCCAGCAGCAGCCCCGGCGTTCCGTAGAACTGGTCCAGCGCCTGGACCACCTCGGGGCCGCCCAGCGTGTGCCCGTTCTCCAGCTTCCCGAACTGGGACGGGTCCCAGCCCAACCGCTCGGCCAGCTCCCGTAAGCTCACCCCCTTCTCCGCCCGCAGCAACCGCAGCTCCTCCGCGAACCGCTGCCTCGGCTCCTGGCTGCGTCCCGTCACCACCCGCCTCTGCGGCACCGGACCCCTCCCTGACTCCCCGTGGAATTTGTGGAATTAGCGCCGCCAGACGGGGAAGAACCGGTCCTTCTCGGCGCGCCGCCCCCACCTCATGGCCATCCTCGTAGCAGCCTCGACACGCAGAGTAGTCCAACTCTCGCATTTCGTATAGATGTTGGACAAAAGGAGCGAATGCCATGGAGCCCGGAACCCTGCTCTACGACACCGCCACCGACCAGGTCGGCGAGTACCGGGACCGGTCGGGGCCGTACGCGATGCTGCGTCCCGTGGGGGGAGGGAGAGAGTGGCAGGCGCATCCGTCGACGCTGCGGCCGGCCACCGACAGAGAGCGGCTCAGCGCGGGCGTGCGGGCGGCGAACGACCGTACCTGGGCGGTGCCGCCGGTCCCCGAGGACCTCGGCCGCCCGCCGTGGCCGGTGCCCGGCTGCGCCGACTGCGCGCACCTCGACGGCCTGCGGGAGACCGCCCGTGCCGCTTACGACCACAGCGCGGCCACCGACGCGAACGTGCTGCTGCGCCAGCACCAGCGGGCGGAGCACTCGTGACCCGGCACGCGTTCGCGGCCCGCGCGGCGCTCAGCCCCGCGTGATCGCCCGGGCCGTGCGGGCGGCCTTCTCCTCCGTGTCCGCGAGGGCGCCGCTGCCCACGCCGAACAGGCCCTGGCGAAGGAAGACGGCGAGGCCGTGTGCCGCACCGGCGACGCGGAGCAGCAGGTCGTACGCGTCGTCCGGGTCCGGGGCCAGCCGGCGGGCGACCGGCAGCAGGAGAGCGGTCAGCTCGTCGCCGGCGGAGGCCAGCTCGGCGAACCGGGACTTGTCCAGGCCCGCGTGGAAGGTGATGTCGAAGAGGGCGGGTTCCTCGGCGGCGAACCGGACGTAGGCGGCGGCGAAGGCGGCCAGCTGCTGGACCGGGTCCGCGCTGCCGGCCAGCGCGCGGGCGAAGCGGTCGCGCTGCTCGCGGTAGCCCCGCGTGGCGAGCTCGGCCAGCAGGGTCTCGCGGTCGGCGAAGTGCTTGTAGGGCGCCGCGACGCTGACGCCCGCCCGGCGGCTCGCCTCGGCCAGGGTGAAGCCGTGCGGGCCCTTCTCGCCGACCAGTTCGAGGGCCGCGCGCAGCAGGGCGTTGCGCAGGTCTCCGTGGTGGTGGCCGGTGGAGCGCCGCTTGACGGGAGAGCTCATGGGGTTAAGGTTAACACCACTTACCAGGTAAACGGCATTAACCAGTGCCGTTGCCCAGTGCTGCCGCGCTGCCGCGCAGTCGACCATGGGAGTCGCCATGCCCTCCGCCCGTTTCCACCACGTCAGCCTCTCCGTCGCCGACCTCACCGCCCAGGAGGCCTGGTACGGCAGCGCCTTCGGGCTCACCCACGTGGACGAACGCCTGGAACTGCCCGAGGCGGGCGTCCGTACCGTCGTCCTCAGCGACGGGGACGGTCTGCGCGTGGAGTTCGTGGAGCGGCCCGGGTCGAGCCCGGCCGCGCCCGCCGACCCCTTCGCCGCCACCGCCGTGCAGACCTTCACCCACCTCGCCCTCCAGGTCCCCGACCTCGACGGCGCGTTCGCCCGGCTGACCGGCGAATGCGGCGCGGCCCCGGTGTCGCCTCCCGCCCCCGGGGTCAGCGCGGGCATGCGGTACGCGTACGTCGCCGACCCGGAGGGCAACCTCCTGGAGCTGATCGGGACTTCGCGGACAGGTCCGGTCTAGAGCCGGCCGGCGTCGCGGGCCCGCCCCTCCTGCGGCGGTCCGAGCCGCCAGGGCCGGAGCTTCTCCGGGTTCCGCACCGCCCAGATGCGCCTGATCCGGTCGCCCGCGATCTCGAACGCGAAGACGGTCGCGACGGCGCCGTCCTGCTCCGCGACCAGGCCGGGCAGACCGTTGACCGTGCACTCCAGGAACGTCGTACGGTGGCCCGCCACGCGCGCGATCTCGGCGTACGCACGGGCGATCCGCTCGCCGCCCACGATCGGGTCCAGGTGGGTGACGGCCAGCCCGCCGCCGTCGGCGGTCGCGGTGGCGTCGGGGTCGAGCAGGCCGACCAGGGCGTCGATGTCCTTGGCCTCCCACGCGGCCCGGAACCGCCTGACGATGCCGGCCTGCCCGGCGCCCGGCCCCGCCGGGGCCTGCGCGGTGCGGATACGGCGGCGCGCGGAGGACGCCAGCTGGCGGCAGGCCGCCGGGGTGCGGCCGACGATCCCGGCGACCTCGCCGAACGGATAGCGGAAGACGTCGTGCAGGACGAACGCGACCCGCTCGGCCGGGGTCATCGCGTCCAGGACGACCAGGAAGGCCATGGTCACCGACTCGTCGAGGGTGATCCGGTCGGCCGGGTCGGCCCCGCCGGAGCGTGCGGTGATCCACTCCGTGGGCTCGGGCACCGGTTCCGGGATCCAGTCGCCCACATACGTCTCCCGCCTGGCCCGCGCCGAGCCCAGCAGGTTGAGACAGATACGGCTGGCGACCGTGGTCAGCCAGGCGCCGGGCGCCGCGACGGCCCGCCGCTCGGGCTCGGGCATGGCGTACCAGCGGGCGTAGGTCTCCTGCACGACGTCCTCGGCGTCGGCGAGCGAGCCGAGGAGCCGGTAGGCGAGGTTGATCAGCCGACGCCGCTCGCTCATGACCGCCCCGAGGCCCGGATCGCTCTCCGCGCCCTGTTGCTGCCCGCCGTGCCCACCCTGCTCACCCTGCTCGGCTCCCGTGGTCATGGTCCGCCGTCTCCCTCGTCGCCCGCCCGTGTGGCTGTGCCCCTACCCGGTACGACCGGACAGCGCGCCGGATTGTGAGGCCGCCGGGCCACCTCACATTCCGCGGGGCCGTCTTGTCGTACCGGTGAGGACGACGACAACACGTCGACGGTGAGGGGACTTTCATGAACGACTTCCAGGTCGTCGCGGACCGGGACGAGACCGGGGCACCGCGCGTCGGGTTCGCCGAACCGGCCCCGGCCGAACGGCTGGAACGGACGGCCGCCGCGCTCCGCGCCCACGGGTTCGCCGCCGAGATCCTGGACGACACCGCTGCCGCGCGCGCCCGTGTCCGGGAGCTGCTCCCCGCGGGCGCCACCGTGTTCACCGGGGCCAGCGAGACGCTCCGGCTGTCCGGCATCGACGAGGACATCAACACCGGCGACCGGTACGACGCCGTCCGGCCGCGCGTCCTGGCCATCGACCGGGCCACCGGCGCCGACGAGATCCGCAGGCTGCTCGCCAGTCCCGAGTACGTCGTCAACAGCGTCGCCGCGGTCACCGAGACCGGCTCGCTCGTCCTCGCCTCGGGCAGCGGCAGCCAGCTCCCGGCCAACGCGGGCGGGGCCGCCCACGCGGTCTGGGTCGTCGGCGCGCAGAAGGTGGTGCCCGACCTGGACACGGCGCTGCGCCGCGTCCAGGAACACGCCCTCCCGCTGGAGGACGCCCGCGCCCGGGAGGTGTACGGGTCGCCCAGTGCCGTCAACCAGCTGCTCGTCCTCAACGCGGAGCCCCGTCCGGGGCGCGGGACCGTGCTGCTGCTCCGGGAGGCGGTCGGATACTGACCGGTGGTTACGCTTCCGGTATGGCGAAGAAGCTGGTGATCAAGGTGACGGCGGGGGCGGACGCCCCCGAGCGGTGTTCGCAGGCGTTCACGGTGGCGGCGGTGGCCGTGGCGAGCGGCGTCGAGGTGTCGATGTGGCTGACCGGGGAGTCCGCGTGGTTCGCCCTGCCGGGCCGGGCCGCCGAGTTCGAACTTCCCCACGCGGCCCCGCTCCCCGACCTGGTCGACTCGATCCTGGCCGGCGGCACGCTCACGCTCTGCACGCAGTGCGCGGCCCGCCGGGACATCACGGAGAAGGACGTCATCGAGGGCGTGCGGATTGCGGGGGCGCAGGTGTTCGTGCAGGAGGCGATGGCGGAGGGGACGCAGGCGCTCGTGTACTGAGCGCTCCGCGGGGGGCCGCGATGTGCCGTCTCCCGTCCGCGGCGCCGTCGTGGCTGGTCGCGCCCACGCGGCGGAGCCGCATGTGGATACAGCCCCGCGCCCCTAGGGGCGCCGCTTCTTGCCGTCCAGCTCGTCCCACCACTCGTCCGACTGGGGGTCGCCGGAGGGGTCGTCCCACCAGCGGTCGTCGGGACCGCGGCGGTTCGCGACCATCGCGGCGACCGGCGGGATGACCATGGCCACCACGCACATCCCCACGGCGGCGGGGACGGACCAGATGCGTACGACACCCCACGCCAGGACGAAGAGACCGATGCAGATCCCCATCATGACGAAGTAGACGCGACGGCGACGGGCCAGCATGCATCCAGGGTAGGTCGGCACAGCGACTCCGGCGCCACGACGGAACCCCCGGGCCTACGCCCACCACAGAACCGACGGACGGAGTCCGGCGCAGCGGCCCCGAAGCCTGCGAAGCAGTGCGAGGGACGCGTCAAGAGGGGGCGACGCGACGGCGACGGGCCAGCATGCATCCAGGGTAGGTCGGCACAGCGACTCCGGCGCCACGACGGAACCCCCCGGACCTACGCCCGCCACAGAGCCGACAAGGGCCGCGCCTTCCGGTCCGGGGACTGGGAGGCGCGGCCCTTGCGGGGTGTGCTCAGACCGCGATCGCGACCTCGGCGAGGCCGCCCTGCTGGGCGACGACCGTGCGGTCGGCGGTGGCGCCGGGGACGAGGGCGCGGACGGTCCAGGTGCCCTCCGCCGCGTAGAAGCGGAACTGTCCGGTGGCGGAGGTGGGGACCTCCGCGGTGAACTCGCCGGTCGAGTCGAGCAGGCGGACGTAGCCGACCACGGGCTCGCCGTCCTTCGTCACCTGACCCTGGATCGTGGTCTCACCGGGCTTGATCGTCGAGGGGTCCGGGCCGCCGGCCTTCGCTCCACACATGCTGATACTCCAGAGGTCTTGAACGGTCGGTCTGAGGGGACTTGCGGGGTCCTACTTGTTGGCGCCGAGCTCGATCGGGACGCCGACGAGGCTGCCGTACTCGGTCCAGGAGCCGTCGTAGTTCTTGACGTTCTCGACACCGAGCAGCTCGTGCAGGACGAACCAGGTCAGGGCCGAGCGCTCGCCGATGCGGCAGTACGCGATGGTGTCCTTGGCGAGGTCGACCTGCTCGTCGGCGTAGAGCTCCTTGAGCTCGTCGTCCGACTTGAAGGTGCCGTCGTCGTTGGCGTTCTTCGACCACGGGATGTTGCGGGCCGAGGGCACGTGGCCGGGGCGCTGGGACTGCTCCTGCGGCAGGTGGGCCGGGGCGAGCAGCTTGCCGGAGAACTCGTCGGGGGAACGGACGTCGACGAGGTTCTGCGCGCCGATGGCCGCCACGACGTCGTCGCGGAAGGCGCGGATCGCGGTGTTCTGCGGCTTGGCGGTGTAGGTGGTCTCGGTGCGGTCCGGGACCTCCTCGACCAGCTCGCGGGCGTCCAGCTCCCACTTCTTGCGACCGCCGTCGAGGAGCTTGACGTTCTCGTGGCCGTAGAGCTTGAAGTACCAGTAGGCGTAGGACGCGAACCAGTTGTTGTTGCCGCCGTAGAGGATCACCAGCGTGTCGTTGGCGATGCCCTTCGCCGACAGGAGCTTCTCGAAGCCCTCCTGGTCGATGAAGTCGCGGCGGACCGGGTCCTGAAGGTCCTTGGTCCAGTCGATGCGGATCGCGTTGCGGATGTGGTTCTTCTCGTAGGCGGAGGTGTCCTCGTCCACCTCGACGATCGCGATCTCGGGGTTGTCCAGGTTGTCCTGGACCCAGTCGGCGTCGACCAGGACGTCGCTGCGGCTCATGCTCTTTCTCCTCCGGGGCAGATACGGCGGGGCGTGCGAGTGCGGGTGGTGCGCGCGTCGGCGCGCACGGATGCCCTCGGCGAAGGAGGGCAGGGGGGATGCGGAGGCGGCACGGCCTCCGCCGTCAGAAGGGGCGACAGAGCATGGCGGCGACGCGGCACAGGTCGACTGCCCGCCGCTTCGTGAGATCCGCCTGACGCTTCATGGGCTCGATCGTAGGGACGGATAACGGGGCATGTCACCGGCATGTCGTATGGTGAGACGCGATCGTCCGAATTGCGAGACGCCGGAAGGGCCCGAGGCGTGGTTCCGGGGCGGCCGGGTGCCTGTATCGGTCACCACATCTACGGTACGGACGCGGCCGTCTCGCGTGGTGGAACGGCGCCGGTGGCCGCCGTGCCGCCTCCTACCCGGCGAGCAGGACGTTCGAACCCTTCACCGCGATCTCCACACCGGCCTTCTGCGCCTCGACCTTGTCCAGCTTGATGCCGCCGGGGAGCCGGTCGATCGCCTGCTGGAAGTCGGCGGCCTGCCGCAAGCGGTCCTCGGCGAGGCCGATGCCGGCGAGCTTGGGGAGGTTGTCGGCGTGCACCTGCACGGTGTTGTCCTTGACGGTGACCGTGCTCAGGACGTTCACCTTCTGGTGGGCGCTGACGCCGGGGACGGTGACGTCGACGGTGACCTTGATCTTGCCGTTGCCGCCGTCGGCGAGACCGACGACCTGGCCGGTGAAGCCGAGGCCGAGGTCGGTGGGTTCGGTCTGGGCGTCCTTCAGCAGCTCGGCGTAGGAGATGAACGCGGTGCCGGTGGCGGTCTGCGCGGTGGCGGAGCTGTAGTCGCCGGTGAAGGTGACGTCCTTCATGTCGGCGTTCAGGTCCTGGATACGGATGGTCTTGCCGGCGGTGCCGGTGGTGGCGTCGTAGTCCTTGATGCCGACGTGCACGTCGTCGAGGGTGCCGCTCGCGACCTGGGTGAGGAAGGGGAAGCCCTTGATGGAGACGTCGGGGGTGCTCGCGAGGTCCTCCGTCGTCTTCAGCTTGCCGGCGGCCTCGCCCTGGGCGAAGTGGACCGCGACGCGGTCGACGATCACGAAGAGGACGCCGAGGACCACGACGGTGATCAGAAGGATTCGTAGTGCACGCATGTGGTCGGTTTCCCCCGGGGTCGGCTGCTCACGTCGGTGCCGCCACGCTAACCCTGCGGGAGCGGGCCGACGCAGAATTGTCGAGCACCTGTGACATGTTCCGCGGGGCGGGGGGCCGCTTTCGAGCGCGGCCCGGTGGGGGCTGGTCGCGCAGTTCCCCGCGCCCCTTACGGGCCACTACGACCGCCCCCTCTCTACCAACCGAGACGGGCGGGTGGGTGGGAAAAGCTTTTCGGCCTCGCCCTCTCTACCAACCGAGACGGGTGGGTGGGTGGGGAAGGTCTTTCGGCCTCGCCCCCGGAGGGGCTAGTGGAGGATCCACACCACCGGGGCCGCTGCGGTCAGGGGGAGGGCGACGCCGGCGGTGAAGTGGACGAACCTCGACGGGTAGTCGTAGCTCGCTGCGCGGTGGCCGACGAGGGCGCAGACCCCGGCCGACGCTCCAATGAGGGCACCCTTCGTGCCCAGCCCCGTCATGCCGCCCACCGCGATGCCCGCGCCCGCCGCGGCCAACAGGGACACGACCACCGAGGCCGGGGTCGGCAGGGGCAGCGCCCGGGCCAGGACGGCCACCGCGACCGCCGCCGCGCCGACCGACACCGTGTCGGGGTCCGCGCCGAGGTACCCCGTCGCGATGATCGCCAGCGCCGAGGAGGCGACCGTGGCCATCAGGCCGTACATACGGGTGTCGGGGTCCGCGTGCGAGCGCAGCTGGAGGACGAGGGTGAGCAGCACCCAGACGCCCAGCGGGCCGAGGATCGCCGCCGGGGCCTGGTCGCGGCCGGCCACCAGGACCGCGACGTCCGCCGTGACCCCGCCCAGGAAGGCGAGGGCGATGCCCTGCCGGGCCGGCCACATGCCGTTCAGCCGGAACCAGCCCGCCGCCGTCACGGCCTGGAGGATCACCAGGGGGACGACGAGGGCGTACGAGGAGATCGGCGCCGTCGCCGCCAGCAGCACGCCCAGCAGGGCGGTGAGCAGCGCCGGCTGCATGCCGGGCTCGATGATCGGCGAGCGGCCCTCCAGACGGGCCCGCTGGGCGTCCGTGACGCGCGCGTTGCCGGCGAGGGTGGCGGGACCGTAGCCCGAGTCAGGGTCGGCGGGGGCGGGAGTGGGAGCGGGGTCAGCGGCGGCCCGGGGGGCGCCGTACACCTGCTGCGGCTGCCCCTGCGGCTGCGGTTGCGGCTGCGGTTGCTGTTCGGCGACGTACGGCCGTTCGTACGACTGCGGCGGCAGGTACGCCGTCTCCGCGGCCGGCGCCGTCGGCGGGACGGCCGCCGCCTGCACCGGGGCGTGCGTCTGCGTCTCCCAGGTCTGGCCCTGCCACTGCTGCGTGGCGTACTGCTGCTCGTCGTACCCCCACTGCGGCTGCGCGGGCGGCTGCTGCTGGTAGGGGTCGTAGCCCTCGTACGGCTCGTACGGCTGGTTGGTCATCGCTCTCGCTCACCCTCCTGCGAACGGCGGGAGCACCTCGACCGTGCCGCCCTCGGCCAGCCGTACCGTCTCATGTCCGCGCGTGCCCACGGGGTCACCGTCGACGAGGAAGGAGCATCGCCGCAGGACGCGCGCCAGTTCCCCGGGGTGTCGCGTGCGCACCGCGGTCAGCGCCTCGGCGAGGGTGTCCGCGTCGTACGGCTCCTCGGCGATGCCGGCCGCGGCCTTCGCGGCGGCCCAGTAGCGCACCGTGACCTTGGGCATGCGGTTCCTCGGGAGACTCGGAAGTTCATCAGTCGGCCGTGTACCCGGCTGGGTACGGCTGTGTACTGGGTCAGGCTAGCCCGCCCGGGACGCCGCCCAGTCGCCGATCCTGGCCAGCAGCGCATCGTCCGCCGCGTGTTCCGCGTGGCCCATGCCGGGCTCCAGCCAGAGTTCGGCCCCGCCACCTGCGGCGTCGGCCAGCATCCGGGGATGGTCGACCGGGAAGTAGCCGTCGCTGTCGCCGTGCACGATCAGCAGCGGGGTCGGGGCGATCTTCGGCACCGCCTCCGCCGGGGAGAGCGGCACCGGGTCCCAGTCGCGGTAGTGGATACGGGTGTGGAAGCCGTAGCGGCCGACCAGCCGGCCCTCCGGTCTGGTGACCAGCCAGTGGACGCGGCGCATGGGGGCGGTGCCCCGGTAGTACCAGCGGGCGGGGGACGAGACGGAGACGACCGCGTCCACTCCGGCGTGCAGCGCCGCGTGCCGCAGGACCACCGAGCCGCCCATCGAGAAGCCGACGGTGACGACGCGCGCGTGGCCGAGGTCCCGGGCCCAGGCCACGGCCGCCGCCAGGTCGAGGACCTCGCGGTCGCCGACGGTGGTGCGGCCGGCGGACCTGCCGTGGCCGCGGAAGGAGAAGCTGACCACCGGCGCGTAATCCGTGAGGGCGGCCACCACCCGTCGTACGTGTGGCCGGTCCACGTCTCCCGTGAACCCGTGGGCCATGACGAACACCAGGTCACGGGAAGGTGGCCGGGAACCGTCGTATACGACGGAGGCGGGATCGTATACGGAATCGATGGAAACCCCGTCGTCCGTGCGCAGAAACGTCCGCATAGAGGCGTTTCTGCTCGTCTCATATGTCGGACGAACGGCGGAACGTGCCACATGACCTGCCGGACCGATGCTCATGTGGGCTATTCTGCTGGGCAGAGGACTCGGGCAGCGCCGCCACCGGGTCCTTTTGTGCTTTCGGAAGGGCTGTATACGAAGCGGGAAACTCCAGGTGACCTGCGATGTACGGAGTCTCGGGAGCGCAGCGCAGTGTCATTGCACACAGTCCTCGCAGGGACCGAGGAGGAACCAGACATATGAGTTCTCTGCTGCTCCTGACCAACGCCCTCCAGCCGTCGACGGAGGTGCTGCCGGCTCTCGGCCTGCTCCTGCACAACGTGCGGGTCGCACCGGCCGAAGGGCCCGCACTCGTCGACACCCCGGGTGCCGACGTCATCCTGATCGACGGCCGCCGCGACCTCCCGCAGGTCCGCAGCCTCTGCCAGCTGCTCCGCTCCACCGGGCCCGGCTGTCCGCTCATCCTCGTCGTGACGGAGGGCGGGCTCGCCGCCGTCACCGCCGACTGGGGCATCGACGACGTCCTCCTCGACACGGCGGGTCCCGCCGAGGTCGAGGCGCGGCTGCGGCTGGCCATGGGCCGGCAGCAGATCGTCGCCGACGACTCCCCGATGGAGATCCGCAACGGCGACCTGTCGGTCGACGAGGCGACCTACAGCGCGAAGCTGAAGGGACGGGTCCTCGACCTCACCTTCAAGGAGTTCGAGCTGCTGAAATACCTCGCCCAGCATCCCGGCCGGGTGTTCACTCGCGCACAGCTGCTCCAGGAGGTCTGGGGCTACGACTACTTCGGCGGAACCCGGACCGTCGACGTACACGTACGACGGCTGCGCGCCAAGCTCGGCGTGGAGCACGAGTCCCTGATCGGAACCGTCCGGAACGTCGGTTATCGATTCGTTACGCCCGAGAAGGGCGACCGGGGCGAGCGGGCCGCCGACGCGGCCAAGGCGCACGCGGAGCGGCCAAAGCCGGAGGATGCGGACGCATCGGCGGCCCTGGACGCGGTCGAGGTACCGGCGGAGGCGTAGTCGTCGTCCGGGCGAGGGGTGGCCGTCGCCCGGACGGGGCATTGCTTACGCAAGCGAAGCTTCGATTCGCCCTGCCCAGAGCGGGTCCATCCGCGTAGACTCCGCGCGTGGCCAAGGTGACTCGGGATGATGTGGCGCGGCTGGCGGGGACTTCCACCGCCGTTGTCAGTTATGTCATCAACAACGGACCCCGGCCGGTCGCCCCGGCCACGCGCGAGCGTGTCCTCGCGGCGATCAAGGAGCTGGGGTACCGCCCGGACCGGGTCGCCCAGGCGATGGCGTCCCGGCGCACCGACCTCATAGGCCTCATCATTCCCGACGCCCGTCAGCCGTTCTTCGGCGAGATGGCGCACGCGGTCGAGCAGGCCGCGTCCGAGCGCGGAAAGATGGTGCTGGTCGGGAACACCGACTACGTGGGCGAGCGCGAGGTCCACTACCTGCGCGCGTTCCTCGGGATGCGGGTCTCCGGCCTCATCCTCGTCTCCCACGCGCTGAACGACCTGGCCGCGGCCGAGATCGAGGCCTGGGACGCCCGGGTGGTGCTGCTGCACGAGCGGCCCGAGGCGATCGACGACGTGGCGGTGGTGACCGACGACCTCGGCGGCGCCCAGCTCGCCGTCCGTCATCTGCTGGAGCACGGCTACGAGTACGTGGCCTGTCTGGGCGGCACGGCGGAGACGCCGGCCGTCGGCGACCCGGTCTCCGACCACGTCGAGGGCTGGAAGCGGGCGATGGCCGAGGCGGGCCTGCCGACGGAGGACCGGCTGTTCGAGGCGCCGTACAACCGGTACGACGCGTACCGGATCGCCCTGGAGATCCTCGCCGGACCCAGCCGTCCCCCGGCGATCTTCTGCTCCACCGACGACCAGGCCCTCGGCGTCCTGCGGGCGGCGCGGGAGCTGCGCATCGACGTGCCCGGGGAGCTGGCGGTGGCCGGCTTCGACGACATCAAGGAGGCGGCGCTGGCGGATCCCCCGCTGACGACGATCGCCTCGGACCGCCCGGCGATGGCCCGGGCGGCGGTGGACCTGGTCCTCGACGACAGTCTGCGGGTGGCGGGGTCGCGACGGGAACGCCTGAAGACGTTTCCGTCGCGGCTGGTGGTGCGTGGGTCCTGCGGGTGCCAGTAGTACTTCGGCCTAAAAGCAGGGCGATGCGCTGAGCGCCCCTTTAGGGGCGCGGGGAACTGCGCGACCAGCCCCCACCGGCGCGCACCCACAGGAACACCTTCATGAACGGCCCATGAGAACCGTCCGCGACCTGCGAGAAGGTTCCTTACATCGGGCAAACGAGCTTCTCGCGGCGTTCTCAGCGGGCACTCAGGGAGCTCTCATGGTCGCGGGACAAGCTGTTTGTCATGACCGAGAGCTTCCGCCGCAGCGGCGAGTACGAGAACCCGCAGGGTCCCCAGGGTGACGCCTACCAGGGCGCGTACCCCCAGCAGCAGCACGCCTCCTCCCCCGTCAACCCGGAGTGGCCGCCCCCGCCCACCCACCAGCCGACGCAGCAGCCGTCGGCGCCCGCCGACGGCACGGCCGTACTCCCCACCGTCGGCCTCGACGCGGAGCACCCGGCGGAGCACGGAACGCACTCGGCCCCCAAGAAGCGCACCCGCGGCCCGATAGCCCTCCTCGCCGCGGTCGCCATCGTCGCGGCGGCCGTCGGCGGCGGCACCGCGTACGCCTTCCAGGAGCTGACCGGCAAGAACGACGTCGTCTCCAGCAGCACCACCACCAGCGTGGTGCCCTCCAGCAAGAAGGGCGACGTCGCCACCATCGCCGCCGCCGTCAGCCCGAGCGTCGTCGAGGTCAACGCGACCCTCAGCAACGGCACCTCCACCGGCTCCGGCGTCATCATCACCAGCAACGGCGAGATCGTCACCAACAACCACGTGATCTCGGGCGCCCAGTCGGTCAAGGTCTCCACCAGCGACGGCAAGTCGTACACCGCGAAGGTCGTCGGCACCGACAGCTCCAAGGACCTCGCGCTCCTCAAGCTCGAAGGCGCCTCCGGCCTCACCCCCGCCGTCCTCGGCAACTCCGACGGCGTCCAGGTCGGCGACACGGTCGTCGCGATCGGCTCCCCTGAGGGCCTGACCGGCACCGTCACCAGCGGCATCGTCTCCGCGCTCAACCGGGACGTGACCGTCTCCACCGACGAGGGCCAGCAGCAGGAGCAGCAGGGCGGCGGCAGCGGCCAGTGGCCGTTCTCCTTCGGCGGCCAGCAGTTCAACGGCGACACCGGTTCGTCCACCACGACCTACAAGGCGATCCAGACCGACGCGTCCCTCAACCCGGGCAACTCCGGCGGCGCGCTGATCGACGCCAGCGGCGACATCGTCGGCATCAACTCCGCGATGTACTCGGCCAGTTCGTCCTCCTCCTCGTCCTCCTCGGACGCGGGCAGCGTCGGCCTCGGCTTCGCCATCCCGATCAACACCGTCAAGTCCGACCTGGCCAAGCTGCGGTCGGGCTCCACCAGCTGAACCACCGGCACGAGCACGTAGGGAGTACGTCATGATCAAGCAGGTTTCGCACACGATGCCCGCCGACAGCCCGGCCGGGTTCAGCCTGGCCCTCGCCGTGGCGTACGAGCTCCACGCACCGACGGAGGCGGCGGTGGCCCCGACCCCGGCCCCGCGCGCCCCGGAGGTCGCACCGGCCCCGCAGCTGATGGGCCTGCGCACCTCGGCGGCCCGGCCGCACCAGCGCAAGGTGCCGCTGAGCCGCATGACCCTGGTCCGCGGCTAGGGGCGTACCGCCCCACCAGCGTGCATACCCGACAGCCGAGAAACATGCGAGGCTGAGAGGCGTCCCGACCCAGACCCACCGCACCCCGAGGAAACGCGAGCGATGAGCCCCGCCGATGGCGACCGTGAACCCCAGCGCATCCTGATCGTCGACGACGAGCCGGCCGTACGCGAGGCGCTCCAGCGCAGCCTCGCCTTCGAGGGGTACGAGACCGAGGTCGCGGTGGACGGCGCGGACGCACTGGAGAAGGCGACCGCCTACAAGCCGGACCTGATCGTCCTCGACATCCAGATGCCGCGCATGGACGGCATGACGGCCGCCCGCCGTATCCGCGGGGCGGGCGACACGACCCCGATCCTGATGCTCACGGC
The DNA here is from genome assembly GCF_040652195.1 of Streptomyces sp. NPDC048278. NCBI lineage: Bacteria > Bacillati > Actinomycetota > Actinomycetes > Kitasatosporales > Streptomycetaceae > Streptomyces > Streptomyces sp. NPDC048278. The sequence goes on from NZ_JBEZLP010000035.1 coordinate 61,686, forward strand.
CCGCGACACGGTCGGCGACCGCGTCACCGGGCTCGACGCCGGGGCCGACGACTACCTGGTCAAGCCCTTCGAACTCGACGAACTCTTCGCCCGCATCCGTGCGCTGCTGCGCCGCAGCTCCTACGCGGCCTCGCTCTCCGAAGGCGTCCAGGAGGACGAGGCGCTCACCTTCGGCGACCTGCGCATGGACCTCGCGACCCGCGAGGTCACCCGGTCCGGCCGCCAGGTCGAGCTGACCCGCACGGAGTTCACCCTCCTGGAGATGTTCATGGCGCACCCGCGCCAGGTCCTCACCCGCGAGCAGATCCTCAAGGCCGTCTGGGGCTTCGACTTCGAGCCCTCCTCGAACTCCCTCGACGTCTACGTCATGTACCTCCGCCGCAAGACCGAGGCCGGCGGCGAGCCCCGCCTCGTCCACACCGTGCGCGGCGTGGGGTACGTCCTGCGCCAGGGCGGCGCCGAGTGAACAGGCTCACCGCCCGCTTCCGCACCCTCCCCCTCCGCGCCCGCCTGTCGATGCTGGTCGCGGCAGCGGTGGCGTTCGCGGTGGCTGCGGTGTCGGTGACGTGCTGGTTCATCGTGCAGGGGCAGCTGTACAACCAGGTCGACAACGACCTCCAGAAGGTGTCGGGCATGCGGGGTCCGCAGCTCGGCGATATCGCGGATGCCCTCAAGAACTGCCAGCACACCACGCAGGGCACGGTCACCGGGTTCCGGAACAGCTACTCCCAGGCGATCAAGGCTGACGGCACCGTCTGTGTCAGCCAGAACTCGGCGGGCACCATCAAGGTCACCCAGGCCGACAAGGACGTCATCAAGGAAGCGAGCAGCAACAAGGGCCTTCTCCGCAACGGCGTCGACAACAAGGGCAACGCCGTGCGGGTGTTGACCCTTCCGGCTCCGTTCATCGTCACGGACACCAATACCGGGACCAGCTCCCGCACAGCCCTGATGGTGGCCGTTCCCTTGAAGGGCACCCAGTCCACCCTCAACGAGCTGGCACTGGTTCTTCTGCTCGTCTCCGGCATCGGAGTCCTCGGCGCCGGAGCCGCTGGCCTCGCCGTCGCTCGTGCCGGTCTGCGCCCCGTCGACAAGCTCACGGAGGCCGTCGAGCACGTCGCCCGTACCGAGGACCTCAGCGTCCGCATCCCCGTGGAGGACGAGTCGGACGACGAGATCGCCCGTCTCTCCCGCTCCTTCAACAGCATGAACAGTTCGCTGGCGAGCTCCCGGGAGCTCCAGCAGCAGCTGATCGCGGACGCCGGCCACGAGCTCCGCACCCCCCTCACCTCGCTCCGTACGAACATCGAGCTCCTCACCCGCAGCGAGGAGACGGGCCGCCCCATCCCCCTGGCGGACCGCAAGGCGCTGCTCGCCTCGGTGAAGGCGCAGATGACGGAGTTGGCGTCGCTGATCGGCGACCTCCAGGAGCTGTCCCGCTCGGAGGGCCAGCGAGGCGAACGCGTCCAGGTGGTGGCCCTTCAGGACACGGTCGAGGCGGCCCTGCGCCGCGCCCGCCTGCGCGGCCCGGAGCTGACGATCACGGCGGACGTCCAGCCGTGGTTCGTACGGGCGGAGCCCTCCGCCCTGGAGCGCGCGATCGTCAACATCCTCGACAACGCGGTGAAGTTCAGCCCGGAGGGCGGCAAGATCGACGTCGCTCTGGACCGCGGCGTCCTCACCGTCCGCGACCACGGCCCCGGCATCGCCGAGGATGAACTCCCCCACGTCTTCGACCGCTTCTGGCGCTCCCCGAGCGCCCGCGCCCTCCCCGGCTCCGGCCTCGGCCTCTCCATCGTGGCCCGCACGGTCCAGCAGGCCGGCGGCGACGTCACCCTGGCCCGCGCCGACGGCGGCGGCACGGTGGCGACGGTACGGCTGCCGGGGGCGCCTACGGCTCCGCCAGAGGTTCCGTAGGCGCTTCGCCTCCCATCCAGAAAAGCTCTTCCACGATGATCTGGGGGTCTTCGAGACGGGGTACGAACGTGTACTTGAGCCAGCCGTTCTCGTAGTCGAAGAAGAGCACACGAGGGCCCTTCGGATCACTGGATCGGACCGGCGTGACCGTCATTCCGTTGGGGAGGCAGGCGTCCATCTCGATACCTCGGAAATAAGGATCCTTCGCGGTGACCAACTCAGCCCGCGCGGCGCGGACGATCTCACGAACGTGGCCGCCGTCGGTCACTCGCCGGGCTCCAGTTTCCGCACTCGGTGACGGATCTTCGAGGCCTCTTCGAGAAGGGCCCTGGCTTCGGCGCCGTCGGTGGACTCCGAGGCCCGGATTTCGAGATCGTGCACATGTGCGTCCAGCTCGGGATCGCGGGCGAGCGCGTACTCACCCCACCAGAAGGCCATGAACGCCGGCACAGGGGGAAGGTTGAAGGTGTCGGCACTTGAGGCAATTGCCCTTTTCCAGTGCCTGTCGAAGTCCGGAAGCAGCACGGGGGCGTGCTCCGCGATGGCCGCGCGCAGCGCCTTCGGTGTCCGCTCCGGCATCGGCGGGATGACCTGGTCGTTCTCCGTGGTGTGACCGGTCATGACCGATGCCCTCCTGCGACGCTTCAGGTCTACGACCATAGCCGCCCCGCACTCCGTGGATCAGTCGTTCGTGTCGTGGTCACGGGATCCAGCGTGTGGGCGGCAACGCCTCGAATATCAGGACTTCGGGCATATGTCACCCGAATGTGCGCCGACCGGCCTCTCCCTTGACCCCGGCCACGAACACGGACCAGGACGCGGCCGAGAAAAGGAGAGGACAGACGGCCGGGAGCTTGCTGTCCCGGACGGGGACTATGCCGGGGTGGCCGTCGGCGACCTCGACGCAGTTGTTGTCTCCCCCGTCGCTGTAGCTCGACTTGCGCCATACGGAGTTACTGAGGTCGGGGGTGCGGGTCATGATCCGTGCTCCTCCAGTAGGCCCCTGATGAACGCGAGCGAGTCCGGCGGGGACAGTGCCAGGTCGCGGAGCCGATCGTAGGACAGTCGTTCCCGAAGGATGTCGTCCGGATCTTCGAACAGCCAACCCTTGCTGTTGCCTTCCGTATAGGCGACAGCGCTTCCGTCCCGCTGCCAGAGCAGCGTCAGCGACCCGCTCATATGGTGGTGTGCCCCCGCGGAGAAGGGGAGTACCTGGAGCGTCACGTTGGGCCACTGCGCGGCAACCTCAAGATGGCGCAGCTGGTCCTGCCAGGTCTGGCCTTGCGCGGCGGGGCGCCGGAAGGCGAACTCGTCCACGATGAGCCGGACTTCGGGCTGCGGCTTCTGACTCAGGAGGTACTGCCTGCCCAGTCGTGCCGCCACCTGCTCCTCGACCGACTCGTCTCCGTCAGCCGTTGCCAGCGCCCCGGACAACACCTCACGGGCAAAGTCCTCGGTCTGGAGCAGTCCGGGAATGCCCGGCGAGAACTTCCACATGACCCGGGCCGTCGCCTCCAGCCCCATGAACTCCTTGTACTGGTCCTTGAACGCGTCCAGCCTCGCCACTCTCCAGTGGCTGACCAGCAGATCACCGGTGCCGTAATACCCGTCCAGGTCCTCCATCACCGTCACCTTGGACAGCCGCTCCCCGGACTCCAGCCGGCTCAGGTAGCTCTTGTCGTACCCCGTCTCGGCGGCCAGCTGCCCCAGCGACTTCCCGGCCTTGTCCCGCAGCACCCTCAGGGTCTGGCCCAGCACGGCCCGCCCGGAAACCGGCCCCGCGTCAGCTTGTTCGCCCACGTCACCTCTCCCCGTTGCCCGGCATGCGCCTCCTCCCCTGGACCAACCTCGACGGCCACCCCTGCTACCTCAGCGCCGACGACCACCGAAGCAGCCTCTCCCTCCTCGCGGACAGCGTCGAGGTGGCTCAACTCGCCTCGGGCAAGGACGTACTGGCCGGGGCCAGGGCCGTGCTCGCCGACGAGAAGGCGGGTGAGTTTGCCGTACGGTCCGCGCTGACCAGGGCGACCGAGTCTCTGGAAGACGTGATCCGGATCGCGGTCAGCCGCGGCGGGCGCCTGCTGGAGCACGGCGGGTGAGATCGCTTCCGGGACTCAGTAGAAGCCGAGCATTCCCGGGGAGTCGATGTCGATGGCAACGACCCCCGGTGGATAGCGGTCTTCACGGTCCGTCAGGAGGATCGACATCCCGTTGAAGTCGGGGCGCGGCAACGCCGCATACAGGGCGTGGCAGGTGTCGGCTCCGCCGTAGCCGTCTCGGATCATGGTTCCGACCGTGGCCGCTGCGGCCGTGTTCAGCGCGTCGACCTCGACGGACGAGAAGGCGAGGGCGCGGTGTGCGGTTCCCTCGTCCTCCGACTCGGCCTGCATGAGGCAGAGCGCCGGGATGCGCAGGAGATCGCCGGGGGTGCGCGCCATGTTCGCGGCCAGGAGGTTCAGCGTCTTGTGGCCGGCCGCCAATGCGCGGGTCGCGCTGGTGTCGAGGATGATCACGCCGCAGCGGTTCCCCTGGCCGCGCGCGCCTTCTCCGCGGCAATGCGACGGATGTTGCCCAGCACGTCAGGAGCCCGTTCGAACTCCTCGTCGCTGATGTCGAGCCCGATGACATCCCGCACCACCTGGCGATCGGCGGCGAGTCGCTCGGCGATCTGCCCGGCCGTGGGCTGCTGGGCCGCAAGTTCGTCCACGAGTTGCCCCAGAGTCAGCCCCCTTTCCTTGGCGATCTGCGCCAGGTGATCTCGGGCCTGCCGGGAGACCTGGATCGTGGTGGTGTCGGTCATGGCTCCACCATAGCCACCCCATAAAACGGGCGGAGCCTTCTTTCGTCGGCTTCACCCGTTCGTGGCACTCACCCGCGCTTCGGGCCCGTGATCGCCTCCCCGATCACGAAGCCCTTGGCGGGCCCGTCGGAGATGGTGACCTCGGTGCCGTAGGGGACGCGGTGGACTCCCACCCACTCGGCCCGCTCGGGTTCGGGTTCGGTGAGGACGGTTACGGTGCCGTGGCTGTCATGGTCGTCGATGACGACGTAGACCGGGATACCGGCGCGGGCGTACTCACGGCGCTTGCGGATGCGGTCGCGGTCCTGGTTGCGCTTGCCAGGAGAAACGACTTCGAAAACCACGCCGACCGCCGAGGCCTTCACACCGAGACCGTCTTCTTCCTCAACCAGCTCCGCGTCGCGAGGCGCCACGAACCCATCCGGAATCCATGCCTTGCGGGCGTGGATCACGTTCGTATCGTTCCAAGCGCCGCATTCACTGTCCTGCAGAAAGATCGCCAGCGCGTCCCGCAGTCGGTTCACGATCTGGGCGTGGGAAAAGCGTCCGGTGGGCGACACCTCGATGGCTCCCTCGATGATCTCAGCGCGGTAGCCCTCGGGGAGTTCCATGGCCTTCCATGCCTGCCACAGGACCTCGTCCAGGTCGGGAACGTTCACGATGTCAGCCGAAGCCTCGGACATGGTCTCGGGCCTCTCCTGTGCGAGAGCGGTCAAGGTGGCACCTCCTCATCAAGTGTGGGCTTGGCGTGACTGCGGCACAAGCAACGCGATCACGGTAGGTCGGACGAGACCGGTGACCTGGTGATATGACTCCAGACCACCCGTTCGAGCGATAACGAAACGGTCCGCCGACGGTCGGTCCGAGCCGCCTCCTGACGCCTCGGGAAGCAGCCTTATCCTCTCCCCAGTCGCGCACCCGTTCGGTGCGTGTGGGGAGGGGTTCGGATCGTGGACGAGGGTGGAGTCGTCGAGCGGGAGTACCGGAAGCGGCGGAAGCAGCCCCGGGCACAGCTCATGCTTCTGGGGCTGCTGCTGGTGAACGCGTTCGTCCAGACCAACCGGGTCTCCGCCGACGGGGGCAGTGGCAGGGACTGGTGGGGGCCGCCGGTCTTCGGGCTGGTCGTGTTCCTGGCGATCGCGCGGATCGCGCTGGAGCAGTTCCGGGCGCGCACCCGGGTCACGGCCGCCGGCATCACCGCGCAGGGGCCGGTGCGGGCGCGGACCTGGGCCTGGTCGGAGGTGTACGACATCCGGGTCGAGCAGGCGCCGCGCGGTTCCGGGCGGGCGGCCCCCCAGTGGCTCACCTACCTGTACGACTTCCAGGGCCGCCGCTTCCTGCTGCCGCACCTCGACGACTGGCAGGTGGACGACCCCTACGCCGAGGTCGCGGAGCTGTGCCTGGCCGCCGCCCCGCTGCGCAGCCTCACCTGGGAGCGCCGCCCGGACGTCGAGGAGCGGATCCTGCGCGGGGCCGTGCGGCGCAAGGCCGGAACGTGGGGGGCGTACGGAGCGCTCGGGGTCTTCTTCGTCTCGTTCGTGGTCGACATCTGGTGGGTCGCCACGGGGCGCCCGGACCATCCGTTCGTGCTGATGGTGTGCGTGCCCCTGGCCTCGGGCGTCGCCCTGGCCGCCGGGCTCGACCGGTACTGGCGCATCCGGCCGCCACGCACCCCGGCCCGGCAGCCGTAGCCCATCCACATCCCCCGCCCAGCCCCGTCACAGTCCCTCGTCACACTTTTGTCAGATGGCTGAGATGGCTCAGATGGCGAGGAAGATCCTGCTGGCCGACGACGACGCGGCCGTGCGGGACGGGATCGGCCGGCTGCTCAGGTTCGAGGGGTACGAGACGGTCCTCGCCGGGGACGGCAGAGTGGCGCTCGATCTCGTCGGGGCTCCGGAGAGCGCGCCCGACCTGGTGCTGATGGACGTGGAGATGCCGGGCCTGGACGGGCTGGCGGCCACCCGGCGGATCCGGGCGTCCGGGTCCACCGTGCCGATTCTCATGATCACCGGGCGGAATGCCGTGGGGGACCGCATCGTGGCCCTCGACAACGGGGCCGACGGGTATCTGGCCAAGCCGTTCGCCGCCGAGGAACTCCTCGCCCGGGTACGGGCGTTGCTGCGGCGCAGCCCGCGGCGCGAGGGGGCGGAGGGGGCGGAGGGGGCGGATCCGAGCGGGGACCGCCACCTCGGGTTCGACGACGTCTCGATGGACCTGCGCGCCCGGACCGTGCACCGTGGGGAGCAGGCCATCGACCTGACCAAGACCGAGTACGCGCTGCTGGAGTTCCTGCTGCGGCAGCCCGGGCGGGTGCTCAGCCGGGAGCGGATCCTGCGGGACGTGTGGGGCTTCGAGTTCGCGCCCGCGTCCAACACGCTGGACGTCTACATCATGTACCTGCGGCGGAAACTGGAGAGCCGCGGCGAACCGCGGCTCATCCACACCGTGCGCGGGATGGGGTACACCCTGCGGACGGTTCCCGCCAGCCGGGTCACCACCTGAGGATCATCGTCTCGTCCGGGACCGGCGCCGCCGACTCCGCCGCGATCGTCTCGGGGAGCGGGTGGGCCAGGGCCGCGTAGGCGCCGTCGCGGGCGAGGAGTTCGGCGTGGGTGCCGGCCTCCACCAGACGGCCGCGGTCGACGACCAGGATGCGGTCGGCGTCGGGGGCGAGGGTGAGGTCGTGCGTGATCATGATGGTCGTACGGCCGGCCATGAGCCTGCGCAGGGGGGCGACGACCTGGCGGGCGGCGATCGCGTCCAGGCCGGCCGTCGGCTCGTCGAGGACGAGGACCGGGGCGGCGCGGAGCATCGCGCGGGCGATGGCGATGCGTTGCAGCTGGCCGCCGGAGAGGGCGGCCGTGCCGGGGGCGATGTGGGTGTCGTAGCCCTCGGGGAGGGCGGTGATGAAGTCGTGGGCGGCGGCGTCGCGGGCGGCCTGCTCGATCTCGGTGTCCGTCGCGCCGGGGCGTCCGCACCCGATGTTCTCGCGGACCGTGCCGTTGAGGATCAGCGTCTGCTGCGGGAGCAGGGCGACGTTCTCACGGAGGAACTCCAGGGGGAGGTCGGTGAGCGGGACGCCGTCCAGGCAGATCACGCCGGCCGAGGGGTCGTAGAAGCGGGTGAGGAGCTTGGAGAGGGTGGACTTGCCGGCGCCGCTCCTGCCGGTGACCAGGATCAGTTCGCCGGGGCCCGCCGCGAACTCGACGTCGCGCAGGGAGGCCCGGGGGGACTCCGGGTAGCGGAAGGAGACGTGGTGGAAGCTGACCCAGCCGCGGACCGGCCAGGGGCCGACGGGTGCGGCGGGGTCGGTGACGGCGGGCTCGGCGTCCAGGATCTCGCCGATGCGCTCGGCGCCCGCGGTGGCGGCGGTGAGGGTGAGGCCGAGCTGGCCGAGGTTGCGGATCGGCGGGTAGAGGTAGCCGAGGAAGGCGGCGAAGGCGAGGAGCTGGCCGAGGGTCATGCGGCCGGCGGAGATCTCCCACACTCCGAGGCCGATGACGGACAGGACGCACACGGTCTCCACGACCTCGACGAACTGCGCGTACATCTCGCTGAGGCGGGCGCCGCGCACGCTCGCCCGCATCCAGGCGCGGGCCTCGACGTCGAGGCGCTTCTCCTCGTCCCGGCGGCGGTTGTAGGCCTGGGTGAGGACGACGTTGCCGAGGGACTCCTCCACCACGGAGGTGATCGCGCCGTCGGCGACCCGCTCGTCCTGGGAGGCGGTCCTGATCCGGCCGGAGAAGCGGCGGGCGGCGAAGAGGAAGAGGGGCGCGAGGACGAAGGTGGCCAGGGCCAGGTCCCAGCGCAGCCAGAACGCGGCGGTCGCGTAGAAGACGGCGGAGAAGGCGGCGGCGACGGTGCCGACCACGCCGGAGACGACCATCTGCTCGATGGCCTCGACGTCACCGGTGAGGCGTTCCACCAGGTCGCCCTGGCGGTGCTTCTGGAAGAAGTGCGGGGGCAGGTCCTGGACGTGCCGGAAGACCTTGGCGCGCAGCCGCAGGACGAATCTCTCGGCGGTCCAGGTGGCCAGCGAGTTGCCGAGGTAGCCGACGAGCGCGCCCACCGCGGCGACCAGCAGCCAGGCGCCGGCCGGGCCCCAGAAGGCGGAGAGCGAACCGGCCGCCAGGGCGTTGTCGGTGAGGTTCGCGAAGAGCAGGATCGCGGCGGTCTCGGCGAGCGCGGACACCACGACACACGCGATGATCATCCACAGCCACCTGCGGTCGCCGCGGGTCAGCGGCCAGAAGCGGCGGAAGGCCGTACGGGCCTCTCTCATGGTCTACAACTCCCTTCGGGGACGGTGTCGGTACGGACATGGCCGAGGCGGGGCCACCGGTGCGACCACGCGTAACCGGTGACCCCGCCTCACTGCGTACCTCAGTGCTGGTCGCCGACGGGACGCTTCGGCTCCGGCTTCTTCGGCGCGGGCTTCTTCGGGGCCGGGGCCGGCTTGCGGTGCTTCTTGACGGGGACGATCTTGTGGAAGCTCATGGTGCTGTTCCTCTCCCTGACGACTTGTGTCGTGGTTCTGCAACAGTTTTTCTACTGTCCCGCTGCAATAACCTGTGAATTGATTTGAATTACGTCTGTAAATTCTTTGTCAGCGCTCGTCGCCGACCGGGCGACGCTTCGGGGCCGGCTTCTTCGGCGCGGGCTTCTTCGGAGCCGGAGCGGGCTTGCGGGTCTTCTTGACGGGGACGATCTTGTGGAAGCTCATGGGAATTCCCTCCTCTGGGCCGGTGAGTTAGCGGTTGCCGACAGGGCGCTTGGGCTGGGACTTCTTGCAGTCCTTCTTCTTCGGAGCCGGCTTCGGGGCGGGCTTCTCGGTCTTCTTCACCGGGACGATCTTGTGGAAGCTCATGATCTTCTCCTTCGTTCCGTCGTCCGCGCCGTTCGCTTTCGACATGGAAAACATTACGCGGTCCGAGAGCCGGAGAAAGCCATTTTCAGTTAGACCTCGATGAATTGCGGCTGAGACGAATTTTCAGGAGCAACCGGGAACCGTTCACTGCCTCACCTAGGTTTTATCCAGCAGATCCAGCACAGATCCAACAGAAAGGGCCCGGTGCGCACGGGTGTGCGTACCGGGCCCTGGGCGGGGCTGGGCGGTGCCTACTGCACGATCATGATCCGGTCCGTGGCCGGCGGCGCGAGCGGGCTCGTGGCCGAGGAGTTGGCCGTCAGGTACTGGGCGAGGGCGGAGAGGTCGTCGGTGCCGACCAGGTCGCCGGTGCCCTGGCCGAGGGTGGTGAAGCCGTCGCCGCCGCCCGCGAGGAAGGAGTTGGTGGCGACGCGGTAGGTGGCGGCCGGGTCGATGGCCGTGCCGTTCAGCTTCACGGAATCGGCGACGACACGGTCCGCGCCCGTCTTCGTCAGGTCCAGCGTGTAGGTGAGCCCCTTGGAAGGCTGCAGGATCTTCGGGGCAGCGGCGTTGCTGCCGCTCACCTGCTCCTTGAGCACCTGGATCAGCTGGGCCCCGGTGAAGTCCTGGAGGTTCACGGTGTTGGCGAAGGGCTGGACCGTGAAGCCCTCGGCGTACGTCACGACGCCGTCGCCCTCACTCCCCTTCGCCGCGTACGTCAGCCCGGCCCGCACCCCGCCCGGGTTCATCAGCGCGAGGTCGGTCTCCGGGTCCAGCTCCTTGCCGTAGGCGAACTGGGCGTCGGCGATCAGGTCGCCCATCGGGGACTCGGTGCCGGTGCTGTTGACGTCGGCGGAGATGTAGCCGATGGCACGGTTGCCGATCGGGGCGGCGAGGGTGTTCCACCTGCTGATCAGGTCGGTCATGTCGGGCGCCTTGGCGACGTCCCGGGTGACCACGTGGTTCGCCGACTGCACGGCCGTACGCGCGATGTCGCCGGTGCGGCGGTCGTACGTGAGGGTGGTGTCGGTGTAGAGGCGACCGAAGGAGGCGGCGGAGGTGACCATGCGGGGGTTGCCGGCCGCGTCGTCGATGGTGCAGACGTACGCGGTGTGGGTGTGGCCGGTCACCAGCGCGTCCACCGCCGGGGTCACGTTCTTCGCGATGTCGACGATCGGGCCGGAGATGCCGCTGCCGGCGCCCGCGGAGTCGCAGTCGTAGTTGTAGTTGGAGGAGGCCGGGAAGCCGCCCTCGTGGACCAGCGCCACGATCGACTGGACACCCTGGCGCTGGAGCACCTTGGCGTACTTGTTGATGGTCTCGACCTCGTCCTTGAAGGCCAGGCCCTTGACGCCGTCGGCGGAGACGATGCCGGGCGTGCCCTCCAGGGTGACGCCGATGAAGCCGATCTTCACGTCCTTCTTCTGCCAGACCCAGTACGGCTTGAGGATCGGCTTGTCCGTCTTCTCGTCGAGGACGTTGGCCGCGAGGTAGGGGAAGTCGGCGCCCTTGAACTTCTTGCCGGTGTAGCAGCCGTCGGTGGGGTGGCAGCCGCCGTTCTGGAGGCGGGCCAGCTCCCTGGCGCCCTCGTCGAACTCGTGGTTGCCGACCGTCGTGACGTCCAGGTCGAGCTTGTTGAGCGCCTCGATGGTCGGCTCGTCGTGGAAGAGCCCGGAGATGAGCGGGGAGGCGCCCACCATGTCGCCGCCGGCGGCGGTGACGGAGTACTTCTTGCCCTTGCGGGCCTCCCGCAGGTGGGTGGCGAGGTACTCGACACCACCGGCGTCGATCGTCTTCGTCGTTCCGTCGGCCTGGGTCTCGGTGACCCGGCCCGAGGAGCCGGACGGCGGCTCCAGGTTGCCGTGCAGGTCGTTGAAGGAGAGCAGCTGGACGTCCTGGTAGCGGCTGGGGCCGTGGTGCCCGTGCCCCTTGTCGGAGTGCGCGTCGGCGGGCAGCGCGCTCGCCAGGGCTGCGACGGTCGCGAGCCCTGCGGCCGACGCGAGCAGCGCGTACGAACGCCGTCTGGACGGTCTGGACTTCGCTTGCATGGAACCCCCCTGTGGGTCTGCTGAGAAGTGGCCCGGTCCGGCGCAGCCTAGGGTCAACGCGCGTAGCGCAACAGGGGGTTCATGGTTACATCTTGGTTGCCGGTTGCCCTGCCCTTTACCTTTCCCCGGTGCCCGCACTTTGCCGATCCCGCCCCGTACCCTCGTACGCATGACCAGCGACGACACCGCACGGCCGCCCATGTACTCCCGCTCCATCGACACCTACTCCGCGCTCACCCCGGATCAGGCCGAGGCCGTACGGGAACTGCTGGCGCGGGCCGCCGAGGCCGACGGCCAGCAGCCGGTGTCCGAGCAGGGCCGCCTGCAGCTGAGCGGCGGCGCCCGGGCGGGCGTCTCCCATCTGCTCCTCTCCGTCGGCGACGAACTCGTCGGCTACGCCCAGCTGGAGGACACCGACCCGGTGGAGGCGCCGGCCGCGGAGCTGGTCGTGCACCCGGCCCACCGGGGCCACGGCCACGGCCGCGCGCTGGGCGCCGCCCTGCTGGCCGCGTCCGGCAAGCGGCTGCGGGTCTGGGCGCACGGCGGGCACTCGGCGGCCCGCCACCTCGCGCAGGTCCTCGGCCTCACGCTGTTCCGCGAACTGCGCCAGATGCGCCGCCCGTTGACCGACCTGGACCTGCCGGACCCGAAGCTGCCGGAGGGCGTCACCGTCCGCACCTTCGTCCCCGGCCGGGACGACACGGCCTGGCTCGCCCTCAACGCCGCCGCCTTCGCCCACCACCCGGAACAGGGCTCGCTCACCCAGCGCGACCTGGACGACCGCAAGGCCCTGCCCTGGTTCGACCCGGCCGGCTTCTTCCTCGCGGAGCGCGGCGGCGAACTCCTCGGCTTCCACTGGACGAAGGTCCACGACGCGGAACGCCTCGGCGAGGTCTACGTCCTCGGCGTCTCCCCCACCGCCCAGGGCGGCGGCCTCGGCAAGTCCCTCACCACCGTCGGCCTCCGCCACCTGGCCGACCTCGGCCTGCCCACGGCGATGCTGTACGTCGACGCCGACAACACGGCTGCGGTCGCGGTCTACGAACGCCTGGGGTTCACGACCCACGAGACGGACCTGATGTACCGGACGGAGACCTGAGGGAGGCCGGGAGGGAGACCTTGAGGGAGACCTTGAGGGTCCCTCACCGGTTCGGCGGTCGCCTGCGGTTGATCAGGTAGGCGGACCTGCCGAGCACGGCGACGGCGACCGCCGCGGCGACGACCTTGACGAGGGGCCCGGCGCCGCCCGCCAGGGTGGCCGCGGCGAGGACGAGGACCACGGCGGCCGAGAGCCAGGGCATCGCCCTCTCGGCCGGCCCCCCGTCCCGGAAGGGATGGTCCACACCCGCCTCCACGCTCCGCCTGACGTCTGTCGCCGTCGCCTGTCGCCTGTCGCCTGTCGCCTGTCGCCTCCATCATGCCCCCGTCAGCCCGCCTGGCAGTCGTCCGGCCCCTTCGGTGTCTTCACGCCGAGCAGGCGGGCCGCCTCGGTGGTCGTCGTGTGCGGTGAGACCAGTTGCTGCCAGTGGGACTTCACCCGGGCGGCGATCGTGTCGTGCGGCTCGCGGAACAGCTCGCGTACGACCTCGGTCTGCTGGGCCGAGACGGACATGCTGCCGCCGTCGGGGGTGAGGACCGCGGCCGGGCCCGCGAGGCTGTCGTCGATGCGGAGGCGGCGGAAGGTGTCCTCGGGGGTGGGGTCGGTGGCGAGGGCCAGCCACATCGTGGTGACCGGGCGGGCGTCGCACATCTCGACGGAGGCCCGCTCGTTGCCCGCGACCAGGACCCGGGCGACGCCGACCGCGAACTCGGGGACCCGGTTGCCGCCCCACTGGGTGCCGACGGTGACCGTGCCCGGGGTGGAGCTGGTCGGGAGGGTGGCGTCCGTGGTGAGGTCGGTGATCTCCTGGATGCGCTGGCGGACGGTGAGGCGGGTGGTGGCCTGTTCGCCGCCCGCCTCGGACCGGACCCGGCGCACCGCTCCGGCCCAGTCGACCGTCCAGCCCTTCCAGTCCGGGTACGCGCAGTACCGGGAGCCGGCCCGCTCCACGCACGTCTGGAACTGCGCCGGGTGGTCCGCCTCCGCCTTGCGCTGGGCCTGAAGCCCCGTGGAGTCCCCCGGCGCCTGCCCGGCCACGCCGGCCACCGCCGCCACCAGGGCCACGGCGGTCGCCGCCTTCAGGAACCGCGCCCGGCCGCCGGCCACCAGCATCGCCACGCACACCAGCAGCACCGTCAGACCCAGCAGATACAGCGCGTGCCAGTTCGCCGGGCGGCCCAGCAGTTCGCCGGGGACCGGGGTGCCGCCGTTCTGCAGCACCGCCGGCCACAGCCAGTCCACGCCGTGCGTGCCCGAGCCGCCGGGCAGCAGGCTGGTGCCGAACCCGATCGCGAGCAGGAAGAGCAGCGGGGCCGCCGGGTGGGGCATGATCCGGGCCAGCAGCACGCCGACCGCACCGGCGAGCAGGACGGTCAGCGGGGCCACCGCCAGTTCGAACACCGAGCCGTGGCCGACCGCGCCCGGCCGCAGCGCCGCCCAGGCGAACTGGACGTCGACGACCAGGGCCACGCCCACCGCGAAGGGCACGACGGACAGGGCGTGGGCGAGCGTGCGGCGCGCGGGCGACATCGCCAGCACCCCGAACTGCTCCTCCAGGCCGCGCCGCCGCGCGAGCAGCGCCGCCCGGTGCACGCACACCAGCAGGGCCACGGCGAACAGCTCCGGGCCGCCCTGGGTGGAGCGGTCCACGTCGTGCAGGACGGGATACGCGTCCATGCCCTCGCCCCGGGCGAACAGGCCGTAGCCGACGTAGACGAGGTACAGCAGGCCGAAGACCAGCAGCGGGATCTGCAGGAGGAGCTGGCGGGCCTCGAACACGGCCAGGGCGAAGACCGACGCGGACGCGGTGTCGCGCTCGTGGTCCCCGCGTCCTGCCGTCTCGGACTCCCGCACGAGTACGGTCGTCATGCCGCCGTCACCTCCGTGCCCACGGTGCCCGCGCTGCCCGTCGCGTTCTCCTCGTCGAGGACCAGCAGGTAGCCGTCCTCCAGGGTCGGTTCGAGCAGGTCGGCGCCGGTGGGCGGATCGCCGACGTTGCGGAAGGTGCCGGTGCCGGTGCGCCAGCCCGCCCGTGCGCCCGGGGCGCGTTCCGTACTGCTCCACACCCGGCCGGCCGCGCGGGCCGTCAGCTGGGCCGGTGTGCCGTCGAAACGGACCCGGCCCTCGGCGAGCACGACCACCCGGTTGCAGAGCATCGCCACGTCCTCGGTCTGGTGGGTGGACAGCAGCACCGTGCGGCCCTCGCCGGCCTCCGCGATCAACTCCCGGAAGCGCATGCGCTGTTCGGGGTCGAGTCCGACCGTCGGCTCGTCCAGGACCAGGAACCGGGGGTCGCCGACGAGCGCGGCGGCCAGCGCGACCCGCTGCCGCATCCCGCCGGAGAGCCGCTTGATCCGCCTGCCGCGTACGTCGGCGAGACCGACCTGGTCCAGGACGTGCCGGACCTCGCGATGACGGCCGCCCCGGTCGGTGCGCTCCTTGAGGATGGCGACGTAGTCGACGAACTCGAAGGCCGTGAAGTCCGGGTGGAAGCCGGGGGTCTGCGGGAGGTAGCCGAGCGTGCGGCGGACCGCGAGCCGGCCGGCCGGGGTGGCCGGGTCCTCGCCGTACACCGTGAAGGCGCCGCCGTCCGGCGGTACGGCGGTGGCGAGGACCCTCAACAGGGTCGTCTTCCCGGCGCCGTTGGGCCCGAGCAGGCCCGTGACGCCTTCCCTCAGGGACAGGGTGACGCCGTCGAGCGCCGGGGTGCCGCCGTAGCGCACGGTGAGGCCGGCGGCGGAGACAGTGGTGGTCAAGGTAGGACTCCAGCAATCAGTCGGTCAGTAGGGCCTGGCGTCGAAGCGGTCCCGTACCTGGTGGAGGAGGAGGGTCGCGAGGGCGGCGAGTGCGGCGGCCACCGACTGCCCGGCCGTGGTGAAGGCGGCCGGTGTGCCCGTCGGGTGCATCGCCGCCACCGCCATCAGGGCCGTCCACGCCCCGCCGACCAGTCCGGGCCCGAACAGCGGGCCCAGCCGGACGGAGAGGGCGAGGCCCGCCGCGGTGAGCGCGAGGGCGGGCAGCAGCCAGCCGAAGGCGAGCAGGCCGTAGCCGGGCAGGGCCAGCGCGGCCAGGCAGTTGAGGCCGAGCGAGGCGGTCAGCGCGGCCACGGTACGGATCATCAGCAGCCGGAAGCCGTGGGTCGGGGCGACCGCGGCGATCTCGTACGTGGGGTCGAGGACCGGCCCGTACGACAGGGCCACCGCGGCCAGCGGGAGCAGCGGGGCGAGGGCCAGGAACAGGGCCGGGGCGTCCACCGCGTGGACCACCAGGACCGTCGCCGCCAGCACGCACGCCACCGACACCAGCCAGGACCTGCGCAGTACCGGGGTCGCGGTGAGCAGCCGCGCGGTGGGCTCGGAGACGTGCAGGCGGACCAGGAGGCGTTCGCCCAGCCCTGGTTTCGGCGCGTCCAGTTCGGCGTCCAGACGCTCCCAGCCGGCGTCCAGCGCGACCGGGTCCGACACGGACGCCAGGACCGCCCTGCACGCGGCGCAGGAGCCGAGGTGGGTGTCGGCCGACCACAGCAGCGGCGGTGCCAACTCGCCGTGCGCGTAAGCCCGTAGATCTTCTTCAGACACGTGCCAGGTCATGCCAGCTCCTCCCGCAACTGCTTGCGCGCCCGCATCGCGCGGGTCTTGACCGTGCCCGGCGGGATGCCGAGCAGGACCGCGGCCTCGCGGGTGGTCAGTCCGTCGATCACCGTCGCCTGGAGCACCGCCCGCAGTTCGGGCGAGAGCCGGACCAGGGCCCCGGCGAGGTCCCCGTGCTCCACCCCCGCGAGCACGCGTTCCTCCGCCGAGGCCTCGTCCCGGTGCCGCAGCCGGGCCAGTGCCTGCCGCAGCCGGCCGCGGGCCCCGTCGCCGCGCAGTGCGTCGACCAGCCGCCGCGACCCGATCCGCCACAGCCAGCCGGCCGCGTCGGTGTTCTCGGTGGGCTCGGTCTCTCGGTACCGGGCGGTCCCCCGCCACACCGCGAGGAAGGTCTCCTGCACGACGTCGTCGACGACCGACGGATCCGCGCACCTGCCGCGCAGCCGCGCGGTCAGCCACGGCGCGTACCGCCGGTACAGCTCCTCGAAGGCGCGCCGGTCCGCGTCCGCCGCGACCGCGCGCAGCAGCTCACCGTCGCTTCTCGTTCCGCTCACGTCTCCTCATCGCACGAGCCCCGCCGATCGGTTCACCGATCCCGGGTTGACTTTCAGGCAGCGCTTCCACCACCCTTTCACTACTCAATTAGTGAAAGGGTGGTTGTACGGGTGGTCGAGTACCGCATCGACCGGCGCTCCGGCGTCGCCACCTACGTCCAGATCGTCCAGCAGACCAAGCAGGCCCTGCGCCTGGGGCACCTCCAGCCGGGAGACAGGCTGCCCACCGCCCGAGAGGTGGTCGAGGCCACCGCCATCAACCCCAACACCGTCCTCAAGGCCTACCGGGAGCTGGAGCGCGAGGGACTGGTCGAGGCCCGGCGCGGCCTCGGCACCTTCGTCAAGCGCTCGCTCGGCACCGCCCCGGCCGCCGAGTCCCCCCTGCACGGGGAGCTGGCGGACTGGGCGGCCCGGGCCCGGGCGGCCGGCCTGGACCGCGAGGACGTGGCCGCGCTCTTCACCGCCGTACTCGAAACACACTTCGCCAAGCACCTCCAAGGAGAGAGTTCATGACCGACACCGCGATAGCGGCGTCCGCGCTCGGCAAGCGGTTCGGCCGACGCGGGGGCTGGGCGCTGCGCGAGTGCGCCTTCCGGCTCCCCGCCGGGCGGGTCTGCGCCGTCGTCGGCCCCAACGGGGCGGGCAAGTCCACGCTCCTCGCCCTCGCCACCGGTCTGCTGGGCCCGACCGAGGGCGAGCTGACCGTCCTCGGCACCACCCCGGCCGAGGCGCGCGGCCGGGTCGGCTACGTCGCCCAGGACAAGCCGCTCTACCCGCAGCTCACGATCGCCGAGACGCTCGCGATGGGCGCCGACCTCAACCCCGGGCGCTGGGACGCGGCCACCGCCGAACAGGTCGTGGCCGGCGGCGACCTGGACCCGAAGTCCCGGGTCCGCACCCTCTCCGGCGGCCAGCGCACCCGGGTCGCGCTCGCCCTCGCCCTCGGCAAGCGGCCCGAACTGCTCCTCCTCGACGAGCCGATGGCCGACCTCGACCCGCTCGCCCGGCACGAACTCATGGGCACGCTGATGGTGGAGGCGGCCCAGCACGGCACCACCATCGCGATGTCCTCGCACGTGGTCGCCGAACTGGAGGACTCCTGCGACCACCTGCTGCTGGTCGGCGGCGGCCGGGTCCGGCTGGCCGGCGAGATCGACGACCTGCTGGCCGCCCACACCCGGGTCGCCGCCCCCGCCGAAGCCGACCTCGACCCGCACACCGTCGTGGACTCCCGGACCACCGGACGGCAGCTCAGCGCCCTGGTCCGGCCCGCGGGCCCGCTGCCCGCCGACTGGCGCACCGACGCCCCCTCCCTGGAGGAACTGGTCCTCGCCCACCTCCGCAACCCCGAGGCCCCGGCCCTGACCGCGGTGGAGGCCACCGTATGACCACCCTGACCGCACCCGTACCGGCGCCGGCCGCCCGGGCCCACCTCGCCCGCTGGCTGCTGCGCCTGCACCGCCCCGCGCTCTACGTCTGGACAGGCCTGGTCCTGGCCCTCACCGCCCTGCTCCTCCTCCTGCACGGCCCGCTGACCGACGCCGCGGCCGACGCCTGGCGCCAGTACGACGCCTGCACGGACTGGGAGCGGTGCACGTACAACCAGCACGCGATCCTGCGCTACAAGGACTGGTACAACTACGTCACCCTGGCCCTGGCCGCGGTGCCCTTCCTGGTGGCCGCCTGGGCCGGCGGCGCGTTCGGCAGGGAGCTGGAGTCCGGCACCGCCCGGCTCGGCTGGACGCAGTCCAGCACCCCCGTGCGCTGGCTGACCGTCCGGCTCGCGGTCCCGGCCGCGGCCGTCGCCGCCGGGACCGCGCTGCCGGTCTGGCTGCACCACCTGACCTGGACCGCGGGCAACGGCCGTATCGACACCGCCAAGCAGTGGTACGACATCCCGACCTTCCACACCAACGGCCCCACCCTCGTCGCCCTGTCCCTGTGCGGCCTCGCCGCGGGCGCGCTGACGGGCCTGCTGTCCCGCCGCACCCTGCCCGCCCTCGGCCTCGGCCTGCTCCTGACCGGCGCGGTCTGGACCGCCGCCCAGCTGCTCATGCCCCGCCTGTGGCCGACGAGGACCAGCAGCGGAAAGGCCTACTTCGCCCTCCCCAACAGCTCCTGGACCTGGCGGTCGGGCAAGCTCGCCGACGACGTCCCCTACGGCGACTACCACCCCGCCGCCCACGCCTGGCCGCTCCAGCTGACCACCACCGCCCTGCTCCTCGCCGTGGCGGCCCTGCTGACCCTCGGCTGCTACCTGGCCCTGCGCCGCCTGACCGGAAAGACGACCGCCCGATGACGGCCCTGCCCGCCACCCCCGCCGCCCCGGGCTCCGCTCCCGCCTACCGCTCGCTGCACAGGCTGCACCGCCCCGCGCTGCTCGCCTGGGCCGCGTTCGGGCTGCTCGTGACGGGCTGGCTGCTCTGGGTGCACTTCGCCGAGGTGCCCGCCGAGCGGACCTGCCGGAGCTTCTTCCGCTACTCCCCCATGGCCGCCGGCTCCCTCCCCGGCTGCGACTACTCGGCGTTCACCGACGCCAACAACGTCGTCAACTTCCTCGGCGAGGTCCTCGGCTACTCCTGCGTGGCCGTCGCCGCCTGGGCGGGCGGTGCGCTGATCGGCCGCGAGCTGGAGTCCGGCACCGCCCGGCTCGCCTGGACCCAGTCCGTCTCGCCGGCCCGCTGGCTGGCCGGCCTGCTCACCGTGGCCGCCCTGCCACTGGCCGCCGGGGGCGCGCTGCTCGCCCTGGTCTTCGGCTGGGTGTGGAGCTCCGACCGGCCGCAGCTGGTCAGCAACTGGACCTACGACCGCGTCTTCATCCCGCACGGCCCGCTGCTGCCGGCCCTGCTCCTGCTCGGCCTCGCCGTCGGCGCCCTCGCCGGGCTCGCGCTCGGCCGCACCCTCCCGGCGCTCGGCACGGCCGCCGCCGTGACCCTGGCGGTCAGGCTCTACCTGCGCACGGCGTGGCTGCCGCTGCGCGGCCCGCTGCACGGCTTCTGGGCCCTTCAGCTCGCCGCCACCGCGATGGTGCTCGCCCTGGCCGCCGCGGCCACGGTCGGCGCGTTCTGGCTCTTGCGCCGCCGGACCCGCTGAGGGAACGTCGGTCCCGCGTGTCGCCCGGACGGGCGAAGGGTGCGCGGGGCCGGTGGGAAGGTCGTACAGGATCGTCGCTTTCGTGATCCCCAAGACCCCCTCGGGCTGATCACAGACGCCCGCGAGCCTCCCGCCGCTATCCCATACGCCATGTCTTCGTAACCATTGGTTCAGACGGACTTGCGACGCTCAGCCAATGAAGCCCGCTGTGCCAGAGCCTTCGCCGCCCCCCGAGGGGTTCGCGGGAAACGGGGTCGTCCAGCTCCCACCCGCACGCTCCGACGCGCCTGTCACGGCCCGGGCGCGGAAGAATGGGGTCATGAGTCAGCAGAACGCCCAGGCAGCCGAGGTTCACCACGCCCAGCCCTCCGTGGGCTCCATAGCCGCACACCGCCCGCACACCGTGGCCGCCGTGGTCTCCGACCTGGAACCCGACCTCGACGCCGACCTCGACACGTACGAGGAGTCGCAGGTCGACGGGGTGCAGCTGCCCCAGGGGCGCTTCCTCGACCGGGAGCGCAGCTGGCTCGCGTTCAACGAGCGGGTACTCGAACTGGCCGAGGACCCGAACACGCCGCTGCTGGAGCGGGCGAACTTCCTGGCGATCTTCGCGAGCAACCTGGACGAGTTCTTCATGGTGCGGGTGGCGGGCCTGAAGCGCCGCATCGCCACCGGCGTGGCCACCCGCTCCGCCTCCGGGCTCCAGCCCCGCGAGGTGCTGGAGATGATCTGGGCCCGCTCCCGCGAGCTCATGGCCCGGCACTCCGCCTGCTACCACGAGGACGTCGCCCCCGCGCTCGCGGAGGAGGGCATCCACCTGGTCCGCTGGGCCGAGCTGACCGAGAAGGAGCAGGCGCGGCTCTTCACGCTCTTCCGGCACCAGATCTTCCCGGTCCTGACCCCGCTGGCGGTCGACCCGGCGCACCCCTTCCCCTACATCTCGGGCCTCTCCCTGAACCTGGCCGTGGTCGTACGCAACCCGGTCAGCGGTCACAAGCACTTCGCCCGCGTGAAGGTGCCGCCGTCGCTGTCCCGCTTCCTGGAGAGCTCCCCGGGCCGGTACGTCCCCATCGAGGACGTGATCGGCGCCCACCTGGAGGAGCTGTTCCCGGGCATGGAGGTCGTGGAGCACCACGCCTTCCGGCTGACCCGGAACGAGGACCTGGAGGTCGAGGAGGACGACGCGGAGAACCTGCTCCAGGCCCTGGAGAAGGAGCTCATGCGGCGCCGCTTCGGGCCGCCGGTGCGCCTGGAGGTCGAGGAGTCCATCGACCGCGAGGTGCTCGACCTGCTGGTGCGCGAGCTGAAGATCTCCGAGGCGGAGGTCTACCCGCTGCCGGGACCGCTCGACCTCACCGGCCTGTTCCGCATCGCGGGCCTGGACCGGCCGGAGCTGAAGTACCGCAAGTTCATCGCGGGCACCCACCGGGACCTCGCCGAGGTCGAGTCGGCGTCCGCGCCCGACATCTTCGCGGCCCTGCGCGAGCGGGACGTGCTGCTGCACCACCCGTACGACAGCTTCTCCACCTCCGTGCAGGCCTTCGTCGAGCAGGCCGCCGAGGACCCGGACGTCCTCGCGATCAAGCAGACCCTGTACCGGACCTCCGGCGACTCCCCGATCGTCAACGCGCTCATCGACGCCGCCGAGGCCGGCAAGCAGGTCCTCGTCCTGGTCGAGATCAAGGCCCGCTTCGACGAGCACGCCAACATCAAGTGGGCGCGCAAGCTGGAAGAGGCCGGCTGCCACGTCGTCTACGGCCTGGTCGGTCTGAAGACCCACTGCAAGCTGTCCCTGGTGGTCCGCCAGGAGGGCGAGACGCTCCGCCGCTACAGCCACGTGGGCACCGGCAACTACCACCCCAAGACCGCCCGCCTGTACGAGGACCTCGGCCTGCTCACCGCCGACCCGCAGGTCGGCGCGGACCTGTCCGACCTGTTCAACCGGCTCTCCGGCTACTCCCGCCGGGAGACCTACCGCCGCCTGCTGGTGGCCCCCAAGTCGCTGCGCGACGGCCTGATCGCGCGCATCGAGAAGGAAATACAGCACCACCGGGCCGGCCGCCCCGCGTTCATCCGCATCAAGGTCAACTCGATGGTGGACGAGGCGATCATCGACGCCCTGTACCGCGCGTCCATGGCGGGCGTGCCGGTCGACGTCTGGGTGCGCGGCATCTGCGCGATCCGCCCGGGTGTCGCGGGCCTGTCGGAGACCGTCCGGGTCCGCTCGATCCTCGGCCGCTTCCTGGAGCACTCCCGGGTCTTCGCCTTCGGCAACGGCGGCGAACCCGAGGTGTGGATAGGCAGCGCCGACATGATGCACCGCAACCTCGACCGCCGGATAGAGGCGCTGGTCCGGGTCGTCGACCCGGCTCACCGGGCCTCGCTCAACCGGTTCCTCGAGTCCGGCATGTCCGACTCCACCTCCTCCTGGCACCTGGGCCCGGACGGCGAATGGACCCGGCACGCGACCGACGCGGACGGCCAGCCCCTGCGCAACATCCAGGAGATGCTCATAGACGCCCGGAGGCGCCGGCGTGGCACAGCAACACCTTGAACCGACGGACCCGACGGCCCGGGTGACGACCGGGGACGCCCTCGCGGGCTACCTGCGCACCCAGGCCACGGAGTTCCTCCGCGCGCTGCGCCTGCACCGGGAGACCGGGACGGTGAGCGCGACGGAGGAGTCCGTCGACGCGGCCCGCGCCCTGCGCCGCTCGGCCCGGCGCATCAGCGGCAGCCTGCACACCTTCCGACCGCTCCTGGAGTCCGACTGGTCCGAGGAGATCCGCCCCGAACTGGCCTGGCTGTCGGGCACGTTGGGCCTCGAACACGCCTACGAGGCCCGGCTGGAGCGCCTGTTGCTCGCGCTGCACCGCCTCTCCGGCTCGACGAGCCTGCCGGGCCAGGCCACTTCGGAGACGGTGACCGAGCGCGGCAACCTGACGGTGGGCGCGGCCAAGGCGGGCGCCCTGCTCGACCGCCAGCTCACCCTGGCCCGCACCCGGGCCCACTCCACGGCCCTCCAGGCGCTCGGTTCCTCCCGCTTCCACGCGGTCGCCGACAAGGTCGCGGTGCTGGCCAGCGAGGTCCCGCTGACGGCCGCGGCGCCCACGACCGACCTGCGCCCGCTGGCGTCGGCGGCCGAGGAGCGGCTCACCGACGCCATCGCGGCCCTCCCCCTGGTCACCGCGGGCCACCCGTACAACGCGGAGGCCCTGGTCCACGGCCTCTCCCCGGACCCGGCCCCGCACCCCCAGGACGGCCCCTGGCACCAGGTCCGCCTCCTGCTGCGGCTGCACCGCTACGCCCGCGAGGTGCTGTGCGGCGAGGACGCGCCCGTGGACGTACGGCTGCTCGCGGCCGGCCAGGCCCTGAACCGGCACCGCGACGCCTCGGAGGCCGCCGCCGCTGCCGCCTCCGCGGCCCGCACCCCGCGCATCGCCCCCGCGACGGCCTACGCCCTCGGTGTCCTCCACGCCGACCAGCGGCACGAGGTGGAGGCGGCCCGGTTCGCGTTCCAGCAGGCGTGGCAGAAGCAGCGGGTGGAGGCCGTGTGACCGACACCCCGGTGCAGGCGGCGGGCTGCGTCCTGTGGCGCCGCTCGCCGGTCGACGGCGGCCTGGAGGTCTGCCTCGTCCACCGCCCCAAGTACGACGACTGGTCGCACCCCAAGGGCAAGCTCAAGCGCGGCGAGGACGCGGGGGCGGGCGCGCTGCGCGAGGTGGCCGAGGAGACCGGCTACACGGCCGCCCTCGGCAGCGAGCTCTCCACCGCCCACTACTACGCCAACGGCCGCCCCAAGGAGGTCCGTTACTGGGCCGGGGAGGCGGGCGAGGGGCACTTCACCCCGAACCACGAGGTGGACCGGATCCTCTGGCTCCGCCCGGCGGAGGCCCGGCAGCGCCTGACCCAGCCCCGGGACGCCGAGCTGGTGGACGAACTGCTGGCCTCGCTGCACAACACGCCTTAGGGAGCGCGGAACCTCGGCATCACCGTCCCTTCAGGAAGGTGAGCAGGATGTCGGTCATCTCCGCCGGGTGTTCCTCGTAGAGCCAGTGGCCGGAGTCGGGTACGACGACCCCGGTGACGTGGGTCGCGTACTTCCTGACCTGCTTGGGCACGGAGTCGCCGAGGCTGCCGTCGGCCCCGATCGCGAGCACGGGCATGGTCAGCTTCTTCTTCTGGTAGACGGCGTCGTTCTTCATGTCCTGCGGCAGCGTCCGGAACCAGGCCAGGCTCGCCCGGAGATGGGCCGGGTCCTTCAGGTAGCCGGCGAAGACGGCGACTTCGTCGGGGGTGACCGCGCCCTTCCGGACCTCCAGGTCGTCGATGAACCGGTCCGTCCACACCTCCTCGCGGCCCTGGATGAGGTCCTCGGGCAGGCCGTTGCCGAGGGCGAAGAAACCGAAGTGCCAGGCGCCGGGGCCGTCCGCGGTCAGCGACGGGAAGCTGTAGATGCTCGGGGCCGGGATCGGGGCCTCGCTGAGCACGAGCTTCTTCACGTCGGCGGGGTGCGCGGCGGCGTAGGAGTAGGCGACCATCGTGCCGATGTCGTGGCCGACGAGCCGGATGTCCTTGTCGTGGCCGATCCTGGCGAGCAGGCCGTGGATGTCCGCGGCCATGCTCTTCTTGTCGTAGCCGGTGGCCGGGGCGTCGCTGCGGCCGGCGCCGGGCAGGTCGGGGGCGATGACCGTGTAGTGCTCGGCGAGCGCGGGCATGATGTGCCGCCACTCGTACCAGGTCTGCGGGTAGCCGTGCAGCAGGACCAGGGTCGGGCCGTGGCCGCCGATCACGTAGTTGAGGCCGACGGTGCCGACCTGCGTCCTGTGCTGGGTGAAGCCGGCCGGCAGGTCCTCCTGCACGGCGGCGGACAGGTGTCGCACGGGGAACTCCAGGGAGGGAGAGAGTCCGGGCAGCGAACCCGGGAAGCGCGAGAGGAACTGCCGGTCCAGCCAGGTCAGCGGCGTAGTGCTCGACGACGTCGCCGACGCCGTGTAGCCGCCGTCTCGGTCGGACAGCAGGACACCATCCGGGCCGTGCCGTTCGAATCGGGGTGCACCCACAGTCCCGTGCGCCGCCGGCCACACCGTCCTGTGGGCCACCGCCGCCAACTCGGCGAAGCGCCGCGCACTGTGAAGCTGACCGGCAGCGCGCCCCTCAGGGGCGCGTCTCACACTCCGGTTCTGTGTCCCTCGCCGTCCGTTCGTGCCAGGCTTCTCGCCCGCCGTGCCGGTCCGCGCCAGCCGCATGTGCACCGGGCGAAACAGAACCGCCCCTGCTCGATCATGCTCGTGTGGTGTTCCTGTCCCTGCAAGGCCCGCTCGGAACCGTCCTCCTGCGCCACACCGACAACGTTACCGACGCTCGGTAAAGCACTGGTATGCGTGACGGCCCCTCCCACCCCTCGTTAAGCGGAACGACGCGGGACCCGTGACGGACGCACCGGCTGGGGGTAGGCAGAATGGATCGGCGGCAGCACTGGCGCGCTGGGAAGACGGCCGTCACCGTAGGGCTCGTGGTCGGCCTCGGCGCCTGCGCCACCGGCTGCGGCGGCGCCACGGCCGAGGGCGTCAGCGGCTCCCCCGGCGACAACCCGGTCGCCCTCCTGAAGCGCACGGCGGACACCCTGCGGGCCACCCGCACCTCCCAGGCCACGACCTCGATGGAGATGGCCACCGGCGGCACCCGGGTCACCATCCGCGGCAAGGGCGTCTACGACTACGACCGGCAGCTCGGCAGGCTCACGGTGGTCCTCCCGCAGGACCCCGCCGGCACCTCCGAGCACCGCCCGATCACCGAACTCCTCGCCCCGGGCGCGCTGTTCATGAAGAACCGGGGTGCCGGGGTGCCCGCCGACAAATGGGTCCGGGTGGAGACGGCGAGCCTCTCCGACGGCAACCTCGTCACCGGCGGCGCGACCGACCCGTTCGCGGCGGCCGAGCTGCTGCGCGGCACCCGCACCGCGACATACGTGGGAGAGACCGAGTTCGCCGGGACCGAGGTCAGGCACTACCGGGGCACCGCCGACCTCGCGACCGCGGCCCGTACGGCGTCCGCCGGCGTCCGGGCCGCCCTGGCCGCCGCGGCGAAAGGGTTCGCCACGCCCGAGGTTCCGTTCGACGTGTACCTCGACGACCAGGGCCGGATCCGGAAACTCCGGCAGCGGTTCAGCTTCGTCAACGACAGCGGCAAGGGCACGGTGGCGGTCGCCTCGACGACCCTGCTGTACGGTTTCGGCACTCCGGTGGACGTGAAGCTGCCACGCTCCGAGGACATCTACGCGGGCCGGATCGCCGAAAACCAGCCGACGCACTAGTCAGACGACGGCTCCGTACAACCTGTGAACTAGCCCGTCCGTGCCATGCGCGTTGTGTAGACCGCTGCCTACTCTAGAGAGTCGGTGACGGCAGAGAAGAGGTGATGCACGTGGCTCCGGTCGGCGGTACGGCAGTTCAGGACCACGTGGCCCTCGCCGAGATCGATCTGTGCGGCGAGCTGATCATCGCGGCCTCGGCCGCCGAGGACCGGCTCAGCCTGGAGAGTATCGACGAGGTGCTGCGCGTGGCCGAGGAGCGCGAGGCGTACTGATTCAGGCCAGGACCCGGCCGGGCGGGCTCAGGTCCGCAGCATGCGGGCGATGGCCTGGGTGGCCTCCTCGACCTTCGCGTCGATCTCCGACCCGCCCTTGACGGCCGCGTCGGCGACGCAGTGCCGCAGGTGCTCCTCGAGGAGCTGGAGCGCGAAGGCCTGCAGCCCCTTGGTCGAGGCGGAGACCTGGGTGAGTATGTCGATGCAGTAGGTGTCCTCGTCGACCATGCGCTGCAGGCCCCGGATCTGGCCCTCGATCCGGCGCAGCCGTTTGAGGTGCTCGTCCTTCTGCTTGTGGTAACCGTGCGTGGTCGCAGGCGCTCCGCTTCCGGAGGGCGTCGTGGCGCCGGCCTCGGTGGTCGTCATCGCGTCCTCCGCATCGTCGATTCATATACCCCTGGTGGGTATATGGTAACGAACTTTGCTGGGTATAGGGCCCTCGGGACGCCCCCCTCATGATCACCAAGCCCGATGGGCGAAACTGGAGGGCGGCCCATTAGCCGTGGCCGGATGATGCGCTTAGCATCAGCCTGACCGAAACCCATGCATACCGAGGACCCCAAGTGCGCTTTCGTCTGACCCCCAGGGAGACGAGCTTCTACGACATGTTCGCCGCGTCCGCGGACAACATCGTCACGGGCTCGAAACTCCTGATGGAACTGCTCGGGGCGGACGCGTCTGCCCGGGCCGAGATCGCAGAGCGTATGCGGGCAGCGGAACACGCAGGTGACGACGCCACGCACGCGATCTTCCACCAGCTGAACTCCTCGTTCATCACGCCCTTCGACCGCGAGGACATCTACTCCCTCGCGTCCTCCCTCGACGACATCATGGACTTCATGGAGGAGGCCGTCGACCTGGTCGTCCTCTACAACATCGAGGAACTGCCGAAGGGTGTCGAACAGCAGATCGAGGTGCTGGCCCGGGCCGCCGACCTGACGGCCGAGGCGATGCCCCACCTGCGCACGCTGGAGAACCTCACCGAGTACTGGATCGAGGTGAACCGCCTGGAGAACCAGGCGGACCAGATCCACCGCAGGCTGCTCGCCCACCTCTTCAACGGCAAGTACGACGCGATCGAGGTGCTGAAGCTCAAGCAGATCGTGGACGTCCTGGAAGAGGCGGCGGACGCGTTCGAGCACGTGGCGAACACGGTGGAGACCATCGCCGTCAAGGAGTCCTGAGCCGTCGATGGACACCTTGGCGCTCGTCGTGACCATCCTGGTCGCGCTCTTCTTCACGTATACGAACGGTTTTCACGACTCGGCGAACGCGATCGCGACCTCGGTCTCCACGCGGGCGCTGACGCCGCGCGCGGCCCTGGCGATGGCGGCCGTGATGAACCTCGCGGGCGCCTTCCTGGGCTCCGGGGTCGCCAAGACGGTCAGCGAGGGCCTGATCGAGACGCCCAAGGGCTCCACGGGCATGGGCATCCTCTTCGCCGCGCTGGTCGGGGCGATCGTCTGGAACCTCGTCACCTGGTACTTCGGCCTGCCCTCGTCCTCCTCCCACGCGCTCTTCGGCGGCCTGGTGGGCGCGGCGCTGGCCGGCGGCACGACCGTCCTGTGGAACGGCGTCGTGGACAAGGTCATCGTCCCGATGTTCCTGTCCCCCGTCGTCGGCCTGATCCTCGGCTACCTGGTCATGACGGCCATCATGTGGCTGTTCCGGCGCTCCAACCCGCACAAGGCGAAGCGGGGCTTCCGGATAGCGCAGACCGTCTCCGCGGCCGGCATGGCTCTCGGCCACGGCCTCCAGGACGCCCAGAAGACGATGGGCGTCGTCGTCATGGCACTGGTGATTTCCGGCCACGAGACGTACGGCGACCCGATCCCGGTCTGGGTCAAGATCATCTGCGCCGTGATGCTCTCCCTCGGCACCTACGCGGGTGGCTGGCGCATCATGCGCACCCTCGGCCGCAAGATCATCGAACTCGACCCGCCGCAGGGTTTCGCCGCCGAGGCGACCGGCGCGTCGATCATGTTCACCACGGCGTTCCTCTTCAAGGCGCCGATCTCCACGACCCACGTCATCACCTCGGCCATCATGGGCGTCGGCGCGACCAAGCGCGTGAACGCGGTCCGTTGGGGCGTCGCCAAGAACATCGTCCTCGGCTGGTTCATCACCATGCCGGCAGCGGCCCTGGTAGCAGCAGCCGCCTTCGGCCTCATCGACCTGACGCTCCTGTAACTCCCCAGGGCGAGGTCGAAAGGCGTTCCCACCCACCCACCCACCCGACTCGGTCGGCAGAGAGGTCGAGGTCGAAAGACGAGGGCCGCGCTCCGAACACCGGCCGGGCCAGCGCCCCGCCAGGGGCGCGGGGAACTGCGCGACCAGCCACGACGCGCCCGCAGCCGCCGTACGACAGCGCCGTCCACCCCCTGCGGCTCTTCGCCGCCCCCAGGCCCGCAAGCCGCCGGACGGCCCCCTGCGCCCAACCGCACCCCGCAAGCCGCCGGCCCGCGGTCACCCCCACCCCTTGACCTCGCCCTTCTCGAAGAACCGAGTCGGGTGGGCGGGTGGGTAAAGGAAAAGGCGAAGAGAATGCAGGCGGGCCCGCCCCCGGGAGCCAGGGGCGGGCCCTTTTGCGTCCTCGCGGTGGCACCGCCATGCAGCACCGCGAGGGGTCAGTTCCGGCTCAGCCGAATCGGCCGGAGATGTAGTCCTCGGTGGCCTGCACCGACGGGTTGGAGAAGATCCGCTCCGTGTCGTCGATCTCGATCAGCCTGCCGGGCTGGCCGACGGCCGCGAGGTTGAAGAACGCCGTACGGTCGGAGACACGCGCCGCCTGCTGCATGTTGTGCGTCACGATGACGATCGTGAAGCGCTCCTTCAGCTCACCGATCAGGTCCTCGATGGCGAGGGTCGAGATCGGGTCGAGGGCGGAGCAGGGCTCGTCCATGAGCAGCACCTTCGGCTCGACCGCGATCGCGCGGGCGATGCACAGACGCTGCTGCTGACCACCGGAGAGACCGGAGCCCGGCTTGTTCAGGCGGTCCTTGACCTCGTTCCAGAGGTTCGCGCCCTTGAGCGACTTCTCGACGACGTCGGCGAGCTCGCTCTTCTTGAAGTTGCCGTTCAGGCGCAGACCCGCGGCCACGTTGTCGAAGATCGACATCGTGGGGAACGGGTTCGGACGCTGGAACACCATGCCGACCTCGCGGCGCACCGCCACCGGGTCGATGTTGGCGCCGTAGAGGTTCTCGTCGTCGAGGAGGACCTTGCCCTCGACCCGGCCGCCGGCCGTGACCTCGTGCATGCGGTTCAGCGTGCGCAGGAACGTCGACTTGCCGCAGCCGGAGGGGCCGATGAACGCCGTGACGGTGCGCGGCTCGATGTTCATCGAGATGTCTTCGATGGCCTTGTGGGAGCCGTAGTAGGCGGTGAGCCCGCTTACGTCGATTCGCTTGGACATTACTTCTTCACTTCCAGGAGTCGGTCGCTGTCGGCCGGTCAGCGACCGGTCTTGGGGGCCTTCCAGCGGGCGATGCCGCGGGCCACCAGGTTGAGGATCATCACGAAGGCGATCAGCGTGAGCGAGGCCGCCCAGGCACGGTCGTAGGCCGCGTTGGCACCGGCGCTGTTCGCGTACTGCTGGTAGATGAACAGCGGCAGCGACGACTGCGCACCCTCGAAGGGGTTGTTGTTGATGAACGGGTTGCCGAACACCAGCAGCAGCACCGGCGCGGTCTCACCCGCGATACGGGCGATGGCCAGCATGACACCGGTCGTGATGCCGCCGATCGAGGTCGGCAGGACCACCTTCAGGATGGTGCGCCACTTGGGCACGCCGAGCGCCAGAGACGCCTCGCGCAGCTCGTTCGGGACGAGCTTGAGCATCTCCTCGGTGGAGCGCACGACCACCGGCATCATCAGGATGGCCAGGGCCAGCGATCCGGCGAAGCCGAAGGGCTGCATGTCGAAGATCAGCATGAGGCTGAGGATGAACAGACCCGCGACGATCGACGGGATACCGGTCATCACGTCCACGAAGAAGGTGACAGCCTTCGCGAGGCGACCGCGTCCGTACTCGACGAGGTAGACCGCGGTGAGGATGCCGATCGGGGCGCCGATCAGGGTGGCGAGGCCGACCTGCTCCAGCGAGCCGATGATGGCCGCGTAGGCACCGCCGCCGGGCTCGGAGTCCTGGACGACACCCATGGAGTGGCTGAGGAAGTACGGGTCGAGGACCTTCACACCGCGCGAGACGGTCACCCAGATCAGGGAGACCAGCGGGACCACGGCGACGATGAAGGCGACCCAGACCAGGGAGGTCGCGACCCGGTCCTTGGCCTGTCGGCGGCCCTCGACGCGGGCGGCGACGACATAGGTGCCGAGGACGTACAGGAGACCGGCGATCAGGCCCCACTGGATCTTGCTGTCCAGGCCGCCGACCAGGCCGATGACCACACCGAGCACGATGGCGCCGGCGACGATGGCGTAGGACGACCACTTGGGGAGCGTGGCACCGCGCAGGGTGCTGGCTGCTGCGGTGCTCATGCGTTGGCCCCCGAGTACTCTGCGCGGCGCTGGATGATGATGCGGGCCGCGCCGTTGACCAGCAGGGTGATGACGAAGAGGACCAGACCGGAGGCGATGAGCGCGTCACGGCCGTCCGAGGTCGCCTCGCCGAAC
Organism: Streptomyces sp. NPDC048278; assembly: GCF_040652195.1. Lineage (NCBI taxonomy): Bacteria > Bacillati > Actinomycetota > Actinomycetes > Kitasatosporales > Streptomycetaceae > Streptomyces > Streptomyces sp. NPDC048278. The sequence continues at coordinate 92,880 of NZ_JBEZLP010000035.1, forward strand.
TTGCTGGCGATGTTCTGGGCGAAGGTGCCGCCGCCCGGGTTGAGCAGGCTGGCGTGGATGTCGAAGTCCGGGGAGAGCACGGTGGCGACGGCCATCGTCTCGCCGAGCGCGCGGCCGAGGCCGAGCATCGAGGCGGAGATCACGCCGGAGCGCCCGAAGGGCAGCACCGACATCCGGACGACCTCCCAGCGGGTGGCGCCGAGGGCCAGGGCGGCCTCTTCGTGCATCTGCGGGACCTGACGGAAGACCTCACGGCTCACGTTGGTGATGATCGGCAGGATCATGATCGCGAGCAGGATCGAGACGGTCAGGATCGAGCGCGGGGCGCCGCCGTCCCAGGAGAAGATCCCGGTCCAGCCGAAGTAGTCGTTCAGCCAGCTGAACAGGCCGGTCATGTGCGGCACGAGGATCAGCGCGCCCCAGAGGCCGTACACGATGGACGGCACGGCGGCGAGCAGGTCGACCACGAACGAGACGGGGCCGGCCAGGCGGCGGGGCGCGTAGTGCGTGATGAACAGCGCGATCGCGACGGCGATCGGGACCGCGATGGCCATGGCGATGATCGAGGAGACGATCGTGCCGAAGGCGAGGACCGCGATGCCGAAGGTCGGCGGGATGAGGTTGGTGTTCCACTCGAAGGTGGTGAGGAAGTTGCCGTGGTCGCGGTTGATCGCGAGGGCTGCCCGGTAGGTGAGGAAGACCGCGATCGCGGCCATGATCACCAGGAGCAGGACGCCGGATCCGCGGGAGAGACCGAGGAAGACCCGGTCACCGACCCGGGTGGCGCCGCGCGCGTTGCGCTTCTGCTGGGCCGCGGAGGGCTGTGGGGGCGTCGGGGGAGATGCGTCTGCTGTTTGCGTCGATATGTCCATCGGGTTCTCCGGTCTGCGGAGTCGCCCTGGGGGGCGGCTCGGAGGAGCCGTACGTCCCACACGTAGGGGCGTACGGCTCCGGGCGGCGGTGCACCGGACGGTGCGGCCGGGCTCCTCACGGAACTCGGCCGCACTCGCGGATCTTTAGCTCAGGCCCTCGATGGTGGTGCGGACCTTGGCGATGATGTCGTCGGGGACGGGGGCGTAGTCGATCGTGGAGAGGAGCTTCTGGCCGTCCTCGGAGGCGATGTAGCGCAGGAACGCCTTGGTCGCCGGGAGGGTGTCGGCCTTGTTGCCCTTGTCGCAGACGATCTCGTACGTGACCAGGGTCATCGGGTACGCACCCTCGGCCTTGGTGTTGTAGTCGAGCTGCAGCGCCAGGTCCTTGCCGGTGCCGACGACCTTGGCGGCCGCGATGTCGGCGGTGGCGGACTCGGTCGACGGGGCGACCGGCGCGCTGGCACCCGTGTCGATCGAGACGGCCTTGATGCCGTCCGAGACGTAGGAGAGCTCGAAGTAGCCGATGGCGCCGGAGGTCTGCTTGACCTGCTGGGCCACACCCGCGGACTGCGGAGCGGACTGGCCGCCCTTGGCCTGCCAGGCCTTACCGCCGGAGTACTTCCAGTTGGCCGGGGTGGCCGCGATCAGGTACTTGGTGAAGTTGTCCGTCGTACCCGACTCGTCCGAGCGGTGGAACGCCTGGATCTTCAGGTCGGGGAGCTTGGCGGACGGGTTCAGCTTCTTGATCGCCGCGTCGTTCCACTTGGTGATCTTGCTGTCGAAGATCTTCGCGATCGTCTGAGCGTCCAGAACCAGGTTGTCGACACCCGGGACGTTGTAACCGAGGGCGATCGGGCCGCCGACCATCGGGAGGTCGATGCCCTGGCCGCCGGAGCAGACCTTCTTGGAGGCGGTGACCTCTTCCGGCTTGAGCGCCGAGTCGGAACCGGCGAAGGCGACCTGGCCCTGCGTGAAGGCGGTCACACCGGCACCGGAGCCGGAGCCCTTGTAGTTGATCTGCACACCACAGGCCTGGGAGAAGTTCTTCACCCAGGCGTCGATCGCGTTCTTCTGCGCGGAGGAGCCGTCGGCGAGCAGCTGGCCCTTGGCGTCGTCACACTTGATGGAGCTGGCGTTCGAAGAGGCCGAGGCGGTGCTCGAACCACTGCCGCCACCGTTGTCGTCCGAGCCGCACGCCGTCAGGGCCAGGGCGCCGGAGACAGCGACAGCACCGAGAGACAGGGCGCGCAGCCGGTTCTTGCGCTGAAGCTTCACTTTCGGGAGTTCCTTCCAGAGGCGCCACCTTCGGCGGCGTGCGAAGTAAGTGGTGGGCGAGGGCCTCCTGACTGGGCATTTACGACCGCTCACCGCACCCGGTAAGGCCGAAATTAGGCAGAACAGGTGAAGCGACCGATGGCCGTAGGTGAACGGAGGGTGAACCCCTGCCGTCAACCCGGTTAGGTCACGGAATGCTTACGGTGAGGGCACATGCCGGTTCCAACGAGCGGGTTACACGAACATTTCTTCGCCGTTCGCCATCGCAGTCGTTACGACGTCACAGCGTTCGTTACACCGCACGGGAACCCGTGTGCGACGGACGCCGTCTCGTCCCACGACAGCCGACGCGAAAGGCACGGGCATGGAACGGCGTTCCTTCATATCGGGCGGGGCGGCCACCCTCGCGGCGACCGCACTGACGGGGTGCAGCTCCGGCGGCGCCACGGCGTCCCACACGACCGGCGCGCCACTCGCGACCACATCCTCTCGTACGGCGCTGAAGACCACCAGCGCAGCGGCTGCGGCCAACTGGACGGCCCTCGCCCACGCCCTGGACGGCACCCTGGTCCGCCCCGGAGAGGCCTCCTGGACGACCGCCCACCAGCTCTACAACACGCGGTTCGACGGCCTGAAGCCGGCGGCGGTCGCCTACGTGGCCCACGCCGACGACATCCGCACCACGCTGTCGTACGCCCAGGCCCACGCCCTGAAGGTCTCGATCCGCAACGGCGGCCACTCCTACGCGGGCTACTCCTCCGGCGACGGCCGTCTCGTCCTCGACGTCTCCAAGCTGAACCGCATCCGCGTCAGCGGCGGTACGGCGGTCGTCGGCGCCGGCTCCAAGCTGATCGACGTATACCGGGCCCTCGCGGCCAAGGGCGTGACCATACCCGCGGGCTCCTGCCCCACGGTCGGCGTCTCCGGCCTGGTGCTCGGCGGCGGCCACGGGGTCGCGTCCCGCGCCTATGGCCTGACCTGCGACAGCCTCACCCAGGCGACGCTGGTCACGGCGGACGGCACCCAGGTCGTGGCCAACGCGACGACGAACAAGGACCTCTTCTGGGCGCTGCGCGGCGCCGGCAACGGCAACTTCGGCGTCGTCACGGAGCTGCAGTTCAGGACCCACCCGACCCCGCAGGGCGTGACGGCGTACCTGACCTGGCCGTGGGCGAAGGCGGCGCAGGTCTTCAAGGCCTGGCAGGAGTGGGGCCCGTCCCAGCCGGACGAGATCTGGTCCTCCCTGCACCTGGAGAACTCGGGCAGCGGCCCGCGCGTCTCGGTCGCCTGCTTCTCGATGGGCACGTACGGCGAGCTCCAGAACGCGGTGGACGCCCTCGCCCACAAGGCCGGCGCCAACGCCTCCTCCGTCTCGCTGCGCCGCCACGGCTACGAGGAGGCGATGGAGATCTACGCCGGCTGCTCCTCCTTCTCCACCGAGCCGCAGTGCCACCTGCCCGGCTCCACGCCCGGCCGCTCCCCCCAGGGAAAGCTCGGCCGCGAGACGTACACGGCCCGCTCCGACTTCTTCGACCGCTCCCTCTCGGCGGCCGGCATCCAGACCGCCCTGCGGCAGATCTCCGCGGTCCGCGGCGGCGCGGGCAGCATCGCCTTCACGGCGCTCGGCGGAGCGGTGAACCGCGTCTCGCCGACGGCGACGGCGTTCGTGCACCGCCGGTCGCGGATGCTGGCGCAGTACATCGTGTCGTGGGGCGCGGGGGCCTCCGGCAGCATCGGCCAGTCCTGGCTGAACGCGGCACACACCGCGATGAGGCCGTACGCCTCCGGCGCGGCCTACCAGAACTACACGGACCCGACGCTCACGGACTGGAAGAAGGCGTACTACGGCGACGCCGTGACCAAGCTGACCAAGGTCAAGAAGCAGTACGACCCGAACCGGTTCTTCTCTTCCCCGCAGGGGTTGTAGCGGGTCGTCTTCGCCTGCGGGCGCGTGGGAGCTGCTCGCGCAGTTCCCCGCGCCCCTTACGGGGCGCCTACGCCGCCAGGTCACGCTCCTCCGCCTCGACCGCCGTACGACCCCCGGGCACCAGCCCCACGCCCGCGGACCGCCCCCGCACGACCCATCTCACCCGCGACGACCCCTCCACCGCCTTCATCACCGGCGTCAGCAGGGCCGTCGCCACCGGAGACAGCAGCAGCACGACCGCCGTACCCAGCGCGAACCCCCCGACCACGTCCGTCGGGTAGTGCACCCCCATGTACACCCGGCAGAACCCCTCCACCAGCGCCAGCCCTATCCCCGCCGCCCCGAACTTCCGGTTGGCGACGAACAGCCCGACCCCCATCGCCATCGTGATCGTCGCGTGGTCGCTCACGAAGGAGTAGTCGGTCTTGCCGGAGACGAGGACGTCGATCCCCTGGTGGGTGAGGAACGGCCGGGGCCGCTCGACGAAGCCGCGGATGGGAACGTTCACGAGGACGGCGATCGCGGCGGCGAGCGGCGCCCACACCAGCGCGGCCATGGTGGACGGCACGTCCTCGTCCGCCCGGCGCCGCACGGACCACCAGCACCACACCACCAGCAGCACCATCGCGACCAGCAGCCCGTACTCCCCGACGAACTCCATGGCCCGGTCGAACCAGTGCGGCGCGTCCTTGGCCAGGCCGTTGATGTCGTAGAGCAGGTCGACGTCAGGGTTCGACCCGGATTCGGCGATTACAGCCATCGCGCTGCGGCCCCTTCGTCGTCGTTCCGGGACGCACCTGGTGTGCGTCGCTCGCTGCCACCCCCGTGGTCGGCTACGTCAACAGGAACGCACGGCCCACACCACTACGTTCCAGGTTCCACCGAATGATCACGCAGACGTTATCGAAGAGAGATACAAACCCCCAGCTCAGGGGGTGGGTTATACGCTCCGTTCACACCGTGGTGGGGAGCGCTTTCGCGCCATCCTCGGTGACCCGGGTGGCCCCGAAGTAGTCGGCCGAGTCGATGGGGTCGAACCGGATCACGGCCCCGGTGTAGGGCGCGTCGATCATGTATCCGCCGCCGACGTAGATCCCCACGTGGTGGATGGCGCGGGAGTTCGAGAGGTCGGTCGAGAAGAAGACGAGGTCCCCGGGGAGCAGCTCGCTCCGCGAGGGGTGCGGTCCCGCGTTGTACTGGTCGTTGGCGACCCGCGGCAGCGTGATCCCGACACTGGCGTACGCCGCCTTGGTCAGCCCGGAGCAGTCGAAGCGGCCGTTGTCCGCCGCGGTGCCGTTGCCGCCCCAGAGGTAGGGGGTGCCGAGCTTGTTCTGGGCGTAGTTGATGGCCCCGGCGGCCTGCTTGGTCGGGGAGAGCCGGCTGACCGGCGCGGCGAAGCTCTGCTCCAGGGTGGTGATGGTCCTGACGTAGTTCTGGGTCTCCTTGTACGGCGGCACGCCCTTGTACTTGATGACCGCGTACGCCCCCGCGTTGTAGGCGGCGAGCATGTTGTCGGAGATGTTGCCGGGCACGTCCTTCACGTAGGACGCCAGCTGGCAGTCGTAGGAGGCGGCCGACGGGATCGCGTCGTTCGGGTCCCAGACGTCGCGGACCCCGTCCCCGTTCCCGTCGATGCCGTGGGTGGCCCAGGTCCCCGGGATGAACTGCGCTATCCCCTGCGCGGCGGCGGCGCTCTGCGCGCGCGGGTTGAACCCGCTCTCCTGGTAGAGCTGTGCGGCGAGCAGGGCGGGGTTGATGGCCGAGCAGAGGTTGCCCCACTTCTGCACGAGGCTGGAGTACGCGGCCGGCACGGCTCCCTTGGCCAGGGTCTTGCCGGTGCCGCCGACCCCGTTGAGAAGGTTCCCGGCGACGACGTACACGCCGACGACGAGCAGCATGACGAAGCTGACGCCGAGCGCCGTCGCCGCGCCACCGATCACCCATACTTTCCGCACGCCCCAACCCTCCCCCATGTCAGGGCTGTTCAACGCCATTTCGGCCGAGAGTGGCGCTATTTCACAGGAAGACGGCGCATGTGACGCCGTCTCAGCCGTCGACGGCGTCCTTGTAGAGCTCGGCGGCCTCCCGGCCGAGCACCACGCTGTACGAGACGTCGGCGGTCGACCCGCCCTGTTCGTGCCCGCCGAGGACCCCGACCACCTCGTGGTCCCCGTTCACCCAGGGACTCCCGCTCGTGCCGCCCGTGAACTCGGGGCAGTCGATGCGCTGTTGGGTGGCGCTGTGGGCGACGGGCTTGTTGGTGCAACTGACCGGCACCTCCCGGGAGTCCGGGTACCCGGTGACGGTGACGGCGGTGGCGCCGGTGGCCACCCCGGCGGCGAACCGGTTGCTCCCGGTCACGTCCTCGACCCGCTTCCCGTCCCGCTCCTCGACGGCGGCGAAGGCGACGTCGCTGTCCTCGCTCTGCCCGTGGGCCCACCCGTCGGGCAGGTAGCGCTTCCCGACCTTCCACACCCCGTACGGCGCCTGCCCGTCCCGGTAGCCGGGCACGAACACCAGCCCGGCGGCGTCACCGTCCCCGTCGATGCAGTGCGCGGCCGTGACGATCAGATCCCGCTGCGGGCTGTGCACGACGGATGCGGTGCAGAAGTGGTTGCCGGACAGGCTCCCGGCCCGGTCGGCGCCGAACAGCGCCCCGACCCTCGCGCTCTCCGGCGTGGCCCCGACCACCGCGGTCACTCCGAACGGCCCCGCCGCTTCGTCGGCAGCCGCGACGGAGGCCGAGGTGGCGGCCAGCACGACGACAGCGCAGAGCGCGACGCGGCGCAGGGGGGCGGAGATGCGTGAGGTGCGCTTCATCAGCGCCCACTGTCTCCCACAAAGGTGAGAAACGGTTCCCGACTTCACTGAGATTTTTCTGGGAACCGCCCTTGCGGCCGGTTTCACCCCGCCGGACGGCCTCAGAACGTCGTCGTCATCCCGCCGTCCACCGCGATGGTCTGGCCGGTGATGAAGGACGCCGCGTCGCTCGCCAGGAAGACGACGATGCCCGCGATCTCGGCCGGGCGGCCCCACCGGCCCAGTGAGGTCCGGGTCCGCAGCCATCTGCCCCACTCCGGGTCCTCGGCAAGCTCCGCGTTGACCTCGGTGGCGAAGGTGCCCGGGGCGACCGAGTTGACGGTCGTGCCGCTGGGGCCCAGGTCGGCGGCGAGGGCCCGGGTCAGGCCGTCGAGGCCCGCCTTCGCCGTGGCGTAGGCGACGTCGCCGATGCGGCCGAGCTGGCCGACGACGGACGAGACGTTGATGATGCGGCCCGGGGTGCCCCGGGCGGCGAGCCCCCGGGCGACCGTCTGGCTCAGTGCGTACGCCGACGTCAGGTGGACGTCGAGCAGTGCGGACAGCTCGTCCGGCGCCATCTCCTCGACGCCCCTGCGGTCCCGGTGGCCCACGTTGTTGACAAGGATGTCGATCGCGCCGAGGGCGGTCACCGCCTCCTCGGCAGCCTCGCGGTCGGTGACGTCGAAGGCGGCGCCCGTGACATCCAGGCCGTCGTTCTCGCGCAGGGCCGCCGCCACCTCCTCCAGCGTCGCCGCGTCCCGGCCGTTGAGGACCACCCGCGCACCGGCGCCCGCCAGCCCCCGCGCCATCTCCAGGCCCAGCCCCCGCACGGACCCGGTCACCAGGGCCGTCCGCCCGCCGAGCGTGAAGTCCACGGCGCCGCCGTTCATCCGGCCACCTCCCGGAGCACCGTCCTGTCCGTTGTACCCGTCGTATCCGCTCACCGTATCCGGGTACCGCGACGGGCCGGCCGGGCGTCCGGCAACTGGGCGGTCACGCGGCCTCGACGCCGAGCGGCCAGCGCACCCCCGTCAGCTCCTCCGACAGCGTCCAGAGCCTGCGGGCCGCCGCCGGGTCGCTCGCCGCCGCGCTGCGGCCGACCAGGGTCGGTGCTCCGCGCATCTCGCCGAGGCCGTCCGGGCCGACATAGCTCGCACCCGGCAGGTCCTGGGTCGCCGCGAACAGCGTGGGGAGGGTGCCCGCGCGGTCGTCCTGGGCGAGGAGCCGGTTGCCGAGCCGCATGCCCAGGCGGGCCAGCGGGTTGGCGGTGTGGCTCTGCAGGTTGGTGGCCGCGTAGCCGGGGTGGGCGGCGAGGGCGCGGACGGGGGAGCCTGCCGCCGCGAGCCGGCGCTGGAGCTCCAGCACGAACAACAGGTTCGCCAGCTTGGACTGGGCGTAGGCGCGGGTCGGGTTGTAGGCGCCCTCCAGGTTCACGTTGTCGAAGTGGATCATCCCGTCGCCGCCCCGGTGCAGGCCCGAGGAGACGGTGACCACGCGGTCCGTGAGGTAGGGCAGCAGCAGGTTCGTCAGCGCGAAGTGGCCCAGGTGGTTGGTGCCGAACTGCATCTCGAAGCCGTCCTTGGTGCGCAGCTCCGGGAGCATCATCACGCCCGCGTTGTTGACCAGGAGGTCCAGCGGCCGGTCCCAGCCCGCGGCGAACTCCCGTACCGAGGACAGGTCGGCCAGGTCCAGGCGGCGGACCTCGGTGCTGCCGGTCACCCGTGCCGCGGCGGCCCGCCCGCGCTCCGGGTCCCGTACCGCCAGCACCACGTGTGCACCCGCCCGGGCCAGCGCGTCCGCGGCCGTGAAGCCGAGGCCGCTGTTGGCACCGGTGACCACGGCCGTACGGCCGGCGAGCCCGGGGAGGTCGGAAACGTTCCATTTGCGATTCTTCTCAGCCATGCCCGCCAATGTAGGCGTCGCCAACAATGCTGTCAATGACAACAAAGATGGCAACGTCAACAAAGATGCCACCGCCTACAAAGCTGGCAACGACTACATCGGGTTACGATGGCGCTCATGCCGCCGAGCCGCCCCTACCACCACGGAGACCTGCGCGCCGCCCTGCTCACGAGCGCCGAGCGCACCCTGCGCGAGAAGGGCACCGCCGCGCTGTCCCTGCGCGAGCTGGCCCGAGACATCGGGGTGAGCCACGCCGCCCCCGGCCGGCACTTCAAGGACAAGCAGGCCCTGCTGGACGCGCTCGCGCTCAGCGGGTTCGAGCGGCTGAACCAGACCCTGGACTCGGCGGACCTCCCGGACGCCGCCCTGGAACCGCGCATGACCGCACTGGCCCGCGCCTACGTCACCTTCACCGTCGACCACCCCGAGCTGCTGGAGCTGATGTACTCCCGCAAGCACGACCCCGAAGCCGACACCGAGCTGGCCGCCGCGGCCGAGCACTCCCTCGGCTGCTTCGTCCAGCTGGTCGCCGACGCCCAGCGGCGCGGCGAGATCGTCCAGGGCGACCCGGAGGCCGTCACCCTCGCGGCGGCGGCCTGCATCCACGGCCTGGCCGTGCTGGCCACCAACGGCACCCTCCCGCCGGAAGCGGCCCTGGCCGGCCTGGACCAGCACGTCCACCTCCTCCTGCACGGCCTCAAGCCCCGCTGATCCAGGCTCGATCGGAGCCGCGCGACGGCTCGGTACGCCCCGATCAACGCGCATTGAGCCCCGCCCGGAACGGGCTTCAGGTCAACCGAACCCCAACTTCCGGCCATCCGGGCCCCAATGATCAGTAAGCCCTTCCCGCGCTTCAGTAACGCGGAAGTCAGGATTCCGAAACCCACCTTGTTGTCGCGTACTCAACAAGGGGATGGTCGTCGCGGGCCGCCGCCCCCACCGGCAACCACACCGGTGGTCCCCCACCCGCAGGCCTCTGTCCCACCTCTCCCAGGAGGCTGTACGTTGCGTACGCCCACCCCCAACTCCCCCCACATACGCGGCAGATGGCGTCAGGTCGGCTCGGCAGCAGCCGCCACCGCCGCGCTCCTCGTGGCCGGCTTCGGCACCGCCGCCCACGCCTCCGCGGCCACCGCCGCGACCCACAAGGTCAGCGCCAAGGCCGTCGCCGCCCAGGTCGCCAAGGCCCACGTCCGGTACGAGAAGGCAGGCTGCGGCGCCACCCCGAAGGCGGGCTTCGCCGCCTGCAACGCCCTCCGGGTCACCGGCGGCACCACCGCCTTCATGGAGAAGCAGGCCGCCCTCAAGGGCGTCACGCCGAAGACCGTCAGGCCGAACGCCGCCTCCGACTCCCCCACCGGATACGGCCCGAGCGACATCCAGTCCGCCTACGGCCTGGCGGACGCCGCCGCCTCCAACGGCTCGGGCGAGACCGTCGCCATCGTCGACGCCTACGACGACCCGAACGCCGAGGAAGACCTCGCGACCTACCGCTCGTACTACGGCCTGTCGGACTGCACGACCGACAACGGCTGCTTCAAGAAGGTCTCCCAGACCGGCTCCACCACCTCCCTCCCCTCCGCCGACAGCGGCTGGGCGGGCGAGGAGTCGCTCGACCTCGACATGGTCAGCGCGACCTGCCCGAACTGCAACATCCTGCTCGTCGAGGCGAAGTCGGCCTCCGACGCCAACCTGGGCACCGCGGTGAACGAGGCCGTCAAGCTGGGCGCCAAGTTCGTCTCCAACAGCTACGGCGGCTCCGAGTCCTCCTCGGACACCACGTACGACACCTCGTACTACAAGCACGCGGGCGTGGCCATCACCGCGAGCGCCGGTGACGAGGGCTACGGCGCCGAGTACCCGGCCGCCTCCCGCTACGTGACCGCCGTCGGCGGCACCGCCCTGAAGACCTCCTCCAACAGCCGCGGCTGGACCGAGTCGGTCTGGAAGACCAGCTCCACCGAGGGCACCGGCTCCGGCTGCTCCGCCTACGACGCCAAGCCCACCTGGCAGACCGACGCGAGCTGCTCGAAGCGCATGATCGCCGACGTCTCCGCGGTCGCCGACCCGGCCACCGGCGTCTCCGTCTACGACTCCTACGGCGACGACGGCACCGGCTGGAACACCTACGGCGGCACCAGCGCCTCCTCGCCGCTCATCGCCTCGGTCTACGCCCTCGCCGGCACCCCGGGCAGCAGCGACTACCCGGCCGAGTACCCGTACGCCGCGGCCGGCACCTCCGCCCTCAACGACGTGACGAGCGGCAACAACGGCACCTGCTCCACCTCGTACTTCTGCACCGCCAAGTCGGGCTACGACGGCCCGACCGGCTGGGGCACCCCCGAGGGGACCGACGCCTTCACCGGCTGAGCCCTTCACCGATTGACCTCCCCGTCGGGTCACGGGGAGCCGCCACCGTGAGGGGGACGTGGGGTCCCCTCGGCGGCAGGGAAAGAGAGACGGGCCACGGCAGCCGGCCGTGGCCCGTTTTTCGTGCCTTTGCAACTCCCGTGAGCCAGCTGTGAGTTGAGTCAAGCGCCCGTCACCCGCAGTCCAACGGGCCGCCATCGGACGGTCACGCGAACGCCCCGTTCGGCAATGCGGAAGTCAGGATTCCCGATGGGTCTTGTTGTCGCGTACTCAACAAAGGATTCTCGTCGCGGACCGCCGCACCAGATCGCACCCGCACCGCCCCTGTTCGAACTGTTCCACCCCATTCAGGAACATCAGGAGGCTGCACGCATGCGTTCCACTCCCCCCAACAGATCCTCGTTGCAGCGCGGTTGGCGCCGGCTGGGCACCGCCGCGGCTGCCACCGCCGCGCTGGTGTTCGCCGGCTTCGGCACGGCCGTCCAGGCCGACGCCGCCGCCACCGCGTCCGGCAAGGTGACCTACGTCGCCACCCCCTGTGCCACCCCCAAGCACACGGGCGACCTCACCTGCAAGTCCTACCGCGTCACCGGAGGCCTCACCGCCTTCCAGAAGCAGCAGGCCGCGAGGACCGGCATCACCCCCAAGGCCGCCGACGCCTCCACCCCCTCCGGCTACAGCCCGACCAACCTCCGGTCCGCCTACGGCCTGACCTCCGCCGCCGCCTCCAACGGCTCCGGCGAGACCATCGCGATCGTCGACGCGTACAACGACCCGAACGCCGAGGCCGACCTCGCGACCTACCGCTCGTACTACGGCCTGTCCGCCTGCACCACGGCCAACGGCTGCTTCAAGAAGGTCAGCCAGACCGGCTCCACCACCTCGCTGCCCTCCTCCGACGCCGGCTGGTCCGAGGAGATCTCCCTCGACCTCGACATGGCCTCCGCGATCTGCCCGCTGTGCAACATCACCCTCGTCGAGGCCACCAGCGCCAGCTACGCCAACCTCGGCACCGCCGAGAACGAGGCCGTCGCCCTCGGCGCCAAGTTCGTCTCCAACAGCTACGGCGGCTCCGAGTCCTCCTCCCAGACGACGTACGACACCTCGTACTACAAGCACGCGGGCGTCGCGATCACCGTCTCCGCCGGTGACAGCGACTACGGCGCCGAGTACCCGGCGACCTCCCAGTACGTGACCGCGGTCGGCGGCACCAAGCTGTCCACCTCGTCCACCACCCGCGGCTGGACGGAGACCGTCTGGCGCACCTCCAGCTCCGAGGGCACCGGCTCCGGCTGCTCCTCCTACGACGCCAAGCCGAGCTGGCAGACCGACACCGGCTGCACCAAGCGCATGGAGTCCGACGTCTCCGCGGTCGCCGACCCCGCCACCGGCGTCTCGGTCTACGACTCCTACGGCGTCACCGCCGGCTGGTACACCTTCGGCGGCACCAGCGTCTCCGCCCCGATCATCGCCGGCGTCTACGCCCTCGCCGGCACCCCGGCCAGCGGCACCTACCCGGCGCAGTACCCCTACGACTACGCGGGCACCTCGTCCCTCAACGACGTGACGAGCGGCTACAACGGCTCCTGCTCCACCGCGTACTTCTGCACCGCCGAGACCGGCTACGACGGTCCGACCGGCTGGGGCACCCCGGAAGGCATCTCGGCCTTCGCCAACTAGTACCCGGCTCCACCCCCACACGGGTCGCGGCAACCAGCCGCGGCCCGTTCGTCATGAGAACATCGGGACGGTGACGTTCACCCGACTGGCCGTCAAAAACCCCGCCAGGTCGTAAAAGGGCATAACGACGGAACTACACCACAGGTTCCGCCCAGGCCTCATTGCCCGGCGTGACCTGCCGTGATACACAGAGTGACCGTACGATCCCTTCGCACGAAACCCGCCAATCAATGACGTCAAGTCGACATACTCCGGCGACGTTGTCGGCGAGAATGATGCGTGACCTCTGCACCGAGCAGGGGCGGACAGAACTACCCACCAGGGGCGGTGACTTACATGTTCCTTGCAGCCGACAAGGGTGACATCAACACCATCATCGGCGGAATCGCTCCGGACTGGGGCCCCTTCGGCAGCCTGGGCAACGAAGCGAAGACGATGATCCAGGTGGTCATGGCCGTCGCCATCCTGCTCTGCCTCGGCATCGCCGTCTGGGGTGCCGCCAAACAGCGCATCGGCGCCACGGCCCTCCGCGACACCTTCAGTGCCGAACAGGGCAAGGGCCTCATCATCGCCGGACTGACCGGAGTCTTCATCATCGGCTCGCTCGGCACCCTGTTCACCATCGTGTACGGCATGGCCGTCTAGCTGCCTGGACCTCACCCTTCCCCGCTCCGAGGTTGCGTCTCCCTGATGTCGAGTCACCACACCGCGCCCGCGCGGGAACCAGCACGGCTACCGTCGTACTGCTACGCGTTCCGGTACGACGTGGAGGGGGAGTACCCGGCATGAGCCTCGGAGACGAGCCCGGCTACCCGGAGACCGGCCACACCCGCACCCGCCTGCCCGAGGGCGACCCCTACGGAGGCGCCGCCCGCCGCGCCGGCCGCTCCTCCTCCCGGAGCCTGGTCACGGTCGTCGGCGTGGTCGTCCTCCTCATCGCAGCGATCGCCTTCGCGAACAGAGGCGGCAACGACACCTCCTCGGACACCACGGGCACCGGCAGCTCCGGCGACGGAAGCCGCCCGGGCACGTCCTCGACGGCCGCCAGCGGAACCAGGCCGGTGGAGACGAAGAGCGACGGCATCCCGACGGGGTACGCACACACCCAGCAGGGCGCACAGAGCGCAGGGGCCAACTACGCGACGGCGCTGGGCTCCGACGGCATGTTCATCACCGCCACCCGGCACTCGATCGTGCAGACCGTCGCCGACCCCACCGTCATGAACAGCATGCAGTCCGGCTTCGATGCCGACTACTCGGCCGACTTCCTGAAGAGGGCCGGCCTCAACACCGACGGTACGGCCCCCCAGGGCAGCACCTTCGTCAACCGCACGCTGCCCGCAGGCACCAAGGTCACGTCGTACAGCGACGCGACCGCCACCGTCGAGGTGTGGTGCAACGGCCTGTTCGGCATGGCCGGGACGAAGTCGACCACCCCGGTCACCAGCAACTGGTTCACCATCACCATGAAACTGAACTGGAGCGGCGGCGACTGGAAGGTCCTGGAGTCCAGCCAGACCACCGGCCCCACCCCGGTCACCGGAGACAACCCCGTCTCCGGGACCGACGAGATCAGCAAGGCGGTCCAGGAATTCGGAGGGTTCACGTATGCCCGCTAGCCAGCACCGCGTGCTCAAGCTGACCGGCCTGGTGGCCTCCGTGCAGGCCTCCGCCATCCTTCTGGCCGCCCGCGCCACCGCGGCCCCGTCGCCGACCGGCACCCCCTCCGCGACCCCGTCCGCCACCCCTAGCAACGGCAACTGCACCGGACTCACGGGTCCGTCCCTGAATCTCTGCGACAAGGGCTCCAGCGGCAGCAGCGGCTCCACCACCGACCCGCTCACCTCCACCCTGGACCCCCTCACCTCCCTCGCCCAGGGGTGCGCGAAGGCCGCCTCCTGGACCGTCGACAAGCTCAGCGGCGCCGTCAAGGAGACCGCGAACGTCGACTTCACCAACGAGAAGTTCCTCCAGCAGTACGCCGTCGTCTTCGCCGCGTCGACGATCCTCACCCTGGTCCTGTGGCTGCTGGCCGTGGCCAAGCGCGCGGTACGAGGCGTCCCCCTCTCCACCGCCATCTCCGAGGCCATCGGCTTCCTCTGGCTCACCGTCCTGGCCTCCGCCTTCACCCCGCTGATCCTCTACACGGTCGTCTCCGCCACCGACGGCGTCAGCGACGTCCTCGCCAAGACCACCGGCGACCAGACCGACACGTTCTTCGGCACCTTCTCCGGCGCCCTCAACAAGGGCGACAACATCGGCGGCGGCCCGATCATGCTGATCGTCGTCTCCCTCGTCAGCATCCTCGCCGCCGGCGTCCTCTGGCTGGAGCTCGTCATCAGGGCCGCCCTGCTCTACGTCGGCGCCCTCCTCGGCACCGTCGTCTACTCCGGCCTCGTCGACAAGAACCTGTGGGGCCACGTCCGCCGCTGGGCCGGCATCATGATCGCGGTCATCCTCGTCAAACCGGTCATCGTGATAGTGCTCGGCCTCGCCGGCGCCCTGTCCTCCGACGGCGGCCCGGACTCCTTCTCCGCCGTCGTCTCCGGCCTCGCCATCATCCTGCTCGCCATCTTCGCCAGCGCGATGATCTACCGCTTCGTCCCCGGCTTCGGCGACGAGATCGCGGCCGGCCGCAGCAACCGCATCATGCAGGGCGCCGAAGGCAAGGCCGCCGCCGTCATCAGCAGCCCCGCCAACCTCGTCGCCCAGGGCATCAGAACGCACAGCGCCCGCGCCGACAACAACGGCGGCGGGGGCGGCGGTTCCGGTGCCTCCGGTGCCCGCCCGGCCAACCCCGTCTCGGGCGGCGTCGCCGCGCACAGCACCCGCAACCAGAACGGTGGTGGCGGCGGAACTGTCCCCTCCGCCGCACCCGCACCCCGGGCGCCCAGCCCGGTGAACACCCCGCACGCCGGCAACACCCGCAACAACAGCTCGGGAGGTGAAGGGCGTTGACGACAGAGTCCCACCTGTCCCATCCGATCACGCCCCGCCGTACGTATCTCATCGGCCGCGCCAGGCCGAACGCGATCATCGGCAGGAACCGTGAGTCCGGCGAGATCGTGCTCATCATCGCGGGCGCGTTCCTCGGCATGATGTGCGGGCTCCTCGTCCCGGTGCTCTCCCTGCGGATCGTGCTCCTGATGGGCTTCCCGCTGATCGCGCTCGCCGCGGTCTACGTGCCGTACAAGCGCCGCACCTTCTACAAGTGGTTCGAGATCAACCGCAGTTTCAAGCGGACCCTGCGCAACGGCACCGTCTACCGCTCCACCGCTTCCGAGGCCGGCACCCGCCTCGACGGACGCGAGGTCGAGATCGGCCCGCCGCCCGGCATCGGCCGCCTCACCTGGCTCGCCGCGCCCTTCGGCCCCGACGAGATCGCCGTACTCCTGCACGCGGACCGCAAGACGGTCACCGCGGCCATCGAGATCGAGGGCCCCGGCGTCGGCCTGCGCGACTCCGAGGACCAGGAAGCCCTCGTCGACCGCTTCGGCACCCTCCTCAAGCACGTGGCCAACGGCGACGGCTTCGTCACCCGCCTCCAGATGCTCGCCCGCACCCTCCCCGCCGACCCCGACGCCCACGCCAAGGACGTCGCCCAGCGCGGCGACGAGAAGGCCCCGGACTGGCTGTCCCGCTCCTACGACCAGCTCCAGTCCATGGTCTCCACCAGCAGCGAGCAGCACCGCGCCTACCTCGTCGCCTGCATGCACTACTCCCGCGAACTCGCCGCCGAGGCCCACGCGATGGCCCGCGCGGCCCGCCCCCAGGCCGGCCGCAAACTGGACCGCGACGCCGGCCTCGCGGTCGTCATGGCCCGCGAGCTCACCGACATCTGCTCCCGCCTCCAGGAGGCGGACATCCGCGTCCGCCAGCCCCTCGGCCAGGGCCGCCTCGCCTCGCTCATCCACTCCATGTACGACCCGGACCACCCCATCGACCACATCCAGGCGATGACCCAGCGCAACGCCTGGCCGGCCGAACTCGACGCCATGGAGCCCACGTTCCTCCAGGCGAAGACCCGCGAGTCCTCCACCCGCGAGCCCTGGTGCCACGCCACGGCCTGGGTGAAGGAGTGGCCGATGACGCCCGTCGGCGTCAACTTCCTGGCCCCGCTCCTGGTCCACACCCCGGACGTCATCCGCACGGTCGCCGTCACCATGGACCTCGAACCCACCGAGGTCGCCATCGAGCGCATGCTCACGGAGAAGACGAACGACGAGGCCGAGGCGTCCCGAGCGGCCAAGATGAACCGGACCGTCGACCCCCGCGACATCGCCGCCCACACCCGCCTCGACCAGCGCGGCGAGGACCTGGCCAGCGGGGCCGCCGGCGTCAACCTGGTCGGCTACATCACCGTGTCCTCCCGCACCCCGGAAGCCCTCA
The DNA here is from genome assembly GCF_040652195.1 of Streptomyces sp. NPDC048278. Lineage (NCBI taxonomy): Bacteria > Bacillati > Actinomycetota > Actinomycetes > Kitasatosporales > Streptomycetaceae > Streptomyces > Streptomyces sp. NPDC048278. The sequence continues at coordinate 110,094 of NZ_JBEZLP010000035.1, forward strand.
ACCGCGACAAGCGCACGATAAGGGCGTCCGCCGGAAAGTCGTACCTGAAGCTGGAGTGGTGCGACCGCGAGCACCACCGCGCGTTCGTGAACACACTGCCCTTCGCCACCGGAATCCGAAGGTAGAGGCTGATGCGCTGATGAGGGACCCGCTGTCCGTCCTCACCGAAGCCTTCACGTCCTTCCTCTTCGGGAAGGTCGAGACGACCCGCTCCCCGGTCCGCACCTCCACCGGCCAGGCCCAGGCGGTCTACCTCCCCACGGCCGCCCCCGGCCTCGGCGACTCGGGCGTCATCATCGGCCGCGAGGTGTACTCCGGCAAGGGCTACATCTACGACCCCTTCCAGCTCTACGGCCAGCAGCTCCCCGCCCCGCACTGGCTCGTCCTCGGCGAGTCCGGCAACGGCAAGTCGGCCCTGGAGAAGACCTACGTCCTGCGCCAGCTCCGCTTCCGCGACCGCCAGGTCGTCGTCCTGGACGCCCAGGGCGAGGACGGCGTCGGCGAGTGGAACCTCATCGCGGAAGAGCTGGGGATAACGCCGATCCGGCTCGACCCGATGGCGGCCCTGGACCACGGCATCCGCCTCAACCCGCTGGACCCGGCCATCACCACCACCGGCCAGCTGGCGCTGCTGCGCACCATCATCGAGGTGGCGATGGGCCACGGCCTCGACGAACGCTCCGGCTTCGCCCTCAAGGTCGCCCACTCGTACGTCAACGAGACGATCCTCGACCGCCAACCCGTCCTGACGGACATCGTCGAGCAGCTACGGCATCCCGAACCCGAGTCGGCCGAGGCCATGAACGTCGCCATAGACGACGTACGGGCCTGGGGCCTGGACGTCGCCCTGGTCCTGGACCGCCTGGTCGACGGCGACCTGCGCGGCATGTTCGACGGCCCGACCACGGTCGGGATCGACCTCGACGCCCCGCTGATCGTCTTCGACCTCTCCCACATCGACCGCAACTCCATCGCCATGCCCATCCTGATGGCGATCGTCGGCGTGTGGCTGGAGCACACCTGGATCCGCCCCGACCGCAAGAAGCGCATCTTCCTGGTCGAGGAGGCCTGGCACATCATCGCCAGCCCGTTCGTGGCCCAGCTGTTCCAGCGGCTGCTGAAGTTCGGCCGCCGGCTCGGCCTGTCCTTCGTGGCCGTCGTCCACCACCTGTCCGACGTCGTCGACGGCGCGGCGGCCAAGGAGGCCGCCGCGATCCTGAAGATGGCGTCGACACGGACGGTCTACGCCCAGAAAGCGGACGAGGCACGGTCGACCGGCCGCGTCCTCGGTCTCCCCCGCTGGGCGGTCGAGATCATCCCGACCCTGACCCCCGGTATCGCCGTCTGGGACGTCAACGGCAACGTCCAGGTGGTCAAACACCTGGTCACCGAGACGGAACGCCCGCTCGTCTTCACGGACCGCGCGATGACCGAGTCCTCCAGCGACGTCATGGCCGAGGACGACGCCCTCCTCGCCGCCGAACTGGAAGCGGAACAGCGGGCGGCGGCCTTCGTGGAGCAGCACCTCGGCGACTCCGAATCGACGGTGGCGTAGGGAGGCCGTTCGTGAGACCGGACCCTCGGCAGGAACGCGACCAGCAGGGCGGCGGGATCCCCGACGGCCTGCTGATCGGCATACTCGGGTTCCTGCTCGGCATCACGATCATGGTGTGGACGGCGACGGGCCTCGCGGCCTGGTTCGCCCACGGCAGCTGGCCGTCGACGGTCAACCTCTCCCACACCCCGCTCGCGATGCGCCACCTCGTCGGCTCCCCGCACGACATCACGGGCGCCTGGCCGGACACACCGGCGGCCGAACTGGCCGGCTGGGGACTGTTCTGGGGCCTGTTCATCGGCCAGCTGATGGTCCTGATCGTCCTCGCCGTGTTCGTCCTGGGGACGGTGACCCGGTGGCGGGCCGGCCGGAGAAGACGGGCGGCGACGGCGCAGGGCCGAGGCACGACCCCGGTTCCTGAGCCCCGCCCCGAGCCGGAGACCGTCCGGGAGGCCCGCCGGCCGGTCTTCCAGGAGGCGGCCGTCCCGGAGGTCTTCCACGAGGCCGTACGGGAGCCGGCGGTCCCCACGTCCGCCACGGAACCGGAACGCACCCTGGCGGACATCCACCCCTCCGCCGACGGTGACCGGCGGCCGGACACCTGGACCAGAATCCACGTCGCACCGCGGGAGAGCCGGCAGGCGACCGCGACCCAGGCGATCCAGGACGCACTCGGCCCCGCCCTCGTCGTCACCTCGAACCCCGCCCTCTGGTCCGAGACGAAGGACGCCAGAGCCAAACTCGGCCCCGTCCTCCTCTACGACCCGAACCACCTCTGCGACACCCCCGCCCGGTTCCACTGGTCCCCCACCGCCCACTGCGAGGACAAGCCCACCGCGATCCGGCGCGCCCAGGCCCTCCTCGCCCCGGTCCGGCCCACCGCGAAGATCGACCAGACGCTCACGGACACGGCCGAGACCCTCCTGCGCAGCTACCTGCACGCCGCCGCCCTGGAGAACCGCACCGTCCGCCACGTCCACCGCTGGGCCCAGGGCACCGGCATCCAGGACGCCGTACGGACCCTGCGCACCCACCCGAAGGCCGCCCCCGGCGCAGCGGGCGAGCTGGAAGCCGCCCTCACCTCCCACCCCGAACGCCGCGACATCGCGCAAGAGTTGACGGCCAGGGCGCTCGCCGCCCTCTTCACGGTCAACATCCGCGAGGCCTGCACACCGAACCGATCCGATGCCCTCGCCCTGGATTCCTTCATCGACGAAGGGGGCACGCTTTATGTGGTCGGTGAATCCATCGAGGACCCCAGGACCAACCCCGGCGCGATGCCTCTCCTGACGGCCCTCGTCTCCAGCGTGGTCGAGCACGGCCGGCGCATGGCCGAACGGTCATCCTCCGGTCGGCTCGACCCACCACTGACCCTGGTCCTGGACGACGTGGCGGCCGTGGCCCCGCTGCCCCAGCTCCCCGACCTCCTGGCCGCCGGCACCGACCAGGGCCTGCCGTCCCTCGCCCTGCTCCGCTCCCACGAACAGGCCCGCTCCCGCTGGCCGCACCGGGAACTGCCGGCCTAGACCGGCCACTCCAGCACGAACTCGAACTCCCGCTTCCCGGCGTCCGCCTCCAGCTGCACGGTCACTCCGCTGGGCACGAACCCGACCTTGCGGTAAGCCCCCTGGGCCCGGGGGTTGTCCTCGTGCACCAGGAGCCGCACCCGCTCCGCACCCCGCTCCCGCGCCCACGCCACACCGGCGTCGAACAACGCCTTGATCAGCCCGCTCCCCCGGTGCCCGGGCCGCACGAACACCCCCACCACATGCCCCTGCCGCCGCTCGACCGGGAATCCGGCCCAGTCCGCGGTCCCGGCCTCCTCGATCAGCACGGTCGCGGTGCCGGCCCACTCCCCGTCCGCCGCCACCGCGACGAACTGCCGCGCGCCGCTGGGCTCCTCGGCCGACCGCGCCGCCCGCTCCCGGTAGAAGGAGTCCGGCCGCCCCAGGGCGTCGTCATAGGTCTCGAGGAATGCGATGTCCGCGACCGGATCCCGTAGCGCGACGAGTCGCAGCCGCTTCACGGCCTCCCACTCGTCGGCCCGTATCGCACGAATCACGTAATCATCGTTGGCCGTAGCACTCATACGCTCACGCTAACGCTCACCGTCCACCGCACTCACCTGGTTTGTCCGTCGGTCTGTCCGTCGGTCTGTCAGTGCCGAGGTCTACGGTGGGCGCCATGACAACTCTCCCGAACCGCCCGAACACCGCCCTGCTGATCGTGGACGTGCAGAACGGGGTGGTGGACAGCTCCCACAACCGCGACGAGGTCATCGCCAACATCAACACCCTGCTCGCCAAGGCCCGTTCCGAGGCGGTCCCCGTCGTCTGGATCCAGCACTCCAGCGACGAGCTGAAGCCGGACAGCGCCCCCTGGCAGTACGTCCCGGAACTCGTCCGCGAGGCCGCCGAGCCCCTCCTCCACAAGCGCTACGGGGACTCCTTCGAGGACACCGAGCTGGAGTCCGTTCTGGCCGAGCACGGCGTGGGCCACGTGCTCGTCACCGGCGCCCAGACCGACGCCTGCATCCGCTCCACGCTGCACGGCGCGATGGTCCGCGGATACGACGCGACGCTGGTCTCCGACGCCCACACCACGGAAGACCTCACGGCGTACGGCGCGCCGGCCCCGGAGCAGGTCATCTCGCACACGAACCTCTACTGGGGCTGGCAGGAGGCGCCGGGCCGAAAGGGCGGCACGGTCGAGACGGCGGACGTCGCGTTCTGAATCCCGAGTCCCGAGTCCTTAAACGCAGAAAGGCCCACGCCATACGGCGTGGGCCTTTCCCAATAATTGTTCGGCGGTGTCCTACTCTCCCACAGGGTCCCCCCTGCAGTACCATCGGCGCTGTAAGGCTTAGCTTCCGGGTTCGGAATGTAACCGGGC
>NZ_JBEZLP010000036.1:0-98458 GCF_040652195.1 Streptomyces sp. NPDC048278
CTGCCGCCTCCGGGTTTGTTACGCATTTGGCGTGGTTTTATGCGGTGTGCAGTACGGTTCTCCGCGCCCCTTACGGGGCGCGCCCCGTAAGGGGCGCGGGGAACTGCGCGATCAGCCACGACGGTGGTGCGCTCGGCGGCGCACCGTACCGTCTGCGGCGGCTAGCCGACCTGGCCCATGCCCGCCGCGTTGGGCCAGCTCTGGGCGTTGGGCCAGCCGGTGGCCGGTGCGGGGGCCAGGTTCGGGGCCGGGGGCGCGGGGGCCGTCATCCCGCGGACCTGCGCGGCGGTGAGACCGCCCCGGGCCGGTACCCCGGGCGGCGTGGGCCCGGCCGGAACGGGGGCCGGGGCCGGGATCGGGGCGGGGGCCTGCATCTGCATCGGCATCTGCATCGGGACCGGCGCGGGCGCCGGTGCCATCGGCGTCACCGGCGCCATCATCGGCTGCTGCATCTGCTGGGGCTGCTGCATCTGCATGGCTGCCGCCGGCATCGGCATCCCGACGCCCTGCTGCGCGGCGACGGGGAGCGGCATGCCGACACCGGCGGCGGGAGCGGCGGCGAGCCCCGGAGCGGACATCGCGCCGACGGCCTGCGCGAGCTGGAGGCCCGCCCCGTTGGTCTCGCTCACCAGCCGGTCCACCGCCGCCGTACCCGAGCTGTAGCTGGTCCCATTGCTCAGCTCGGGCACGGCGGCTCCCCTCCTGGTCCCGTAGAGCACCTGTTCCATGGCGGACACCAGGCGACGCACGTCCACCTCGGGGCGCACCACGAGACGCAGGAAGCGGCTGGAAGAACCGATCTTGTTGCCGCACTCACGGACCAGGATCCGGTGCTCGGTGAGCATCCGGTCGCGGACCACGGTGCCCTCGGCGCCGACGGGAAGGCGCACGAAGAGGAAGTTGCCCTGCGAGGGGTAGACCGTCAGGCCGGGCAGGGTGGCGAGCTGGCTGGCCATCTCCAGGCGGTCCTTGCGGACCTGGAGCAGGCTCTGCGCGTACTCGGTGCCGTGCTCCTTGAGCATGAAGACGACGTACTCGGCGAACGCGTTGAGGTTCCACTTCGGGAGCATCGAGCGGACCTTGCCGGCCAGCGAGGGGTTGGCCACCATGTAGCCGAACCGGATGCCGTGCAGGCCGAAGTTCTTGCCGAGGCTGCGCAGGACGATGACGTTCGGGCGGAGCATCGCCTCCTGGACGACGCTGGGCTCGGCCTCGGCGTCGGCGAACTCCAGGAAGGACTCGTCGATGACGATCAGGTCCAGGTCGGCCATGGCGTCCATGAACTGCACCAGCGCCTGCTTGTGCAGGAAGCCGCCGTCGGGGTTGTTCGGGTTGCAGATGACGGCGACCTTGGTGCCCCGCTTGCGGATGAAGTCGGCGTACTGCGCGAGGTCGAGCGCGAAGCCGTTGGACTCCTGGAGCGGGAACATGTCGACGCGCTTGCCGGTCTCCATCGGCTGGTCGGTCCAGCGGCCGAAGGTGGGGACGGGGATGGCGAGGGACTCGCGGACCAGCAGGTGGTCGATCCAGGTGATCAGCTCGGTGGAGCCGTTGCCCATGGCCACGGCCTGCGGGGGGAGCTGGAGGAGGTTGCAGAGCTCGGCGGTGATGGTGTCGGCGCTGCTCGGGTAGAAGGTGATGATGTCCTTCAGCCGGGCCGCCATTGTTTCCATCATGGCCGGGGTGGGGAAGTAGGGGTTGCAGGGAATGCAGAAGTCGACCGGACCGGTTCCGTCGCCCCCCTCGCGTGCCAGCGCCGCCATCGACGGGCTGTGTGCACCGCTGCGGAACAACGAGGTGACGTTGCCGGCCATTTAACCTCCGTATGAGGCGGGCCCGGTGGGGACGTCCGGGCCCGTCGTCTTGGGCGGCCCGCGCGGGGGAGCACGGGCCGCCCTTCAATACGGAAACAGCTGATCCTCTGTTCACCCGGTGTGAAAAAAGTGTGAGTTACCGTTTCTTCATGGAACCGGGCTGTGCCGCGCCCCGTCAGGGGCGCGGGGAACTGCGCGGCCGGCCCCTTACCGCCCGCACAGCTCCCCACAACCTCAGGCGTCGAACGAATGAACCGTCCGCGTCCTGTAAACCTGCCCCGGCCGCAGCACCGTCGACGGGAAGCTCGCGTGGTTCGGCGAGTCGGGGAAGTGCTGGGTCTCCAGGCACAGTCCGTCGCCCTGCCGGTAGGTGCGGCCGGAGGTGCCGGTGAGCGTGCCGTCGAGGAAGTTGCCCGAGTAGAACTGCAGGCCCGGCTGGTCCGTGGCGATCTTCAGGGTGCGGCCGGAGCGCGGGTCGCGCAGCGTGGCGATGTGCTCGGGCCGGGCCGTGACGCCCTTGTCCAGGACCCAGTTGTGGTCGAAGCCCTTGGCCTGCACCTGCTGGGGGTGGCCCGCGCGGATGTCCCGGCCGACCGGCTTGCCCTTGCGGAAGTCGAAGGGGGTGCCGGAGACCTTGGCCAGCTCGCCCGTCGGGATCAGGCCCGAGTCGGTCGGCGTGTAGCGGCCGGCGGCGATCGTCAGCTCGTGGTCCTCGATCGTGCCGTTGCCCTCACCGGCGAGGTTCCAGTAGGTGTGGTTGGTGAGGTTGACCACGGTCGCCTTGTCGGTGGTGGCCTCGTAGTCGATGATCCAGTCGCCGTGCCGGTTCAGGGTGAAGGTCACCTTCGTCCTGAGGGTGCCCGGGTAGCCCATCTCGCCGTCGACGCTCGTGTAGTGCAGGTGCAGGCCGACGTCGGAGCCCGAGGTGAAGCCCTCGATGTCCCAGACCTTCGTGTTGAAGCCCTTGGCGCCGCCGTGCAGGCTGTTGACGCCGTCGTTGACGGAGAGCTGGTAGGTCGTGCCGTCGAGGGTGAACCGGCCCTTGGCGATCCGGTTCCCGTACCGGCCGATGGTCGCGCCGAAGAAGGTGGTCCCGGCGACGTACGCGGCGAGGTTGTCGTAGCCGAGCGACACGTTGGCGTACCGGCCGTGCCGGTCGGGGATCTCCAGGGACTGGATGATGCCGCCGTAGGAGAGGACCTTCAGGCGGGTGCCGCCGTTCTCCAGGGACCAGCGGTAGACCTTGGTCCCGTCGGCGAGGGTGCCGAAGAGCTCCTTCACCGGCTTCCTGCTCCCCGAGGCGGCCTCGGCGCTGCCCGTACCGAGGGTGGTGGCGGCGATGCCCGCCGCCGCGGCTCCTGCGATGACCGTGCGTCTGTTCAGTTCCATGTGCGGCTCCTGGATAAAGGAGGGGCCCCGCCTTCCGGCGGGGCCCGCGCTGACTACGAACCGGACTTGCGCTTGTTCCACACGTCGAAGCCGACGGCCGCGAGGAGGGCGAGGCCCTTGATGACCTGTTGCCAGTCGGTGCCGACGCTGAGGAGGTTCATGCCGTTGTTCAGCACGCCGAGGACGAGACCGCCGATGATGGCGCCGAGGATGGTGCCGACACCGCCGCTCATGGAGGCGCCGCCGATGAACGAGGAGGCGATCGCCTCCAGTTCGAAGCCGTCGCCCGCCTTCGGCGAGGCCGCGTTCAGCCGGGCCGCTACCACCAGGCCGGCCAGGGCCGCGAGCACGCCCATGTTCAGGAAGACGTAGAAGGAGACCTTCTTGTCCTTGACGCCGGACAGCTTGGCCGCCGGCAGGTTGCCGCCGATCGCGTAGATGTGCCGGCCGAAGACCGCGTTGCGCATCACGTAGCCGTAGCCGACGACCAGCGCGCCCAGGACGATCAGGATGATCGGGGCGCCCTTGTAGCTGGCGAGCAGCATGGTGAGGACGAGGATCGCGGCGACCAGCGCGGTCAGCTTCAGCAGGAACAGCCGGGTGGGCGGCACCTCCAGGGCGAACTCCTGCTGGCGGCGCCGGTCCCGGAACTCCTGCCAGACCACGGCGGCGATCAGCACGATCCCAAGGAGCAGCGTGATGTTGTGGTAGTTGGTGTGCGGGCCCACCTCGGGGAGGAAGCCGTTGCCCAGGTTCTGCAGCCCGTTCGGGAACGGGCCGATGGTCTGGCCCTGGAGCAGGATCTCGGTCAGACCGCGGAAGAGCAGCATCCCGGCGAGGGTGACGATGAACGACGGTATGCCGAGGTAGGCGATCAGGAACCCTTGCATCGAGCCGGCCACGGCGCCCATCACCAGGCACAGGATCAACGCGACCGGCCACGGCACGCCGTGGTTGACCGTCAGGACGGCCGCGAAGGCGCCCACGAACGCGGTCAGCGAGCCGACCGACAGGTCGATGTGCCCGGCGATGATCACCATCATCATGCCGATGGCCAGGATCAGGATGTAGCTGTTCTGCAGGACCAGGTTGGAGACGTTGCGCGGCAGCAGCAGGTCGCCGTCCGTCCACACCGCGAACAGGGCGACGATCAGGCCGAGCGCGATCAGCATGCCGTACTGGCGCATGTTGCGGCGCAGCCCGTCCAGGACCAGCCGGAGCAGGTTCCCGTCGGCGGCCGACCCGCTCCTGCCCGGCGGCGCCGGCGCCGGGCTCTTGGCGGTGACATCCGTGCTCATCGCGATACCTCTTTGTCCTTCGCCTTGTCTTTCGTCATATGGCGCATCAGCACTTCCTGCGTGGCCTCGGCCCTGGGCACCTCACCGGTCAGCCGGCCCGCGGCCATGGTGTAGATGCGGTCGCACATGCCGAGCAGTTCGGGCAGTTCGGAGGAGATGAAGACCACCGCCTTGCCCTGGGCGGCGAGCTGGTCGATGACCGTGTAGATCTCGTACTTGGCGCCGACGTCGATGCCGCGGGTCGGCTCGTCGAGGATCAGCACGTCGGGACCCGCGAAGATCCACTTGCTGAGGACGACCTTCTGCTGGTTGCCGCCCGACAGCTTGCCCACCGGCTCGAAGACCGTCGGCGCCTTGATGTTCATGGACGTGCGGTAGCCCTCGGAGACCTGCCGCTCCTCGTGCTCGTCCACGATCCCGCGCCGGGCCACCTTGTTCAGCGCGGTCAGCGAGATGTTGCGGTTGATGGTGTCGATCAGGTTGAGGCCGTAGTGCTTGCGGTCCTCGGTGACGTACGCGATGCCGTGCCCGACCGCCTCGGCGACCGACTTGGTACGGATCTCCGTGCCGTCCTTGAGGACCGTGCCGCCGTCGTAGCGGCCGTAGGTCCGCCCGAAGACGTTCATCGCGAGTTCGGTGCGGCCCGCGCCCATCAGGCCCGCGATGCCGACGATCTCGCCGCGCCGGACGTGGATCGACACGTCGTCGACGACCTTGCGCTCGTGGTCGATCGGGTGCCGCACGGTCCAGTCGCGGATCTCCAGGGCCGGCGCCGCGTCCGTCTCGCCCTCGTACGCGGTGCGTTCGGGGAAGCGGTGGTCCAGGTCGCGGCCCACCATGCCCGAGATGATCCGCTCCTCGGTCGTCTCCTGCGACTTCACGTCGAGGGTCTCGATGGAGTGGCCGTCCCGGATGATCGTCACCGAGTCGGCGACCCGACGGATCTCGTTGAGCTTGTGCGAGATGATGATCGAGGTGATGCCCTGGTTCTTCAACTCCAGGATCAGGTCCAGGAGTTTGCCGCTGTCCTCGTCGTTCAGAGCCGCGGTCGGCTCGTCGAGGATGAGCAGCTTCACCTTCTTCGACAGCGCCTTCGCGATCTCCACCAGCTGCTGCTTGCCCACGCCGATGTCGGTGACGCGGGTCTCCGGGTGGTCGTCGAGACCCACCCGGCGCAGCAGTTCGGTGGCGTGCCGCAGGGTCTCCCGCCAGTCGATGAACCCGCCCTTGGCGTGTTCGTTGCCGAGGAAGATGTTCTCCGCCAGCGAGAGGTACGGCGACAGCGCCAGCTCCTGGTGGATGATGACGATGCCGCGCTGCTCGCTCGCCCGGATGTCACCGAACTTGCACAGCTCGCCCTCGAAGAGGATGTCCCCCTCGTAACTGCCGTGCGGGTGGACGCCGGAGAGGACCTTCATCAGGGTCGACTTGCCGGCGCCGTTCTCCCCGCAGATGGCGTGGACCTCGCCCTGGCGGACGGTCAGCGTGACGTCCGACAGCGCCTTGACGCCGGGAAAGGTCTTGACGATCGAGCGCATTTCCAGGACGGGTCCCGCCATGGTCGTGCCTTCCAATCAGTAGGACAACTAGTGGGGGACTCGGGTCACTTGAGCTCGGCGTCGGTGTAGTAGCCGCCCTTGACGAGGACTTCCTCGTAGTTGGACTTGTCGACGCTCACCGGCTGCAGCAGGTAGGCGGGCACGACCTTGGAGCCGTTGTCGTACGTCTTGGTGTCGTTCGTCTCCGGCGTCTTCTTGTTCAGGACGTCGTCGACCATGGTCGCGGCGACCTTGGCGAGCTGCCGGGTGTCCTTGTAGACGGTCTGCGTCTGCTCGCCCGCGATGATCGACTTCACCGAGGCCAGCTCGGCGTCCTGCCCGGTGATGACGGGCAGCGGCTGGCTGCCGGAGCCGTAGCCGTCCGACTTCAGCGCGGCGATGATGCCGATCGAGATGCCGTCGTACGGCGAGAGCACCGCGTCGACCTTGGCGGACTTGTAGGAGGAGGTGAGGATGTCCTCCATGCGCGACTGCGCGGTCGCGCCGTCCCAGCGCAGGGTCGTGACCTTGTTGAGCGCGGTCTGCCCGGACTTGACCACCAGCTGCTTCTTGTCGATGTACGGCTGGAGCACGCTCATCGCGCCGTTGAAGAAGTACTTGGTGTTGTTGTCGTCGTTCGAGCCGGCGAACAGCTCGATGTTGAACGGGCCCTTCTTGCCGCTGTCCAGGCCCAGCTTGTGCACGATGTAGGTGCCCTGCTCGACGCCGACCTTCTCGTTGTCGAAGGACGCGTAGTAGTCGACGTTCTTCGTGCCGAGGATCAGGCGGTCGTAGGCGATGACCGGGATCTTGGCGTCCGCGGCCTCCTGGAGCACGTTGTTCAGGGACTTGTTGTCGATGGCCGCGATGATCAGGCCCTTGACGCCCTGCGTGATCAGGTTCTCGATCTGCGAGACCTGGGTGTCCGGGTCGTCCTCGCCGTAGACCAGCTTGGTCTTGTAGCCCTTGGACTCCAGGTCCTTGACGACGTTCTTGCCGTCCGCGATCCAACGCTCGGAGGACTTGGTCGGCATCGCGATGCCGATCGTGCCGCCCTTCGCGCTGCCGCTGTCCTCCTTGCTGCCACCCTCACTGCTCTGCCCGCACGCGGACAGCGTCAGGGCGAGGGAGGCGGCCCCGGCTATGAGGGTAAGAGCGCTTCTGCGAGTACGCATGGTGATGGATCCCTGTTCTTCTCGTCGTTGAGATGCATTGCAGGTGTCGTGAAGCGCCCCGAAGGGCAGCGCCCCAAGGGGGCGCGGGGAACTGCGCGACCAGCCGTGACGGACCCGCAGTCCCCGACGCTCATCAGGCAGAACCCTCGACCGGGAACCGGCGCAGTTCCCCCGGCAGCCGCGACCCCAGCGGCGCCATGTCCCCGTCCGCCCCGTGCCGGGCCAGCAGGTCAAGGGCCAGCCGCCCCCGCCGCACCCGCTCCCGCGCGGTGTCCAGCGTCACGTCCCGCAGGTGCGTGCCCCACGGGTAGATGCCGGGCGCCTTGGACAGCCCGAACTTCAGGTAGATCGGCGCCCCGCGCCGGATCAGCTCGGCGACCTCGTACATCCGGATGTAGCCGCCGAGGTCGTCGGGGGCCTCGATGTACATGTCCATCGGGGCACCCGACACCCGCCGGATCTCGGTGAGGTGATCGAGCGTCAGGTCGCTCGGCACGTTGACGGAGTCGGCGCCCAGGTGCTCGAAGACGGAGTACGAGGCCGGGTTGACGGGACCGATCAGCGCCGAGACCTTCAGGGTCGTGTCGGCCGGGATGATCCCCGCCTGCCGGGCCCGGTGCAGGGTCCACAGCACGCCCTCGTCGGCGACCAGCAGGCACTTGACGCCCAGCTCGGTCGCCCGGACCGCGTCCTCGACGCACCCGGCGACGGCGTCGTGGCCGCGGGCACGCAGTCCGGCCCCCCGCGAGTCGGAGCGCACCGAGCCGCCGATGTCCCAGGTGCCGCGCGGCCCGGTGAACAGGCAGAGCTCGATGTCCCGTTCGTTGGTCGCCTCGACCATCTCGGTGATCTCGGCGTCGGAGAGCATCCACACGCCGCTGCCCTGGCTGATCCGGTGGATCGGCACGTCGAGCCGCGAGGACTCCTTGAGGACGACGGCCAGCGCCTCGGGACCCTCGCAGGAGGGGATCTCGGTGCGCCACTTGCCGCCGCCCGGGAAGCCGTGGGCGGAGGCGTCGGCGGGGTCGAGGGCGGGCGCGCCCAGGCCGAGGGCGGCGAGCGCCTGCTCACCGGGTCGGCGGGCCGCCGTAACGGAAGCGTCGGTCGTCACAAGCTGTCCTTCGTGTTCGGTATTTCGGACAAGGTTCGCGGCTCGGGGCAGAGAAAGACTGTGGTGGTACGCCGGCCACGGCGAGGTCAGGGCACGCCGCGGCCGGCGTACGCCTAGGGGCGGAGCAGCACCTTGCCCACCTTCGGATCACCGGCCCCCACCAGCTCGATGGCGTGCGGGAACTCGGTCAGCGGCAGCTCGTGCGTGACCAGCGGCAGCGGGTCGAGGAGGCCGGCCGCGAAGACGCGGACCGTGTGCGACCAGGCGTCCGGCGGTGCTCCGAAGACGGTGTGCACCTCCAGCTGCCGTACGACGAGGTCGGTCGGGTCCAGGCCGTCGGCGCCCGCGGCCGGGATCCCGGTCAGGACCAGGCGTCCGCCGCGCCTGAGCAGGGAGGCGGCGGTGCGCGCGGCGGACGCGGACCCGGCGGTCTCGATGACGACGTCGAAGTCGTCGGGCAGCTCCTGGTCCTTGGTACGGAAGTCGGTCGCGCCGAACTGCCGCGACAGCGCCTCCCGGTCGTTCCTGGTCCCGACCACCAGCAGCTCGCCCGGCGAGATCGCGCGCAGGAACTGCACGGCGAACATGCCGAGCGTCCCGGTGCCGACCACCGCGACCCGCTCGCCCGGCTGGGCGTTGCCCTTCAGGGCGGCGGCTGCGATGCAGGCGGCCGGTTCGAGCAGGGCCGCGGCGGTGAGGTCGGCGTCCTCAGGGAGGGCGTGCAGCAGGCGGGCCGGGAGGGTGAGGGTGGCGGCCATGGCGCCCGGCTGGGTGAAGCCGGTCTCCTCGTAGCCGTCGGTGCACAGGGTGGTCTCCCCGGCGTGGCAGCGGTCGCACACCTGGCAGTTCCGGAACCCCTCGCCGACCACCTTGCGGCCGACCAGCGAGGCGGGCACCCCGGCGCCCACCGCCCGTACGGTCCCCGACCACTCGTGGCCCGGCGTCAACGGGTACCGGACGTACCCCTCGGGCCGGTTCCCCTGGTACACCTCGCGGTCGCTTCCGCAAATCCCGACCGCGTGCACGGCGACCAGCGCCTCGCCGGGACCCGGGTCGCGGGGCGTGTGCTCCTCGACCCGCTGGACGCCCGGCGCCTCGACGACGACCTGGGAGCTCACTTCGACGTCCCCTTCGGCTTGCGCTGCTCCCAGCCCTCGGCCCACAGGTCGAACCGGGCCTGCTGCTGCGGGAACTCGGCCGCCGCGTCGGCGTCGAACTCGACCCCGAGACCGGGCTCCTCGGACAGGTGGAAGTACCCGTCCACGACCTCCGGCGCGCCCTTGACGACCTTCTTGATCTCGGCGTCGGCGAAGTCGTTGAAGTGCTCCAGGATCTTGAAGTTCGGGGAGGTGAACCCGACCTGGAGGGAGGCGGCGGTGAGCACCGAGCCGCCGACGTTGTGCGGGGCGACCAGCACGTAGTGCGTCTCGGCGGTGGCGGCCAGCTTCCTGGTCTCCCAGATTCCACCGATATGGCCGACGTCCGGCTGGATGATGTCCACGGCCTGGCTCTCGAAGAGCTCGCGGAACTCGATGCGGTCGTGGATGCGCTCACCGGTGGCGACCGGGATGTCCACCTTGGCGGCGACCTTCTCCAGCGCCTTCAGGTTCTCCGGCGGGCAGGGCTCCTCCAGCCAGGCGGGCTTGAAGGGCGCGAGCTCGCGCACCAGCCGTACCGCGGTGGAGGGCGAGAACCGGCCGTGCATCTCCAGCATCAGCTCGGCGTCCGGCCCGATGGCGTCCCGCACGGCCTCGATGAGCGACACGGCGTACAGGGTCTGCTCGTGGTCCAGCTCGAAGTGCCCGGTGCCGAACGGGTCGATCTTCAGCGCCTTGTACCCGCGCTCCATGACCCCCTGCGCGGCCTTGTGATAGGCCTCCGGGGTCCGCTCGGTGGTGTACCAGCCGTTGGCGTACGCCTTGACCTTGTCGGTCACCTTCCCGCCGAGCAGCTGCCACACCGGCACGCCCAGCGCCTTGCCCTTGATGTCCCAGCAGGCCATCTCGATCACGGCGATGCCGGACATGACGATCTCACCCGCCCGGCCGTAGTCGCCGTACTTCATCCGGCGTACCAGGTCTTCCACCGCGAACGGGTCCGAACCGAGAATGTGGTTGGCCTCGGCCTCTCGCAGATAGCCGATCAGCGCGTCGGTGTGACCGAGCATCCGGGTCTCGCCGACTCCGGTGATCCCCTCGTCGGTGTGCACCTGGACGTAGGTCAGGTTGCGCCACGGCGTCCCGACCACGTGTGTGCTGATTCCGGTGATGCGCACGGCAGTTGCCCCTCAGCTGTTCGAGATTTCGTCACACGTTCGAAATGCTGGCGTGACAGTAAGGACGGGGCGGCAGGGGTGTCAATGGGTCGAACAGGTAACGGTTTCGGCAAGGCTTGCGATACGTTTTTCGGTCCCCCACAGAACCTTCACAGGGGTGGCTGGTTAAGTGACTGGTGGGGAACTTAGTCTTCCCGCGTCATGGACTACTGCTACCCGTGCCGACGGCACCTCAACGGCGCCCTCGCCTGCCCGGGGTGCGGCACCGCCGCCGAAACGCTACGCGCGTCAGCGCCGGAAGCGTCCGCCTCCGAACCGGTTACGCCCGGTGAAACCCCGTACACGGAGCCGCGGTTCGCCGGCGGCGGGTACGGCCGCGGCCCGGCGTTCACCGAAGACGCACAGGGCGCCGAGGACGCACGGAGCGCCAAGGACGCCGAGGACACCGAGGACGCCGAGACCGAGGCCGACGGAGTGCCGGCGGGCGGCCGGGCCGACCGGCGGCGGGCGGCGCGCGGACGCGGCGGCCGGAGCCGGGGGCAGGCCGCCGACAGCCTCGCCGAGGATCCCGGGGATCCCGAGGAACCGCTGTCCGCCCCGGACGGGAGCCGTCGCGACCGCAAGGCCGCCGCCCATCGCCGGCGGCGCCGCAGGGTCCTGCTGGTGGCCGCGGCGTGCGTACTGGCGGCGGGCGGCCTGAGTCTCGCCGAACTCGGCACGGACGCCATACCGTTCACCAGCCCCGGCTCGGCCTCGGCGGGCGGCGACACGACCGACGGCGTTACGTCGACGTCGTCCCCCGGCACGACGGCCCAGCCCCTGGGCGACACCTCCGGCGCGACGGGCACACCCGGCTCCGCCTCCGCCGACCCCTCGGCCTCCCCGTCCCCCTCCTCCTCGAAGGACAAGGCGTCCGGCTCCCCGTCCCCCTCCTCCTCGAAGGACGCGAACGCCCAGTCGGCGACGACGGCCCCGGTCACCGGCAAGCCCACGGCGACGGCGACATCCACGACGGGCTCGACCCCGACGGCGACCCCGACGACGTCGGACCCGTCCCCCTCCCCGTCCCCGAGCAAGACGTGCACCCGGTTCCTGTGGTGGTGCTCGTAAGGGAGCACCGCCGGACGGCGCCCCGCCGCCGGAGCGCCCCGTCAGGGGAGCGGGGAGCTGTGCGACCGGCCCCCACCGGCCGGCGCTCGACATGTCCACCGGAGCAAACCCAGCAAAGCGATCCTCAGTCCACCGGAATCACCGTCCGCCCCGGATGACTCCCGCTCTCGGCCTCGTCCAGCATCGCCGCCGCGACCGTCGCCCGCCCCACCCTCGCCGGGAAGAACCTCCTCGGCGCCTCCTCCACGCCGAGCGTGCGCCGGGTCGCGCTCAGCGGCGTGTCCGCCAGCGGGCCGGCATGGAACACCGTGCCGCCGGAGCCGGTCACCACCTCGCACGCCGTCACCCGGTCGGCCATCTCGGACTTCATGAACGTCCGCAGCAGGTTGCGGGTGAACCCCCCGGCCGCCTGCGCGGTCGCACCGGTGCCGAACGCGCCGAGCCAGATCACCCGGGCGCCCGCGTCGACGGCCGCCCGCGCGCCCGCCGTCAGGATGCCCGGCTCGCTGCCGCCGCTGATGCCGAGCCCGGACAGCACGGTCGTACTGTCCCGCAGCGCCTCGGCCAGCCGCGCCGCGTCGCGCACGTCCGCGGCGATCCGGGTCAGCCGGGTCCCGTCGGGCACGGAGATCCGCTGTGGATCGCGGGCGACGGCCACCACCGTGTGGCCGCGTTCGAGGGCCTGCCGGGTCAGCTGCAGTCCCGTACCGCCCGACGCGCCGAGGATCGTGACGTTCATGACGCGACGCCGTCCAGGACGGCGCGGGCGGCCTCGTGCAGCCCGGGCGCGGCGATCAGGACGTCGGGGCTCCCCGGCCGCCACGGCTGCCCGCGCAGGTCCGTGACGGTTCCGCCGGCCTCGGAGACCAGCAGCGAGCCGGCCGCGACACCCGGCAGGTCGGGCTCGTACTGCCAGAAGACGTCGTACTGCCCGGAGGCGACCGCGAGCAGCGGGAACGTGGTCGGGATCGTGTTGCGCACCAGCAGGGACACGCCCATCAGCGCGGCCACCGCGTCACCGAAGCGCCGGTTGGCCTCCGGGTTCCCCGGCGCCTGGCTGGCCGTGACGACCGCCGCGTCCAGGCTCTGCTTCTCCGACACGCGCAGCCGCACCCCGTCGAGGAAGGCGCCCCCGCCCCGCACGGCGGTGTAGGTCAGGTCCGGCACCGGCATCCGTACGACGGTCAGCACGGGGACGTTGTCCCGGATCAGCGTGATGTTGACCGACCACTCGGGCAGCCCGTGGACGTGGTTGACGCCCCCTTCGATCCCGTCGGTGGCCCACCACTCGCCCTCGGGCAGGTCGCTGCCCTCCATCTCGTCGCCGACCCAGCCGGCCTCCGGCCGCAGTTCGCGCAGCGCGGCCTCCAGGTACTCGCTGGTGCCGCCCTCGATCCGCCGGCCGAAGGCGTACATGTCGGCGCGGCTCTTCGGGCGTGCCTCGGCCGAGTACGTCTTCAGCAGCCGCTCGCCCGCCTCGCGGGCGATCTCGACGACTTTCTCCAGTAGCTCCATGGGTTTTCCTCCCCTTCGCCGGTGTTGACACCAGTGAAGGGCCCGGACGTCGTTGCGTCCAGTGCAACGTTCTCAACTCTGGATTTACCGAGACGCAATCAATGTCTTGACCTGCTCCCGCAGCCACCGGTGGGCGTGATCGCCCTCGTAGCGCTGGTGCCAGGCCGCGATCAGCGGGACGGGTGCCACGGTCACCGGCAGCTCCGTCAGCCGCAGTCCCTGCCGCGCGACGGCCTCCGCGCACATCCGCGCCGGCACGGTCACCAGCACGTCGTTGCTCCGCGCGAAATCCAGTGCCGCCGTCGTCGTCGGCACCGCGGCCACCGTGCGGCGCCGCAGACCGTGCTCCTGCAGGGCCTCGTCGACCGGATCCCGCAGGCGGCCCCGGCGGGAGACCAGGACATGGTCGGCCGCGGCGTACTGCGCGAGGCTCAGGCGACCGCCCGGCAGGCCCTCGGGGACGGCGACCATCAGCCGGTCCTCGCCCAGCGTCTGCGACCGGATCTCGGGGGCGGCCGGCTCGGTGGCACCCACCTCGATGTCCACCTGCCCGTGCCGCAGGTCGTTCGTGTCCGTACCGGACTCGGCAAGGAACCGCAGCCGCACGCCGGGTGCCCGGTCCCGTACGGCCTTCAGGAGCCCGGGGCCGATCGCGGTGGTGACGGCCTCGTGGAACTGCACGGTGAACGTCCGGTCCAGCGTGGCCAGATCCAGCCGCCGCTGCGGCGCCAGCAGCCCCTGCGCCTCCTGCACGAGCCGGTGCAGGTCCGCCCGCACCGCCAGCGCGTACGGCGTGGCCGTCATCGTCCGTCCGGTGCGCACCAGGATCTGATCCCCGGTCAGCCGCCTGATCCGCCCCAGACTCCGGCTGACCGCAGGCGCCGAGAGTCGAAGCCGGTCAGCGGCCCCCGTCACACTCCCCTCCTCCAACAGCGCGTCGAGTACCGTCAGGAGATTGAGATCCATCTGCATCCGGCGACTCTAGGCTCCCCCCGCTGGGCAGCGCCCCGAAGGGGCGCGGGGAACTGCGCGACCAGCCACAACGCCGCCGCAGCCGACACACAACCCCAGACGCCCACACGCCAATCGCGGCCCCCCCAGCGGAGCGTCTACGCGTCGAGCATCCTGCGCAGCAGATCCCGCAGCGACAGCCGCTCCTCGTCCGACAGCCCCGCCAGCGGCTCGCGCGCGAAGCGCAGCCCCTCGCGCAGGTCCCGGGCGACCCGGCGCCCCTCGTCCGTCGCCGCGGCCAGCTTCACCCGGCGGTCGGCCGGGTCGGGCCGCCGCTCCACGAGCCCGCGCGCCTCCAGCCGGTCCACGATCCCCGTCACGTTGGACGGCTCGCACTTCAGCTTCTGGGCCAGCTTCCGCATCGGCAGCGGCTCCAGCGAGAGCAGACTGAGCAGCCGCGCCTGCGCCCCGGTGAGCGTGTGCTCGCCCGCCGCCTCCTCGTAGTCCGCGTAGAAACGGGCCACGACGTCCCCGATGAGCTCGACGACCTCCAGGGTCAGGGCGTCGGGACGGCGGGTCTGCGCTGGGGTGGACCGTGTGGACGACATGCGCTCCAGGGTACCGCGTTACTTGACATCATGAAATATTCAGGAGCATGGTTGTTTCAGGTACTGAAGTAATTTCGGAAAGGCGTACGTCATGATCAACCGCGAGTGGCACCTGCTGAGCCGTCCCGTCGGCTGGCCGAAGCCCGAGGACTTCGCCCTCGTCGAGACGGAGGTCCCCACGCCGGGCGAGGGGCAGGTGCTCGTGCGGAACAAGTACCTCTCCGTCGACCCGTACATGCGCGGCCGGATGAGTGCCGCGAAGTCGTACGTCGCCCCCTTCGAGCTGGGCAAGGTCATGCAGGGCGGTGCGGTCGGCGAGGTCGTCGAGTCGAACGCCGAGGGCATCGCGGCCGGCGACCACGTCCTGCACTTCTTCGGCTGGCGCGAGTTCGCGGTCGTGGACGCGAAGAACGCCGTCAAGGTCGACGCCGACGCCGCGCCGCTCTCGACCTACCTCGGCGTCCTCGGCATGACCGGCCTCACCGCGTACGCCGGCCTGCTGCGCACCGCCTCCTTCAAGGAGGGCGACTCCGTCTTCGTCTCCGGCGCCGCCGGTGCCGTCGGCAGCCAGGTCGGCCAGATCGCCAAGCTCAAGGGCGCCTCCCGGGTGATCGGCTCGGCCGGCTCCGACGAGAAGGTGAAGCTCCTGGTCGAGGAGTACGGCTTCGACGCGGCGTTCAACTACAAGAACGGCCCGGTGAGCGAGCAGCTGCGCGCCGCCGCCCCCGACGGCGTGGACGTCTACTTCGACAACGTCGGCGGCGACCACCTGGAGGCGGCCGTAGGCCAGCTCAACCGGGACGGCCGGATCGCGGTCTGCGGCATGATCTCCGTCTACAACAGCACCGAGCCCGTCCCCGGCCCGAAGAACCTCGCGCGTCTCATCCAGACCCGCGGCCGGATCGAGGGCTTCCTGGTCGGCGACCACTACGACCTGCAGCCGCAGTTCGTCGCCGAGGTCGGCCCGTGGGTGGCCTCCGGGCAGCTGAAGTACCGCGAGACGGTCGCCGAGGGCATCGAGAGCAACGTGGAGGCGTTCCTCGGGGTCCTGCGCGGCGACAACACCGGAAAGATGATCGTCAAGCTGTAAGGCCGCAGGGAGCGGTGGGCGCCCTCACGGGTCCGGCGGCGAGCCGGGGTTCCCGGGGTGAGGGCGCCCCGTTTCCGTGTTGGATCCTGTCCGAAGTCTTCCCTGGAGCTGTGCGTTCCTGTAGCCATGTGCGCGGAGGTGTTCGCCTCCACTGGGCCTCGGGGTCGGGAGAGCCGCATGCTCCAGTCCGTCCGGTACCGCGCGCTGTCATGGCTCGCACTCATCAGCTGCCTCGTGTTCGTGTCCGGCGCTCTGACATCGTTGTCAGCCCACGCCGCCACCACGACATCCGCGCCGCCGGCCACCACGATCACCGTGGACGGGTCCGGCACCGGCCGCACCTTCGACGGCATCGGCGCCATCAGCGGCGGCGGAGGCAACTCCCGGCTGCTCGTCGACTACCCCGAGCCGCAACGCAGCCGCATCCTCGACTACCTCTTCAAACCCGGCTACGGGGCCGCCCTGCACCTGCTCAAGGTGGAGATCGGCGGCGACACCAACTCCACCGACGGCTCCGAACCCAGCATCGAGCACACCCGGGGCACCGTGCACTGCGACAGCGGCTACGAGTGGTGGCTGATGGAGCAGGCCAAGAAGCGCAACCCGGACATCGAGCTGTACGGCCTGGCCTGGGGCGCCCCCGGCTGGATCGGCAACACCGGCGACACCCCGGGCGGCGGCGACTTCTGGTCCCAGGACATGATCGACTACCTGGTCGACTGGCTGGGCTGCGCCCGGCAGCACGGCCTGGACATCGACTACCTGGGCGGCTGGAACGAACGCGGCTACGACACGGCCTGGTACGAGAAGCTGCACGCCGCGCTCGCCGCCCGGCACCTCCCGGTGCGGATCGTCGCCGCCGACTCGGGTCTGGACGTCGCCGACGACATCGCCGGGGACCAGCAGTTCGCCGACTCCGTCGACGTCGTCGGCGTGCACTACCCCTGCGAGGGCGGCGACGGCGGCACCGCGGACACCTGCTACAGCTCCGACACCGCCCAGGCCACCGGAAAACCCCTGTGGGCCAGCGAGAACGGCTCCCTCGACGAGGACACCGGCGCCGGCGCGCTGATCCGCTCCATCACCCGCGGCTACCTCGACGGCAGGTACACCGCCTACCTCAACTGGCCCCTGCTGGCGGCGGTCTACCCGAACCTGCCGTACGACACGGTGGGTCTCGCGGTCGCGAACCAGCCGTGGTCCGGGGCGTATCAACTCGGCACCAGCCTCTGGACCACCGCCCAGGTCACCCAGGTCACGCGTCCCGGCTGGAAGTTCGTCGACCAGGCGAGCGGCTACCTCGGCGGCGACCGCGCCGACGGCAGCTACGTCACCCTCAAGCCCGCCGACAACTCCGCCTACAGCACGATCGTCGAGACCTCCACCGCGAGCACCGCGCAGCGAGCCGACTTCACCGTCGGCGGCGGACTTCCCACCGGCACCGTGCACGTCTGGGCCACCGACCTCTCCGCCGGCGGCCGGGGCTTCGTCCACACCGGCGACGTGACCCCCCGGGCCGGGCACTTCTCCGTGACCCTCCAGCCCGGCCACGTCTACTCCCTGACCACCACCACCGGCCAGGGCCACGGCACCGCCGTCAGCCCGCCGCAACGGCACCTCGCCCTGCCCTACCGGGACTCCTTCGAGCGGCCCACCCCCGGCCGGGAGGCCAAGTACCTCTCCGACATGCAGGGTTCCTTCGAGACCGCGGCCTGCGGTGGCGGACGGCCGGGACGGTGCGTACGGCAGATGGCGGCGCAGCAGCCCATCGAGTGGCAGGACGACAGCGACGCGTTCGCGCTGCTCGGCGACACGGACTGGCGGGACTACACGGTCAGTTCCGACGTCCGTCTGGCGCAGCCCGGCACCGTCGAACTCATCGGCAGGGCCGGTGAGCAGCAGCGCCCGCAGTCCCACCAGGCGGGTTACTTCCTGCGGGCCGCCGACACGGGTGCCTGGTCGATCGTCAGGAGCGACACCGCGGGTCGGCTGACCACCCTCGCCGCCGGAACCACCCGGGCGCTGGGCACCCGGCACTGGCACACCCTGGCCCTGAGCTTCAGCGGTACCACCATCACCGCGAGCGTCGACGGCCGCCGGGTCGGTGCGGTGGACGACTCCGCGTACCCGGCCGGGCAGGTCGGCCTGGGCGTGGTCGGCTACCAGACCGACGAGTTCGACAACCTGGCCGTCACCCCCGTACGGCACCCCGCCGCGCCTCCGGCCACCCTCACCGCCGACCTGCCGGCCACGGTCCAGCGGGGCGCGTCGGCGACCCTCACCACCACCTTCACCCTCCCGGCGGCCGGCGGACCGGCCACCGGCCTCACGCTGGCGCCCGGCATCCCGGCGAACTGGCGGGCCACCCCCACCACACCCGTCACCTTCACGAAGGTCGCCCCGGGCCACTCGGTCACCGCGAGCTGGACCGTCACCGCGCCGACCGCCACCGACACCCCGGTGACCGAGACGTTCCTGCCGCTCGCCACGTACGACCGCGACGGCGTGCGGCACTGGACGTACGGCAGCGCGAGTACGCGGGTGCCGATCCCGGCGCCCACCGGGAGCCCGTACCTGAGCGATCTGTCGTTCGTCTCCGCCGACAACGGGTGGGGGCCGGTCGAACGCGACACGTCCAACGGGGAGCAGGCGGCGGGGGACGGTCTGCCGATGGCTCTTCGCGGCACTCCGTTCGCCAAGGGGCTCGGCGTCCACGCCGACAGTGACGTGGCCTTCTACCTCGGCGGCAACTGCACCCGGTTCACGGCCACCGTCGGCATCGACGACGAGGTCGCGCCGTACGGGTCGGTCGTCTTCTCCCTGGTCGGGGACGGGCGCACGGTGGCCACGACGCCGGTGCTGACGGGGGAGTCGGCGGGGGTGGCGCTGGACGCCGACGTGACCGGCGTGCAGGAGCTGCATCTCGTCGTCGGGGACGGTGGGGACGGGAACGCGCATGACCATGCGGACTGGGGTGGGGCGAGGCTTGTGTGCGGTGAGTAGGCCGCGCCCTTGGGGGCGTGGGGTGCGGCCCACTCGGCTGCCTGGTGCGGTGCCCTGCCGGGTGCGGGCGGTGTGTGGCTGGTCGCGCAGTTCCCCGCGCCCCTAGGTGGGTTGCGCTCAGCGCGTTGTGAGTACCGCCTGGTGCACGGCCAGTGCCAGGCGGTCGTTCTCGGGGGCCGCGCCGCCCGGGAACGCGAACCGGCGGCGCGTGTAGCCGTAGGCGATGCCGCTGCGCGGGTCCGCGAACGCCTGTGAACCGGCTGCCCCGCTGTGGCCGATCGTGCCCGCGCCGAGGAACGGGTGCCAGGTGTCCGCGGTGGCCTGGAAGCCGAGGCCGTAGGACTTGTGGGCCCGCGCCACCAGGTCGTAGCCGACCGAGTGGATCTGGCCGAACTCCGCCACCGTGTCCTCCTTCAGCAGCGGGGCCTTGCCGTCGACCTCGCTCAGCAGGGCCGCGTACATGCCGGCCAGGCCGCGCGCGGACGCCACCCCGCCGAAGGAGGCCGGGCCCTTGGCGCGGACCAGCCGGTCGTTCGGGAGGGACGCCAGGTCCGTGGGTTCGGCCGTGTGCCGGTTGAAGGCGATCCCCGCCAGGGTCTGCGGGCCGGACGGGACGGAGTCGAGCAGGGCCTGCTGCTCGGACGTGGGCCGCATCGGCAGGGTCGTGCGGAAGCGCGGCTCGTGCGCGGCCGGCAGACCGAGGAAGAAGCCGAGGCCGTAGGGCGCCCGGACCCGCTCCTCGTACACGTCCTGGAGCGTACGGCCGGTCGCCCGCCGTACCACCTCGCCGGTGAGGGCCCCGATGACGAGGGCGTGGTAGCCGAAGGCCGTGCCGGGGCGCCAGAACGGCCGCTGGTCGGCGAGGCGTTCGGCCATCGCACGGTCGTCGCTCAGCTCCTGCCGGCCGAACCCGGTGTCGGTGCCGACCAGACCCGCCCGGTGCGCCAGCAGGTCCCGCAGGGTCAGCGTGCCCTTGCCCTCCGCGCCGAACTCCGGCCAGTAGTAGGTGACCTTACGGTCCAGCTCCAGCGTGCCGTCCTGCACCAGCATCGCCACGACCAGGTGCGCCGCCCCCTTGGTGGACGAGAACACGCTGTACAGGGAGTCCCCGCCGGCCTCCTCGCCCGCCCACAGGTCGACGACCCGCCGGCCGTGGACGTACGTACACAACTGCCCCTCGTAATCGGCCGGCTCGCCCGCGACGAAGGCGGCGAACTCGTCGCGCACCGCCTCGAAACCCTCCGCGACCGTGCCCTGGACGGTGATCTCCTGCGTCATCCGTTCTCCTCAACCGAGCCGCCGGGGGGCAGCTCCCACTGTGAACAACGCCCTACCCACCTGGGCGACCTACCCGTTCCTGAGATCGGTACGGCGAGATGTACCTGTTCGACTCAACCGGGGCATGCTGAGGGCGGACACACCGCGGACAGACCCCACAGCGGCGGGAGGGCCCCGGCCCATGGCGACGATTCCCTCACTTCCCGGCAGGGCGGACGTGCTGCGCATGGCCCGCAGCACCACCGACATCACCGGCCGGCTCCTGGACACCGCCCAGAACCTCACGAAGATCGCCGTCAACACCCTGGACCCACGCGAGGGCTCGGCCCCCGAACTGCTGCGCGTCCTGCACCGGACGACCGCGGAGCTGGCCGAGGCCAGTGCCGCGCCGGGGGCACAGGAGGCCTTCTACCGCGTCGTGGAGACCCTCACCCGGCTCGGCACCAGCGGCGCGCCGCTCGCGGGCCACCCGGTGGCCGAACCGCTGCTGACGGCCCTCAGGGACGGCCTGCTGCCGCTGCTGGACGCGGTGGAGCCGGCGGTGGAGGAGTTCGCGGCGGCGCTCCGCGAACTGGCCGAGGCGCTCTCCCCGCTGCTGCCGCCGGCCGCGGGCGGGGCGGCCGGCGTCCTGCTGGCCCTCACCCCGCTGCTGCGCACGGCGGCCGAGGTCCTGCGGGACTCCGCCCCCGAACTCCACCGCATCGCCGACGCCGTCACCTCGGCCGTGGCCCCGCTGCTGCCCCTCCAGGTGGCCCTGGCCGAGCGGGTGACCACGGCGGGCGCGGGCGTGGTCCGCGCCGCGCTGCCGCCGCTGGCCGACCTGACGGAGGCGGCGGCGAAGACGGCCAGGGCGGCCGGCCCGGCGCTGATCGCCGCCGAGGAACTCGCCGTGACCGGGCTCGAACGCCTCCAGCCCCTCCTGCTGGCCTCCGCCGCCCGCGCGGGGCGGGTGGCCCGGGCCACGGCGGTACGGGTGTCGGCGGCGGTCAGCCCGGCGGCGGACCGGGGGGTGGTGGTGGCGGTGACCCCCGCGTAGAGCTCCGCTGGGGTGGCCGGGATTGCGTCGTTGTTCGGCTGCGGCGGTGTGGGGGCTGGTCGCGCCGTTCCCCGCGCCCCTTTCGGGGCCCGGGTCCCGGTAAAGTTTTGGCCATGCGTGATCTCGGGGTGGGTTTCGGTTATCTCCTCAAGGGCCAGCGGTGGGTCGGGCGGCACGGCAGGCAGTTCGGGTTCGGGCTGCTGCCCGGTCTGATCACGCTCGTGCTGTACGCGGCGGCCCTGGTCGCCCTCGCGATATGGGGAGCGGACTTCGTCGCCTGGGCCACGCCGTTCGCCGACGACTGGTCCAGCCCCTGGCTCGGCCTCTTCCGCGGCTTCCTCACCGCCGTCCTGTTCGCCCTCGGCCTCCTCGGCGCCGTCCTCACCTTCACCGCGGTGACGCTGCTGGTCGGCCAGCCGTTCTACGAGAGCCTCTCCGAGAAGGTCGACGCGGACGTCTCGCCCGACGGCACCGCGCCCGAGTCCGGACTGCCGTTCTGGCGCGAGCTGTGGATCTCCGCCCGGGACAGCCTGCGCGTCCTGCTCCGGGCCGGCCTCTGGGGCGTCCTGCTCTTCGCCCTCGGCTTCCTGCCCTTCGTCGGGCAGACCGTCGTCCCGGTCGTCGGCTTCTTCGTGACCGGGTTCTTCCTCACCGAGGAACTCGCCGCCGTCGCCCTCCAGCGCCGAGGCGTCGACCTGCGCGCCCGGCTCGCCCTGCTCCGGTCCCGCAAGACCCTGGTGTGGGGCTTCGGCACCCCGCTGGGCCTGGCCTTCCTGGTGCCGTTCGTCGCGGTGTTCCTGATGCCGGGCGCGGTCGCGGGCGCCACCCTCCTCGCCCGCGACCTGCTGGGCGAGGAGACGGCCGAGGAGGACGAGCGCGCGGACGAACCCGTCAGCTCTTCCTGAGGCTCTTCCCGAGGCCCGCGTCCGCCGCCACGGTCAGGATCGCCCGCACCTGGTCGATGATGTCCACCCGGTTCCGCACGAACTCCGGGTCGGTCACCTGTGTCGTGTTCCCGGCGCCGAACTGCAGCACCGGCGTGTGCACATGCCCGCCGGGCAGGGTGTCGTGCAGCCCGAGCCGGTCGCGCAGCAGCGTGGCCCGGTAGGCGATCTCGTTGGACAGGTAGTCCCCGCCGCCCCCGGCCCGCGCGGTGGACCCCGCGGTCGGCCCGTCCGCCCGTACGACGGGATCGGTACCGCCCGCCGGGATCTCGGTCACCTCGGTGTGGTCGTACACCGGGAACCGCCCGGTGTCGGCCGCCGTGATCGCCGCGTACGGGAGGGTGGTGGTCGTCCACTGCGGCTGCGAGGCCGGGTCGGTGACCGGGACGGTCCCGGTCCGGCCGATGTTCTCGTTGTCCGCGAACCCGCCCCGCCAGGCGCCGTTGGTCCGCTCCACGTCGAACCGCCCGACCCGCCCCTGGCTCACGGTCGTGAACAGGTCCACCTTCGGCAGGTACGGCCGGAGCGTCCGCTCCACGGTGCCCGCCGCGAAGTCGTCCCACCGCACCGGGAACACCGCCGTCTCCACCCGCGCGGGTCCCTCGGCGGTCTCGATCACGGTCCCGTCGAGGGCCAGCGCGCTCGCCCCGGACGGGTTGGAGATCCGGATGTCCCGGTCGAGGGTGAACGGGTCGAACCCGGTGACGAGGATCCGCCGGACGCCCCTGCCCGGGTAGCGGATGTCCGTCTGCCCGCGCGAGGTCCGCTCCAGCACGTCGAGGAGCGCCGCCCGCTGCCGCTCGCCGACCCCGAACCCGGGCTCCCAGGTGCGCACCTGGCGGGTCATCCCGAGCCGCGCCCAGTACAGCGGCCGGTCGTCGTCCCGGCTCAGGTCGCCCCCGGCGGGACCGCGGCCCTGCGCCCGGTCCACGGCCCGCCGCCACAGCGCCGCCCCCTGCCGTGCCACGGCCTGCCGGGCCTGCGCGTAGGAGTGCGCGTCCGCCAGCGCCCGGGCGAACCCGGGTGCCACGGTGTCGAACCCGGACCGCCGGAGTATCTCCTGCGGCACCGGCTGGTCGAGCCGCTGTTCCTCGACGGTGGGGGAGGGGGCGGTGGCCGCGTGCGCGGCGGTGGGGACGAGTGCTCCGGCCAGCAGCACGATGCCGAGAACGCCCGTCCGAACACGTAGGGAAGTCAAGGGAGTTGGCCCTCCGTCGCAGTGGGGTGCGTGGTGCAGGTCGGGCGCAGTATCGCGTGTGGGCCGCGATGTGGTCTACGCCATCGGCCACCACGGGCCCACGGGCGTTTGTGAAGGGTTCGTACGAGATCGCCGCGACGTGCTCGATGACCGGCCGTCTCCGCACAGCCGCGGCTAAGGTCGGAGCGGGACGCGTCCCCCTTGAGCAGCCCCGGTCCGGGACCTGACCCCTGGACCGGGGCTTGCGTGTCGGTGGACGGCGTCGGCGGGTGTCGTCAGTCCCGCACCCCGAAGCCGTACACCGTCTCCGAACGGTAGGTCGCGCCCGGGTCCAGCCGGGTGCTCGGGAACCCGGGGCGGTTGGGGGAGTCCGGGAAGTGCTGGGTCTCCAGGGCCACGCCGTCGCCGGGGGCGAAGGGGCCGGTCAGGTGCTCGGCGGTGTAGAGTTGGATGCCCGGTTCGGTGGTGGCCACGGTGAGGGTGCGGCCGGACGCCGGCTCGTGCAGCTCGGCGATCTCCACCGGGGTCCCGGTCACCCCCTTGTCCAGGACGAGGTTGTGGTCGTACCCGGAGCCCACCTTGCGGGCCGCGCGGAAGTCGAACCGGGAGCCCGAGACGTCCTCCAGCACCCCCGTCGGAATCAGGTCCGCGTCCACGGGGGTGTAGCGCGAGGCCGCGATCCGCAGCTCGTGGCCGCCCGCGTTCCCGGAGCCCGCCAGGTTGAAGTAGCTGTGGTTGGTGAGGTTCACGACGGTCGGCGCGTCGGTGACCGCCTCGTAGGCGATGTGCAGGGCGCCCGACTCGTCCAGCGTGTACGTCACGGCGAGCTCCAGCCGCCCCGGGAACCCTTCCTCCCCGTGCGGACTCACCCGGGTCAGCCGCACCCCGTGCTCGACGGGCGCCACCTCCCACACCCGCTTGTCGAAGCCGCGGGCGCCGCCGTGCAGGGAGTTGGGCGCGTTGTTCGGCTCCAGGGCGTAGGTCACGCCGTCCAGCGGGAAGCGGGCGTGCGCGATCCGGTTGGCGTACCGGCCGACCAGGGCGCCGAAGTAGGGCCCCGGGTGCTCCAGGTACCCGTCCAGACCGGCGAACCCCAGCACCACGTCCGCCGTGCGCCCCTCCCGGTCCGGGACCTCGACCGACTGCACGATCCCGCCGTACGACAGCACCCGCACCCGGGTCCCCGCGCGCTCCAGCGTCCAGCGGTGCACCTCGGTGCCGTCGGGAAGTGTGCCGAAAAGTTCGTTCATGGGGAAACCCTAAGCCAGGGGTCTAGTCCACCCGTTCCAGCCCACCCGTTCCGGCCCACCCGTTCAAGCCCACCGGTTCTCGCACGCCGGTTCTAGCCCACCGGATCCTTCGCGGTGACGGCCCGGTAGGCGATGGCGGCGAGTCGGGACTGGCCGTCGGTGCTCGGATGGAACCAGTCCCAGTGGCTGAGCTGATCGGTTCCGAACCGGTACGCGTACACGGCCCCGCCGTCGAACCGGCACCGCCGGTCCTTGGCGCAGACCTGCTCCAGCACCTTGTTGTAGTCCTCGACCCGCTGCTGGACCTTGTCCCGGCGCACGGTCGCCGCGCTGGTCAGGTCGTCCGCGTCGGACAGCATGGACGGGCAGATGCCCAGCTTCCACACCTGCTTGCCCAGCGGGTTGGTCCGCCCCTCGGACCACAGCCGCTTCAGGTTCGGCACGCTCGCCACGTACACCTGCGTCTTCGGCAGCTCCTTGCGCAGGGTGCCCAGCGCGTCCTCGAACCCGCTGCGGAAGTCGGCCACCGAGGTCATCGCCCGCACCGACGTACGACAGGCGTCGTTCGCCCCCACCATCACCGTCACCAACTGCGGCTTCCGTACCGCCGCGTCGGCCATCTGCTCCGGCAGGTCGGCCATCCGGGCGCCGGTCTCCGCGTAGTTCCAGCTGTGGTCGGCCGCCCGGGCCCGCCCCAGCAGCCGCACCGCGAGACTGTCCACCTGGTCGCTGGTACCGGTCGCCCAGGACACCTCGGGGCAGTCCGAGAGCACCGTGCAGGCGTCGAAGCCGCGGGTGATGGAGTCGCCGACGGCCGCGATCGAGGCGGGGCTGCGGTCCCACACCTGCACGGTCCGCGCGGCCCGCGTCTTCTCGCTCCCGGTCGCGCCGGAGGAACCGCCCAGCGCATCGCACCCGGCCACCCCCAGCGCGGCGGTGACGGCGACGGCGCCTGCCAGGGCACGCGAACGCCGGCGTCGCTGCTTGCGCATACCCCGTAGGTCCTCTCCGTTTGCCCGATCGTCCCCCGTAATGACAACGCACGGGAGTTCCCGGCCCGCGCCGTGCAACGGACCAACCCCGTACAAGCGTCCCCCTGGGTGAATGGCGGGGGTTTCCTGGCTGTGGGACCGACGGTACGTCACACTCCTTGCGCCACCGCACGGTAGCCTCGCCATCAACGCGGCCGTCGTGTCACTGCCGCCAGCCAGCCAGCAAGATGTCCGCTCAGCCCGGAGGTTCCGGTGACGACACGTGGAGTTCTGTACGTGCACTCCGCGCCCCGCGCGCTGTGCCCGCACGTCGAGTGGGCCGTCGCCGGGGTGCTGGGCACGCGCGTCAACCTCGACTGGATCCGCCAGCCGGCCGCGCCCGGCACCTGGCGCTCCGAGTTCTCCTGGCAGGGTGAGGTCGGCACGGCGTCCAAACTCGCCTCCGCGCTGCGCGGCTGGCACCTGCTCCGCTTCGAGGTCACCGCCGAGCCCTGTGCGAAGGCCGAGGGCGAGCGCTACAGCTGCACTCCCGACCTCGGCATCTTCCACGCGGTCACCGGGATCCACGGTGACATCCTCATCCCCGAGGACCGCCTGAGGGCCGCCCTGACCCGCTCACAGCGCGGGGAGACGGCCCTGGAGGCCGAGATCGCCAAGCTGCTCGGCAAGCCCTGGGACGACGAACTGGAGCCGTTCCGCTACGCGGGCGAGGGCGCGCCGGTCCGCTGGCTCCACCAGGTGGTCTGACGCCGACCGGATCTCGTCCGCGGCGCCGTCGTGGCTTGTCGCGCAGTTCCCCGCGCCCCTAAAAGCCAGGGGCTGGCGCCCCTTTAGGGGCGCGGGGAACTGCGCGAACAACCCCCACCGGCCGTCAGCCGACAACGAAACGCACTGTGGCCCAAACTCCGACACCGGAGCTTGGGCCACAGGCCTTAAAGCAAGGTTTTTCACACGGTCCGGAACGCAAGGACCACGTTGTGGCCGCCGAACCCGAACGAATCGTTCAGCACGGCGATCCTGCCCTCGGGCAGCTCCCTCGCCTCGCCCCGCACCACATCCGCGTTGACCTCGGGGTCGAGCTCGTCGAGGTTGATGGTCGGCGGAGCCGTCCGGTTCACCAGCGCGAGGATCGACGCGACGGTCTCGATGCCGCCCGCACCACCCAGCAGGTGACCCGTCATCGACTTGGTCGCGGAGATCGCCATGTGGTCGACGTCGTCGCCGAACACCTTCCGCAGCGCCTTGATCTCGGCCACATCACCCTGCGGCGTCGACGTCGCGTGCGCGTTGACGTGCACGATCTCGGCCGGCTTCAGATCCGTGTTGTCGAGCAGGTTCTGCAGCGCGTGCGCGATCCCGTTGCCCGACGGCTCCGGCTGCGTGATGTGGTGCGCGTCGGCCGAGATGCCCTGGCCGACCGCCTCGGCGTAGATCCGCGCCCCGCGCGCCTTCGCGTGCTCCTCGGACTCCAGGACGATCACGCCCGCGCCCTCGCCGAGGACGAAGCCGTCACGGCCGGAGTCGTAGGGACGCGACGCACCCTCGGGGTCGTCGTTGTTCTTGGACATCGCCATCATGTTGCCGAACGCGACGATGGGCAGCGGGTGGATCGCCGCCTCGGTGCCGCCGGCCACGACGACGTCCGCACGGCCGGTGCGGATCATCTCGATGGCGTACCCGATGGCCTCGGCGCCGGAGGCGCAGGCCGACACGGGCGTGTGCACGCCGGCCCGCGCGCCCAGCTCGATACCGACGTTGGCGGCCGGCGAGTTGGGCATCAGCATCGGCACGGTGTGCGGGGAGACACGGCGTACGCCCTTCTCCTTCAGCACGTCGTACTGGTCGAGGAGGGTCGTCACACCGCCGATGCCGGAGGCGATGACGGCGCCGACCCGGTCGGGGTCGGCGGCCCCGTCCTCACCGGCCCTGGCGGTGAAACCGGCGTCCTTCCAGGCCTCCTTGGCGGCGATCAGCGCGAACTGCGCCGACCGGTCCAGCTTGCGGGCCTGCGGACGAGGGATGATCTCGCCCGGTTCGACGGCGATCTGCGCCGCGATACGGACGGGCAGCTCGGCCGCCCAGTCCTGCTCCAGGAGGCGGACGCCGGACTTGCCGGCGATCAGCGCCTCCCAGAACGAAGCTGCGTCGCCACCCAGCGGTGTGGTTGCGCCGATACCGGTGACGACCACGGTGCGATTGGTCGGGCTCACGGGAATTCTTTCTCCAACGGATACGGGATTCGACGGCGCCACCGCCGGGTGGCGGGGCATTGCAGCCAGAGGCTAGTTAACTGCCTCAGGCCTGGTGCTTGAGGATGTAGTCGGTCGCGTCGCCGACGGTCTTGAGGTTCTTGACATCCTCGTCCGGGATCTTGACGTCGAAGCGCTCTTCGGCGGCGACGACGACCTCGACCATGGACAGCGAGTCGACGTCCAGGTCGTCGGTGAAGGACTTGTCCAGCTGGACGTCCTCAACCGGGATGCCGGCGATCTCGTTCACGATCTCGGCGAGACCTTCGACGATCTCTTCCTGAGTGGCGGCCATGTCAGGCGCTCCTTCTTAGATGTTCCAGACGGTTGCTGCGGTACTGCTGCGGTACTGCGGACGGCGACCCGTTCCGGATGCATGATCCGGCACGGAGTGCCTAGGGGAGGGTAACGACAGTGGCGGCGTAGACGAGACCCGCCCCGAACCCGATGACGAGTGCGGTGTCGCCGCTCTTCGCCTCGCCGGTCGCCAGGAGCCGCTCCATAGCGAGCGGGATCGAGGCGGCCGAGGTGTTGCCGGTGGTGCGGATGTCACGGGCGACCGTGACGTGCTCCGGCAGCTTGAGAGTCTTCACCATCGAGTCGATGATCCGCACATTGGCCTGGTGCGGGATGAAGACGTCCAGGTCGTCCGCGCTGATCCCGGCCGCGTCCAGCGCCTGCTGGGCGACCTTCGCCATCTCGAACACGGCCCAGCGGAACACCGCCTGGCCCTCCTGCGTGATCGCCGGGAACTTGACGTTGCCCTGGCTGTCCAGCGGAAGCCCGGCCTTGTCGCCGAAGTGGAGCCGGTCCCACGGCACGGTCTGCTTGATGGTCTCCGACTTGTCGCCCTCGGAGCCCCAGACCGTCGGGCCGATCGCCGGCTCCTGCGAGGGGCCGACCACGACCGCGCCGGCGCCGTCGCCGAACAGGAAGGCGGTGGCCCGGTCCTCCAGGTCGGTCAGATCGCTGAGCCGCTCCACGCCGATGACGAGCACGTACTCGGCGGAGCCCTCCACGATCATGCCCTTGGCGAGCGTGAGGCCGTAGCCGAAGCCCGCGCAGCCGGCCGAGATGTCGAAGGCGGCGGCCTTGGCCGTGCCCAGCTTGTCGGCGATCTCGGTGGCGACGGCCGGGGTCTGGCTGAAGTGCGAGACGGTGGAGACGACCACGGCGCCGATCTGCTCGGCGGAGATGCCCGCGTCGGCGATCGCCTTGCCGGAGGCCTCGATGGACATCGCGGCGACGGTCTCGTCCGGGCCCGCCCAGTGCCGGGTCTCGATGCCGGAGCGCGACCGGATCCATTCGTCGGACGAGTCGATCGTCTCCAGGATCACCTCGTTGGGCACCACACGGGTCGGACGGTAGCCGCCGACGCCGAGGATGCGCGCGTACGGAGCACCCTTGCTGGGCTTGATCTTCGACATCGCTGTGCGCTCCTAGTTCAGCTGTGCTCGGCGATGAGCTCGCGGGCCGCGTCGAGGTCGTCGGGGGTCTTCAGGGCCAGCGTCTTCACGCCGGGCAGGGCGCGCTTGGCCAGGCCGGTCAGGGTGCCGCCGGGGCACACCTCCAGGAGGGCGGTGACGCCGAGCTCCTTGAAGGTCTCCATGCACAGGTCCCAGCGGACCGGGTTGGCGACCTGGCCGACGAGGCGCTCCACGATCTCGGCGCCGGACGCGACGGCCTGCCCGTCCTTGTTGGAGACGAACGTGAACTTCGGGTCCAGTGGCGCGAGTTCCCTGGCTGCCTCGGCCAGCTTCTCGACCGCGGGGCCCATGTGGTGCGTGTGGAAGGCACCGGCGACCTTGAGGGCGACGACCTTGCGGACGCCCTCCGGCTTGTCCTCGTTCAGCGCGGCGAGCTGCTCCAGCGTGCCGGCCGCGACGATCTGGCCCGCGCCGTTGATGTTCGCCGGGGTCAGACCGAGCTTCTCCAGGTGCGCGACGGAGACGTCCGGGTCGCCGCCGAGCAGCGCCGACATACCGGTCTCGGTGATCGCGGCGGCCTCCGCCATCGCGAGGCCGCGCTTGCGTACGAGGGCCAGCGCGGCGGTGTCGTTCAGGACGCCCGCGAACGCGGCGGCCGTGATCTCACCGACGCTGTGCCCGGCGACCGCGCCCGGCGCGATGTCGGCGACCGCCGCGGCAGCGGCTGATGTCTGGGTACCGAGTGCCGCGCCGGAGACGAGTCCCGCGGCGACCAGCAGCGGCTGCGCGATCGCGGTGTCCCGGATCTCGTCCGCGTCGGCGTGCGTGCCGTAGTGCACCAGGTCGAGACCGATGGCGTCCGACCAGGCACGCAGACGGTCCTCGACACCGGGGAGGTCGAGCCAGGGGGTCAGGAAGCCAGGGGTCTGGGCGCCCTGGCCGGGAGCGACGAGTACGAGCACTCTCACACTCTCTCTTGGGGACGGCCACGGCCGCCCGTGGGGACAGGGACGAAGAACACGAGGGGGTTTTGTAGGCCCCCGACAAAAGCCTATGACTGGGGATCTCCATCGACCAGACGCCCCAGGATCAGCGCGATCCGCAGTGTGAAGGCGGATCGTACATCGGACGGCGACCATCCGGTGACGTCAGTCACACGTCGGAGCCGGTAGCGCACGGTGTTCGGGTGGACGAAGAGCATCCGGGCGGCACCCTCCAGGCTGCTCGCCTGCTCCAGATAGACGCTCAGTGTTTCCAGCAGCGCCGAACCGGCTTCTTCCAGCGGTCTGTAGATCTCCTCCACCAACTGCTCGCGTGCGCTCGGATCGCCCGCGATGGCGCGCTCCGGCAGGAGATCGTCCGCCAGCACCGGGCGCGGCGCGTCCTGCCAGGCGGAACAGGCCTTGAGCCCGGCGGCGGCGGCCTGCGCGGACCGGGTGGCCGCCAGCAGGTCCGGCACCACAGGACCCGCCACGACCGGCCCGGCGGCGTACGGCCCGATCAGCGACTTGGCCACGGCCAGCGGATTGTCGTTGCCGCCCGCGATGACGACGAGGCGGTCCCCGAGCACCCCGGTCAGCACCTGCAGCTTGGCGTGGCGGGAGGCCCGCCGGATCGCCTCGACGGTCAGTTCGCTGTCCCCGTCGGGCGCGGTCCCGAGCACGACGCACACGTTGTCCGGCGAGTTCCACCCGAGCGCCGCGGCCCTGCTCACCGCCCCCTCGTCGGCCTCGCCGCTCAGCACGGCGTTGACGACCAGCGACTCCAGCCGGGCGTCCCAGGCACCGCGTGCCTCGGCGGCCTGCGCGTACACCTGGGCGGTGGCGAAGGCGATCTCCCGGGCGTACACCAGCAGCGCCTCGCGCAGCACGCTCTCGTCGCCGGGCGCCGCGACCTCGTCGATCGCGCTCTCCATGACCTCGATGGTGGTCCGCACCATCTCCACGGTCTGCCGCAGCGTGATCGCGCGGGTCAGCTCCCGCGGCGCG
The DNA here is from genome assembly GCF_040652195.1 of Streptomyces sp. NPDC048278. Lineage (NCBI taxonomy): Bacteria > Bacillati > Actinomycetota > Actinomycetes > Kitasatosporales > Streptomycetaceae > Streptomyces > Streptomyces sp. NPDC048278. The sequence goes on from NZ_JBEZLP010000036.1 coordinate 31,240, forward strand.
GTCCCGAACACGTCCGTGGAGATCGCCTGCGGGGCGTCCGGGTGCCGGAACCACTCGGTGAAGGCCGCGATGCCCGCCTGGGCGACCAGCCCGATCCAGGAGCGGTTCTCCGGGGGCATGGCCCGGTACCACGACAGGGTCTCGTCCATGCGCGCGATGGCCTGGGCGGCGAGGCTGCCGGACGACTTCTCCAGCCGCTTCAGGGTCGCGGAGTGGGGGTGGACCTTCTGAGCCGAGGGGTCGGGCTTGCGGGTTACGGGTTCGGGCACGGGGACAAGACTGCCTTATCCGGACGGGAGCCTGCGCCGCCGGGTGCCGACTGCGGTCTACCGTGGTGCCGTGATGGACGTCAGGCGCGCGGCGCAGCGCTATCCGGGAGGCGACCCGGCGACCGGCATCGAGTCGTCGCACGCCTTCTCCTTCGGCCCGCACTACGACCCGGACAACCTCCGCTTCGGTGCGGTCATCGCCTGCAACGAGGAGCGGCTGCCGCCGGGCGCCGGCTTCGACGAGCATCCGCACAGCCACACCGAGATCGTGACGTGGGTGGTCGAGGGCGAGCTCACCCACCGGGACTCGGCGGGCCACGAGACGGTGGTCCGGCACGGCGACGTCCAGCGCCTCAGCTCGGCGGGGGGCGTCCGCCACGTGGAGCGCAACGACGGGCCGCTGCCCCTGACCTTCGTCCAGATGTGGCTGGCCCCGGTGCGGCCCGGCGGCGAACCCTCCTACGACATCGTCCGCGGCATCGCCGACTCCACGCCGTACGCGGTCCCGGAGGCCGCCGCGATGCTGCACGTGCGCCGCCTGGGAGCGGGGGAGCGGACGGCGGTACCGGACGGCGCGTACGTGTACGTCCACGTCGTCCGGGGCGAAGTCCGCCTGGGGGAGGCGGAGTTGGGACCGGGAGACTCCGTACGGATCACCGACGCGAAGGACTTGGAGGCGTCGGGCATCTCCGACACAGAGCTGCTCCTGTGGGAAATGGCGGGGTAGCAAAGATCGTTGCCCGGCCGCGGCCCGGCGGGGGCTGGTCGCGCAGTTCCCCGCGCCCCTTACAGGGCGCTTCACAGCTCCCCGTCCCTACCCCCCCGGCCTCAGCCGTGCAGCTCCGCCAGTACCGCCTCCGTGAACGCCGGCCACGTCTCGATCGCCCAGGGCCCGAACGCCCGGTCTGTCAGGGCGGCGCAGGCCGCGCCCGCGTCGGGGTCCACCCACAGGAACGTGCCCGCCTGCCCGAAGTGCCCGAACGTCCGCGGCGAGGACGAGGCCCCGGTCCAGTGCGGCGACTTGGAGTCGCGGATCTCGAACCCGAGCCCCCAGTCGTTCGGGTTCTGGTGCCCGTACCCCGGCAGCACCCCCTTCGTCCCCGGGTACTGCACACTCAGCGTCGCCTCCGCCACCGTCCGCGGATCCAGCAGCCGCGGCGCCTGCAGCTCGGCCGCGAACCGCAGCAGGTCCGACACCGACGACACGCCGTCCTTCGCCGGCGACCCCTCCAGCGACGTCGCCGTCATGCCCAGCGGCTCCAGCACCGCCTGCCGCGCGTACTCGGCGAACGGCATCTCCGTCGCCTTGGCGACATGCTCCCCGAGCACCTCGAACCCGGCGTTCGAGTACAGCCGCCGGTCCCCGGGCGGCGCCGTCACCCGGTGCTCGTCGAAGGCCAGCCCCGAGGTGTGCGCGAGCAGGTGCCGTACCGTCGCCCCCTCAGGGCCCGCCGGCTCGTCCAGCTCCACCGCCCCCTCCTCGTACGCGACGAGCACCGTGTACGCCGCGAGCGGCTTGGTGACGGAGGCCAGCGGGAAGCCGTGTCCGACCGGCCCGTGGGTGCCGAGGACCGTCCCGTCGGCGCGTACGACGCCCGCCGCGGCGGTGGGCACGGGCCAGTTCTCGATCGACGCGAGGCTGTTCAAGGGCATGCCCACGACCCTAAGCGGCTCAGAGCCGCAGCATCATCGTGGGGTCCGGCTTGTGGACGAAGCCGAGCGCCGCGTAGAGCGGCTCGGCCTCCGGGGACGCGGTCAGCATGACCTGCCCCGCACCCCGCTCGCGGAACCACGCCAGCAGCTCCTCCATGCACGCGCGCGCGTACCCGCGCCGCCGGGCGTCCGGGTCGGTCGCCACGCTGAAGACGTACCCGGAGCGGCCGTGCGGGCTGCCCGCCTTGCCGATCCGGTAGTCGACGGTCCCGGCGACCAGCGCCGCCAGCGTCCCCGGCCGGTCAGGGTGGTCGACGACGAACGCGGCGAAGTCCCCGTCCGGCTCGCCCAGCCGCTCCGCCAGCGCCGGCCGCGCCTCGGCGTGCCATCCTGTGGAGCTGTCCCCGCCGGGCAGCGCGTCGATCATCACCTGGCGCAGCCGCAGCACTTCCGCCGCGTCCTCGGCCGTGGCACGGCGTACGAGACTCATGCCCCGCACGCTAGTCACCGCCCGGCCCGCGCGTCGCGTGTATTTCTTACCGGGTTCCGCTTGCTTCGAGTGCACTCCAAGGTCTTAGCGTGGGCCCATGACGGTGATGCAGACCACGACCGCGGCCCCCACCGAGCAGCCCGACATCGCGCCCGCCGACATCTGTTCCGCCCCGCCCCGGCGCCATCCGCGACCCGAGGGCCAGGACCGCTACACGATCAGCGAGGTCGTCGCCTTCACCGGGCTGACCGCCCACACCCTGCGCTGGTACGAGCGGATCGGCCTGATGTCCAGCATCGACCGCTCCCACACCGGCCAGCGCCGCTACAGCAACCGCGACCTGGACTGGCTCGACTTCGTGACCAAGCTCCGCCTGACCGGCATGCCGGTGGCCGACATGGTCCGCTACGCGGAACTGGTACGCGAGGGCGAGACCACCTACCCCGAGCGCCGCGAACTCCTGGAACAGACGAGGCGAGACGTCCTGTCGAGGATCGCCGAACTCCACGACACGCTGTCGGTCCTGGACCGCAAGATCAGCTTCTACGAGACGGGCGGCAGCTGAAAAACGCCCCTCGCCATGGCGCCCCGTAAGGGGCGCGGGGCTGTGTTTGATCTGCGGCTGCCGCCGCGTGGGCGCGACCAGCCCCCACCTGCGGGCAGCCGAACTACGGCCTGTCACAACTCGGCCAACAACTCCGCCTTCTTCGCGGAGAACTCCTCATCCGTCACCAGCCCCGCCTGATGCAACTCCCCCAGATGCCGAATCCGCTCGGCGATGTCGGCCGGGTCCCGCCGCCCCGACGGCACCGGCACCACCCCGGCCCCCTTGGCCCGCAGGGCCTCCAGCACGGCCGCCGCGAACGGCAGCGACTCGTGCACCGGGCCGTACCCCAGCCCGAACACCACGGTCGCCGGATCCTGGTCCGCCGGGACCGCCCGCACCGACCCCGCGAGGTCCCGCCGCAGCAGCCGTAGATGCCCCTCGAAGACCTCCGGCGACCGCCACTCCACACCCCCGAGGTCGGCGACGGCGAAGCTCTGGTCGCCGGCCTTCCACTTCGCCGTGGACGCGCCCGTCCACGACCACCGGAAGTGCACGGCCCTGCCGTCGAAGCTCGCCTTCCCGTCGTACGCCTTGAACTGCCGGGGTCCCTCGGGCGCGGCGACCAGAAACCTTTCGGCCGGTCCGGACGCGGTGAGCAGCGGTCGCAGCTCGTCGGCGTAGTACTCGGCGAGGGTCGCCCGCTCCGCCGGGACCACCAGGCGGTACGGGTCGCTGCCGTCCTTGAGCTGTCCGGCCGCCGCCTCCAGGAGGGGGTCGGCACCGGGGCGCGGCTCGGCCTTCAGTACGACCGTGCCCCGTTTCCCGGGCGTGAGCGTCACGCCCTCCAGCGCGGCGAGCGGCACCCGGCGTTCGCCCAGGCTCTGGAACAGCTTGGGTGTTCGAATCCCTCGTTCGTAGCGGATGAGCACGGAGTCGGACTCGAACTCCCAGGCGGCATGAAATCCGGCCAGTACGTCACCCATGCGGCTCATCGTATGCGGCACGTGCTTCCCAGTCCCATCCCCGCGCATACCGCACTTCCTGCTGTCTCTACGCGCGTCCGGCCGTCGACGTGCCGGACAAACCCGCCCGGCACCCGTCATCGTCGTGGGCGCAGGTCACCGCGCCGTATGCGCCGACCCCGACGTCCGCGAGGTTGCGCAGGCTGTCCGTACCCGGCTCGAAGTACCCGGCGTGTCCCTTCGCGTCGTGCGCCGACAGCACCCGGGCGCCGAAGGAGGAGGAGACGGGGTCGGCGCCGTGGCCGAGTCCGCCGAACTCCAGATAGGGGACGTCCTGGATCCAGTCGGAGGCGTCCCGCATCGCCCACACCCGGGCCGGGGTGTCCAGGTGCGAGGCGTTCTCGACCCGCATCCCGGGGCTCGCGGCCACCGCTATGTCGGCCACCCGGTCCGGCATGGCGTGCGCGGCCACCCCGCAGACCACCGACCCGTAGCTGTGGCAGAACATCGACACCGGCGCCTCGCCGGGCAGCGCCCGCAGCAGCGCGTTGAGGCGTACGGCACCCTGCTCGGCGGCCGTGCCGGTCGCGGCGCCCACGCCGAGCCCGTCGGGCGCGGTGTAGTCGGCCCAGGCGATCACCGCCGTACGGGTCGCGGGACTCGCCGTGCGCTCCGCCCGGTACAGCGACTTGGCCATGCCGACCGGCGCGGTGTACTGGCGGTTCGTCTTCTGGAAGGTGAGCAGGTCGGTGTCGACGCCGGGGACGACGACGGAGATCCGCTCGGCCTTCGTGAGGTCGCCGAACACCTCCGCGACCCGGCCGCTGCCGTCCGGGTCGAAGGCGAGGATCTGCCGGCCCTTCGCCATCAGCGCCTCGTAGCGGTGCATACGACGGCCGGCGTCCTGTTGCCCGGCCGCGCTGAGCCGTGGGTCGTGCATGCGTTTCTTCTCGACGGCGCGCTGCTGGTCGAGGGCGATGTCGTTGGCGCGGTAGCGCAGTTCGGCCGGGGCGCCGTTCATGTTGCCCACGGCGAGCGGGTAACGGTGCGCGAGCCGGTCGCGCTCCTGCGCGGTGAGCGACGCGAAGAACCGGGTGAGCAGCGCGGGCGACGCCTCCGGGTCCGGCAGCCGCAGGCCGTGGACGCTGCCGTGCTCCCACTTGGCGAGGGAGGTCTGCAGGGCGGTGGTCTCGCGGTGTGCGCGCAGGGCGGTCCAGCCGGTGGTCGCGAGCATCACGAACACGACGGCCAGGGCAAGGAGCGCGCGCCAGACGTTGAGGGGCGGGGAGGTGTCGAAGGAAGTCACTGGGAGGACACACTAGGAGAACGAAGGGGTCTCGCGGTAACTGAGTGACAGTTATCACGTTTCGGCAAACGTGAGGCTTGTCTCGGGCCCGTGTGATGGGGAGTCAGCCCTCGCGCCAGTGCCCGGTGAGCGCCGGTCCCACCTGATCGAGGTACGACGCGGTGAGTTCGCGGATCGCCGCGGCGCTGAAGTCGTCGCCGACCGACCAGTGCCGCTCGGTGACCCGGATGACCGCGCCGAACACGGCGACCACGAGCCGGGGCCGGGGGTCGGTGTCCGGGTCGACGCCCTCCCGCTCGGCGACGATCCGCGCGATCTCCTCCTCCGTCTCCGCCTGCCGCCGCAGGCGGGCGGCGAACAGGGCCGGGGTCGCCTCGATCATCTTGTACGTGCGCAGGAACAGCTCGACCGGCACGTACCGCTCGATGGCCTCCTCGATGGTGTCCCAGCTGTCCATGACCGACCGGCGCAGCGCCTCCAGCGGGGGTTCCCCGGGCGGGCGGCGGCGCACGGCCTCGACGTAGTGCTCCTCGGTGAGCCGCGGCACGAAGAAGGCGACGTCCTCCTTGCTGGCGAAGTAGCGGAAGAAGGTGCGCTGCGAGACGTCGACGGCCGCGACGATCTCGTCGACGGTGGTGTGCTCGTACCCCTGGGTCACGAACAGTTCGAGCGCGGTCCGCAGGAGCGTGTCCCGGGTCCGCTGTTTCTTGCGTTCGCGCAGCGTTTCCATGTCTGACAGTTACTGACTACTGAAATTGTTTGTCAACTGTCAGTGGCTGTCATTAGCCTCGAACGCATGACTAGTCAGACCACGATCGACACGACGGGGTCGGGGGACAAGGCACCGGCGGCCCTGCCGGACCGGCCGCCGGCCTCCGGCCTGCGCGGCCACCCCTGGTTCACCCTGATAACCGTCGCCGTCGGGGTCATGATGGTCGCCCTCGACGGCACCATCGTGGCCATCGCCAACCCCGCGATCCAGAAGGACCTCGGCGCCAGCTTCGCCCAGGTCCAGTGGATCACCAACGGCTACTTCCTCGCCCTCGCGGTCTCCCTGATCACCGCGGGCAAGCTCGGCGACCGCTTCGGCCACCGGCAGACGTTCCTGATCGGCGTCGTCGGCTTCGCCGCGGCCTCCGGGGCCATCGGCCTCTCGGACAGCATCGGCCTGGTCGTCACCTTCCGCGTCTTCCAGGGCCTGTTCGGCGCGCTGCTGATGCCGGCCGCGCTCGGCCTGCTGCGGGCCACTTTCCCGGCCGAGAAGCTCAACATGGCGATCGGCATCTGGGGCATGGTCATCGGCGCCTCCACCGCGGGCGGCCCGATCCTCGGCGGTGTGCTGGTCCAGCACGTCAGCTGGCAGTCGGTGTTCTTCATCAACGTGCCGGTCGGCGCGATCGCCCTGGTCCTCGGCGTGGTGATGCTGCTCGACCACCGCGCGGAGAACGCGCCGCGCTCCTTCGACCTGCTCGGCATCGGCCTGCTCTCCGGCGCCATGTTCTGCCTGGTCTGGGCGCTCATCAAGGCGCCGAGCTGGGGCTGGGGCGACGGCAAGACGTGGACGTTCATCGCCGCGTCGGTGCTGGGCTTCGCCCTCTTCTCCTTCTGGGAGACCAGGGTCGGGGAACCGCTCATCCCGCTCGGCCTGTTCCGCTCCGTCCCGCTCTCGGCGGGCGTGGTCCTGATGGTCCTGATGGCCATCGCCTTCATGGGCGGCCTGTTCTTCGTGACGTTCTACCTCCAGAACGTGCACGGCATGGACCCGGTCGACGCCGGCCTCCACCTCCTCCCGCTCACCGGCATGATGATCGTCGGCTCGCCGCTGGCCGGTGCCGCGATCACCAAGCTCGGCCCGCGGATCCCGCTGGCGGGCGGCATGGCGGCCACCGCGATCGCCATGTACGGCATGTCCACGCTGAAGGCGGACACCGGCAGCGCGCTGATGTCCCTCTGGTTCGCCCTGCTCGGTCTCGGGCTCGCGCCGGTCATGGTCGGCGCCACCGAGGTCATCGTCGGCAACGCCCCGATGGAGCTCTCCGGCGTGGCCGGCGGTCTCCAGCAGGCCGCCATGCAGATCGGCGGCAGCCTCGGTACGGCCGTGCTCGGCGCCGTGATGGCCTCCAAGGTCGACAACGACCTGCCGGGCAACTGGGCCGACGCGGGGCTGCCGAAGCTGACCGACGCGCAGCTGGCGCAGGCCTCCGAGGCCGTGCAGGTCGGGGTCGCGCCGGTCGCCAAGGGGACGCCGGCGGAGATCGCCGCGAAGATCTCCGACGTCGCCCACGACACGTTCATCTCCGGCATGAGCCTCGCCTCGCTCGTCGCGGCGGGGGTGGCGGCGGTCGCGATCCTGGTCGCGCTGTTCACCAAGCGCGGCGAGAACGCGGACGGCGGCGCGGGCATGGGGCACATCTGACGCCGATCCAGGCGTAGTTCACCTATCAGGGTGACTCCGCTAAAGATTCCTCGCGCTCGGCACGCGCCGCAGGTCACAGTGGGTCAAGTCCTCCGCAGGGCATGGGGGGACAGCCGGGCCGCGGCGCGCTGCCGGAGGGGGGCAGCGCGCGGGCAGGTCTGCGGACGCGGAACAGGGGTACCCGATCGTCAACCCGAACAGGTCACGCAGACCGAGGAGTTGATGATGGCGAGCTTCGGGCAACGAACCCGCGGGTACCCCCGTTCACGTGGCCGCACAGGTCCGCGATGGGGGTCCCCCCGCTCGAGCGCAGCCGAGAGTGGGGGAGGGCTGGACCGCGACACGCTGGGCATCGTCGGCACGATCTGCGCCGTCGCCGGCTTCTTCGCGCTGGGGATCGTGCTGGGGCCTGCGGCGCTGGTGTGCGGCTGGTTGTCGATGGGCCGGGTATGGAACCCGAAGAGTTCGATACCGGCGCTGGTGGCGGTGGTGCTGGGGGCGATCGACACGGTGCTGGCGCTGCTGTGGCTGGGTGGCGTGTCGCTCTAACGCGCGGGCCGGTGGCGGGTTGCCCGCGCAGTTCCCCGCGCCCCTTACGGGGCACGACTCAACTGCGGGCAGTCGTGCCGCTGGGGCGGCACGGGTGGGCGCAGCGGCACCCGGCCAGCGCCGGTGAGCGTCCCCCGCCCCCGGCCCCCACGCCGGCCCCCACGACCTCGCGCAAAGCGGCGACCTCGGCCCGGAGCGCCCGTACTTCCTCGGTCAGCATCCCGATCGCCTCCGTCTGCCGCCGTTCCTCCACGTCGTCCTTCTCGAACCGTGCGATGAACCACGTCGCGATGTTCGCCGTCACCACACCCAGCAGGGCGATCCCGGAGAGCATCAGGCCCACCGCGATCATCCGGCCCAGCCCGGTCGTCGGCGCGTGGTCCCCGTAGCCCACCGTCGTCATCGTCGTGAACGACCACCACAGGGCGTCACCCAGCGTCCGGATGTTCCCGTTCGGCGAGTCGCGTTCCACCGACAGGACGGCCAGCGAGCCGAACATGAGCAGGCCGATGACCGCGCCGACGACATACGTCGTCAGCCGGATCTGCGAGGCCATCCGCGCCCGCCGCCCCACCAGCATCAGCGTCGCGACGAGCCGCAGCAGCCGCAGCGGCTGGAGCAGCGGCAGCACCACCGCGCAGAGGTCTATCCAGTGCGTCCGCACGAACTCCTTGCGCCGCGGTGCGAGTCCCAGCCGTATCAGGTAGTCCACGGCGAAGGAGCCCCACACCACCCACTCCGCCACCGTGCACGCGGCGGTGAGGACGTGTCCCGCGGAATCGTCCACGATCGGCAGCGCGTAGGCGACGGCGAAGGCCACCGCGAGCGCCAGCAAGGGCCGTTGGGTGACCTGCTCCCAACGGGCCTGCGCGGGCTGTTCCTTCATGTGCGCATCGTAGGCAACATCGGCGCCCCGAAGAGCGCCCCCACGGGGCGCCTGGGGGTCCCCCCGGCCGAAGGCTGGGGGAGGAACTGCGCGACCGGCCCTCACCGGACCCGCAGCTCCCCACCGCCTTCAACGGCCGGAGCCGAGCGCAGCGCTACGCGTCGCCGCCCGCCGCCCCCGGGTGCGCCGCCCTGACGTCCAGCAGCTGGTACCGGTCGATGGCCTGCTTCAGCACCGAGCGGTCGAGCTTGCCCTCACGGGCCAGCTCGGTCAGCACCGCGACCACGATCGACTGCGCGTCGATGTGGAAGAACCGGCGCGCCGCGCCCCGCGTGTCGGCGAAGCCGAAGCCGTCGGCGCCCAGCGACTGGTACGTGCCCGGCACCCACCGCGCGATCTGGTCCGGCACCGACCGCATCCAGTCGGACACGGCCACGAACGGACCCTCGGCGGCGCTCAGCTTCTGCGTCACCCACGGCACCCGCTGCTCCTCCTCCGGATGCAGCAGGTTGTGCTCCTCGCAGGCCACGGCCTCGCGCCGCAGCTCGTTCCAGGAGGTCGCCGACCAGACGTCGGCCTTGACGTTCCACTCCTCGGCGAGGATCCGCTGGGCCTCGATCGCCCACGGGACCGCCACGCCGGACGCCATGATCTGCGCCGGGATGGTGCCCGCGCTGCCCGCGCTGATCCGGTGGACGCCCTTGAGGATGCCCTCGACGTCCACGTCGGCCGGCTCGGCCGGGTGCTGGATCGGCTCGTTGTAGACGGTCAGGTAGTAGAAGACGTCCTCACCGTGCGGGTGCTCGGCGTCGCCGCCGTACATCCGGCGCAGGCCGTCCTGGACGATGTGCGCGATCTCGTACGAGTACGCCGGGTCGTAGGCCACGCATCCCGGGTTCGTCGAGGCGAGCAGCTGGGAGTGGCCGTCGGCGTGCTGGAGGCCCTCGCCGGTCAGGGTCGTACGCCCGGCGGTCGCGCCCAGGACGAAACCGCGCGCCAGCTGGTCGGCCATCTGCCAGAACTGGTCGCCGGTGCGCTGGAAACCGAACATCGAGTAGAAGACGTAGACCGGGATGAGCGGCTCGCCGTGCGTCGCGTAGGCCGAGCCCGCCGCGATCAGGGAGGCCGTGCAGCCGGCCTCGGAGATGCCGTCGTGCAGCATCTGGCCGGTCGGCGACTCCTTGTAGGCGAGCAGCAGGTCGCGGTCGACCGCCTCGTACTGCTGGCCGAGCGGGTTGTAGATCTTCGCACTCGGGAAGAACGAGTCCATGCCGAAGGTGCGGTACTCGTCCGGCGCGATCAGGACGAAGCGGCGACCGATCTCCTTGTCCCGCATGAGGTCCTTCAGGAGACGGACAAAGGCCATCGTGGTCGCGATCGACTGCTGGCCCGTGCCCTTCTTCACGGTCGCGTACGTCTTGTCGTCCGGCAGCGCGAGCGGCTCGGAGCGTACGACGCGGGTCGGGACGTAGCCGCCCAGGCCCTTGCGCCGGTCGTGCATGTACTGGATCTCCTCCGAGTTCCGGCCCGGGTGGTAGTACGGCGGCAGGCCGGACTCCAGCTCCCGGTCGGAGATCGGCAGGTGCAGGCGGTCGCGGAAGCCCTTGAGGTCGGCGACCGTCAGCTTCTTCATCTGGTGCGTGGCGTTGCGGCCCTCGAAGTTCGGGCCCAGCGTCCAGCCCTTGATCGTCTTGGCCAGGATGACCGTCGGCTGGCCCCGGTGCTCGGTGGCCGCCTTGAACGCCGCGTAGATCTTGCGGTGGTCGTGGCCGCCGCGGCCCAGGTGCAGGATCTGGTCGTCGGTCATGTTCGCGACCATCGCGCGCAGCCGCTGGTCGTCGCCGAAGAAGTGGTCGCGGATGTACGCGCCGGACTCGGTGGCGTAGGTCTGGAACTGGCCGTCCGGGGTCGTGTTCATCTTGTTGACGAGCACGCCGTCGCGGTCCTGGGCGAGCAGCGGGTCCCAGGTGCGGTCCCAGACCAGCTTGATCACGTTCCAGCCGGCGCCCCGGAAGACCGACTCCAGCTCCTGGATGATCTTCCCGTTGCCGCGCACCGGGCCGTCGAGGCGCTGGAGGTTGCAGTTGACGACGAAGGTCAGGTTGTCCAAGCCCTCGCGGGCGGCGATGGACAGCTGGCCGAGCGACTCCGGCTCGTCCATCTCGCCGTCGCCGAGGAACGCCCAGACGTGCGACTTGGAGGTGTCGGCGATCCCGCGCGCGTGCATGTAGCGGTTCATCCGCGCCTGGTAGATCGCGCCGATCGGGCCGAGGCCCATCGAGACGGTCGGGAACTCCCAGAAGCCCGGCATCGAGCGCGGGTGCGGGTAGCTGGAGAGGCCGTCCGGGTACTTCGACTTCTCCTGGCGGAAGCCGTCCAGCTGGGTCTCGCTGAGCCGGTCGAGCAGGAACGCGCGCGCGTAGATGCCGGGGGAGGCGTGCCCCTGGAAGAAGACCTGGTCGCCGCCGAGGCCGTCGTCCTTGCCGCGGAAGAAGTGGTTGAAGCCGACGTCGTAGAGGGACGCGGAGGAGGCGAAGGTGGCGATGTGGCCGCCGACGCCGATGCCGGGGCGCTGGGCGCGGGAGACCATCACCGCGGCGTTCCAGCGGGTCGCGTTCAGGACCTTGCGCTCGATCTCCTCGTTGCCCGGGAAGAACGGCTCCGCGCGCGTGGGGATCGTGTTGACGTAGTCCGTGCTGCGCATCTCGGGCACCGCGACGCGCCGCTCGCGGGCGCGCTCGATCAGGCGGAGCATCAGATAGCGGGCCCGCTCCCGGCCGCGCTCGTCCACGGCGGCGTCGAGCGAGTCGAGCCACTCCTGGGTTTCCTCGGGATCGAAGTCAGGAACCTGACTCGGAAGGCCGCCAATGATGATCGGGTTGCGATCGGATCCGGAAGCCACGCTGTTCCTTACCTGTCAGAGGGGCACTGATTCGCTGTTTTGGCTGTTTCGCCTGTTTTCCCGGTTTTTCCCTGCGTTTTGCCTGCGCCGCTGTCCATCGTCCACCTCGGCGCAGCGCTCGTCATCTCTACCGCGAGGTAACTCGGGACCGGCCAAAACGCAACGATACGCCCGGGGTGTGACGCGCTTGGCATACTCGTTCGACCGTCGTATGTGAGGATGATTCCGAAAGGTACATAGCGGGCAAAAGGGAGTGGTGTGTGTCACGCCCGTCCGCGATACGGTGCCGGGAGTTGCGGCGACACGGCCGGGATCGTCACCGTTTCGGCGGTCCGAACGGCCGGGTACTTGCGCGATCCGTCCCGCCCGTGTGGACTACGGCCAATGCTTCGCGCACGCGCGTGGCTGAGTTCATCACCAAGACATGATCAGGAGGCAACCCGTGAGCGCGACCGCGGACCACGCGGAGGAGCGGACCACCCCTGCCGTCAGGCTGGGGTTCCAGCCAGACCAGGTGGTCCAGGAGATCGGCTTCGACGACGACGTCGACCAGGAGCTCCGCGAGTCCATCGAAGAGACCATCGGCAGCGAGCTGATGGACGAGGACTACGACGACGTGGCCGACGCCGTGGTGCTCTGGTTCCGTGAGGATGACGGCGACCTGACGGACGCGCTGGTCGACGCCCTCGGCTACCTCGAAGAGGGTGGCTCGATCCTGCTGCTGACGCCGAAGACCGGCCGCGACGGCTACGTCGAGCCGAGCGACATCGGTGAGGCGGTCACGACCGCCGGCCTCTCGCAGACCAAGAGCGTCAGCGTGGGCAAGGACTGGAACGGCAGCCGGCTGAACACGCCGAAGGGTGCCGCCAAGAAGCGCTGACCCGCACCGGTGGACGGACCGGGCGCCGGTCCGTCCACCGGCCTGCCGTGATCGCCGCGCAGGAGCCGCCGCATAGGGTGTCCCCACCCGAACAGCCCCTGACGAAGGGATGCAGCGATGGCGATCCAGGTCGGCGACAAGGCGCCCGACTTCGAGCTCAAGGACAACCACGGCCGGGCCGTGAAGCTGTCCGACTTCCGCGGCGAGAAGAACGTGGTGGTGCTCTTCTACCCGTTCGCCTTCACCGGTGTGTGCACCGGCGAGCTGTGCGAGCTGCGCGACAACCTGCCGAAGTTCGAGGACCGCGACACCCAGCTGCTCGCGGTCTCCAACGACTCCATCCACACCCTGCGCGTCTTCGCCGAGCAGGAGGGCCTGGAGTACCCGCTGCTCAGCGACTTCTGGCCGCACGGCGAGACCTCCCGCGCCTACGGCGTCTTCGACGAGGCCAAGGGCTGCGCCGTGCGCGGCACCTTCGTCATCGACAAGGAGGGCGTCGTGCGCTGGACCGTGGTCAACGGCCTGCCGGACGCCCGTGACCTGAACGAGTACGTGACGGCGCTCGACACGCTGTGACCCCTAGGGGTCCGCATGGCCGACACCCCGTGATTCTTCGGGGTCCTGGGCCTGCGTGCGGCGGGAACCCGTCACTAGGATCGAGTCGTTGATCCGGTATCCGAAGCACGACGGGGCTCCCCGCCCCTTGACACACATGGGAGGACTCGTGGGAGTCAGCCTCAGCAAGGGCGGCAACGTTTCGCTGACGAAGGAGGCCCCCGGCATGACCGCGGTCCTCGTCGGTCTGGGCTGGGACGTGAGGACCACCACCGGCACCGACTTCGACCTCGACGCCAGTGCGCTGCTGCTGAACACGGCGGGCAAGGTCGCCAGCGACCAGAACTTCGTCTTCTTCAACAACCTCAAGAGCCCCGACGGCTCCGTGGAGCACACCGGTGACAACCTCACCGGTGAGGGCGAGGGCGACGACGAGGTGATCAAGGTCAACCTGGCCACGGTCCCCGCCGACGTCGACAAGATCGTCTTCCCGGTGTCGATCTACGACGCCGACAACCGCCAGCAGTCCTTCGGCCAGGTCCGCAACGCGTTCATCCGCGTGGTCAACCAGGCCGGCGGTGCCGAGATCGCCCGCTACGACCTGTCCGAGGACGCCTCGACCGAGACCGCGATGGTCTTCGGCGAGCTCTACCGCAACGGCGCCGAGTGGAAGTTCCGTGCCATCGGCCAGGGCTACGCCTCCGGCCTGCGCGGCATCGCCCAGGACTTCGGCGTCAACGTCTGAGCCAGGTGAGCGCCCCCGGGGCGTTCGAAAGTCCGCTCTGTCCGGCGCCGCACCGTTTACGGTCGGCGCCGGACGTGCAGGACAACCGGAGAAACACCGCTAGGGGAGGACCAGCATCATGGGCGTCACGCTCGCCAAGGGGGGCAATGTCTCCCTCTCGAAGGCCGCACCGAACCTCACCAACGTCATGATCGGACTCGGCTGGGACGCCCGCTCCACCACCGGCGCCCCCTTCGACCTGGACGCCAGCGCGCTGCTGTGCCAGGGCGGGCGGGTCCTCGGCGACGAGTGGTTCGTCTTCTACAACCAGCTCAAGAGCCCCGAGGGCTCCGTGGAGCACACCGGCGACAACCTCACCGGCGAGGGCGAGGGCGACGACGAATCGATTCTGGTCGACCTGCCCAAGGTGCCGGACACCTGCGACAAGATCGTGTTCCCGGTCTCGATCCACATGGCCGACGAGCGCGGCCAGACCTTCGGCCAGGTCTCCAACGCCTTCATCCGGGTCGTCAACCAGGCCGACGGCCAGGAGCTCGCCCGCTACGACCTGTCCGAGGACGCCTCCACCGAGACCGCCATGATCTTCGGCGAGCTCTACCGCTACCAGGGCGAGTGGAAGTTCCGCGCCGTCGGCCAGGGCTACGCCTCGGGCCTGCGCGGCATCGCGCTCGACTTCGGTGTGAACGTCTCCTAGCACGTTCTCCGTCCGGATGTAGGGACCGCCCCACCCGAAGGACACCGGAGCCCTCTACACTTCGTGGTCAACAGTAGGTAAAGCCGAGTACGGCGCGAGCGAGACCCGTACACACAAGATTGGGTAGCCAGTGCTTCTGAAAACCTTCGGCTGGTCGTTCGCGATCACCGCGCTCGGCCTGGTCGCCGCGGTCTTCTACGGGGGGTGGGAGGCCTTCGGCATCGTGGCCATCCTCGCCGTCCTCGAGATCTCCCTGTCGTTCGACAACGCGGTCGTCAACGCCGGAATCCTGAAGAAGATGAACGCCTTCTGGCAGAAGATCTTCCTCACGGTCGGCGTCCTCATCGCGGTCTTCGGCATGCGACTGGTCTTCCCGGTCGTCATCGTCGCGGTCACCGCCAAGATGGGCCCCATCGAGGCCGTCGACCTCGCGCTCAACAACAAGGACCGCTACCAGGAACTGGTCACCGACGCCCACCCGGCGATCGCCGCCTTCGGTGGCATGTTCCTGCTGATGATCTTCCTCGACTTCATCTTCGAGGACCGCGACATCCAGTGGCTGCGCTGGATCGAGCGCCCGCTCGCCAAGCTCGGCAAGGTCGACATGCTGGCGGTCTGCATCGCCCTGATCGTCCTGCTGGTCACCGCCTTCACCTTCGCCACCCACGCCCACCAGCACGGCGGCGGCCACACCGACAAGGCGCAGACGGTCCTGATCGCCGGCATCGCCGGCCTGATCACGTACATGATCGTCGGTGGTCTCTCCGGGTTCTTCGAGGACCGCCTCGAAGCCGAGGAGGAACGCGAGCACGAGGAGGAGGAAGAGGCCGAGCGCTCCGGCAAGAAGAAGTCGCCGGTCCTGCTGGCCGGCCAGGCCGCGTTCTTCATGTTCCTCTACCTGGAGGTCCTGGACGCGTCCTTCTCCTTCGACGGCGTGATCGGCGCCTTCGCCATCACCAACGACATCGTCCTCATGGCCCTCGGCCTCGGCATCGGCGCGATGTACGTCCGTTCGCTCACCGTGTACCTGGTCCGCCAGGGCACCCTGGACGACTACGTCTACCTGGAGCACGGCGCCCACTACGCGATCGGCGCGCTGGCCGTGATCCTGATGGTCACCATCCAGTACCAGATCAACGAGGTCATCACCGGTCTCGTCGGCGTCGTCCTGATCGGCTGGTCGTTCTGGTCCTCCGTACGACGCAACCAGCGGCTCGCGGAAGCCGAGGGAAAAGCGGGCTCGGACGACAAGGCTGAGGTCGCGTCCGGGGTCTGAACCGGCTCACCAGGCCGGAAACGGAGGGTGTGACACCCTCCTCCACGAGGAACGCTCTGTTCAGGGCGGCCGACCGGGTCGGCCGCCCTGAGGCGTTGACGGGAGCTACTGGGGGCGGGAATGGGTTTCTTCGACGGTCTGCTGGGCGGGAAGGCGGCCGAGTTCGACTCGGGCAGCGCCGCGTCCAACTCCATAGAGCTCACCAAACGGCACCAGCAGGTGTCCCTCACCAAGCAGGGCGCGGCCACCGGCAACCTGCGGATCAACCTGAGCTGGCGGATGCGGACGTCCGACTTCGACGGGGAGCAGCGGGAGAGCCTCTTCCGGCACCCCTTCAAGGCGCTCAGGCCGCCGGACGTGATCGGGCACGGCCAGAGCATGGTCAACGTCGACCTCGACCTCGGGGCGCTGTACGAGCTGTCCGACGGGACGAAGGGCGTCGTCCAGCCGCTGGGCGGCCTGCTCGGGGACGTGAACGCACCGCCGTACGTCAAGCTCAGCGGCGACGACCGGTTCGGTTCGGCGTCCGGCGAGACGATGTACGTCAACCTCGACCACCGTGAGGACATCAGGCGGCTGCTGGTGTTCGTGTACATCTACGACCAGACGCCGGCGTTCGACCGCACCCACGCCATCGTCACGCTCTACCCGAGCAACGGACCGCGCATCGAGATCGGCCTCGACGAACGGCATCCGCAGGCCCGCTCCTGCGCGGTGGTGATGATCGAGAACGTGAAGGGCGAGCTGGTCGTCCGGCGCGAGGTGAAGTTCGTGTACGGGTTCCAGGGGGAGCTGGACCGGTTGTACGGGTGGGGGCTGCAGTGGGGGCGGGGATACAAGACGGCGGGGCGTTAGTCGGGAAGCAGGTCGGCATCCTCAGCGCCCGATGAACTGCGGGCCCTGCGGAGGCAGCCGGAAGTCCGCGTTCGGGACCGTCGCCACCGGGATCGGGGCCGGCGGGGGGTAGCCGTAGCCCGACTGGGGCTGTTGCTGGGTGTAGGCGGGCTGCGGGTAGGCGTAGGTGGCCGGCTGCGGGTAGCCGTAGGCCGGCTGGGTGGGGACCGAGGTCGGCTGCTCGGGCGGGAGCGGCAGGGACGCCGAGGGCTCCTCCATCGGCTCGGACTCGTCCACCGAGATGCCGAAGTCCGTGGCCAGGCCCTTGAGGCCGTTGCTGTAGCCCTCGCCGAGCGCGCGGAACTTCCAGCCCTCGCCCCTGCGGTACAGCTCGCCGCAGATCATGGCGGTCTCGGCGCCGGTCTCCGGCTTGATGTCGAAGTGGGCCAGCGGTTCGGCGTCCGGCGCCGCGGCGTCGTACAGCAGGATGCGCAGGGCGGGTACGTGTTCGAACGGGACGCCGTCCGCCGACGCGACCAGGAGGATTCGGCCGACGTTGGACTCGACAGCGGGGAGATCTGTCTGGATCGTGTCGGTGAGGCCCTCGGCCACCCGTTTCTTGCCGAGCCGCCAGACCTTCCCGGAAGGATGCCGGGGCTGGTTGTAGAAGACGAAGTCCTCGTCGGAGCGCACACGTCCGTCGGGGCCGAGGAGCAGCGCCGAGGCGTCGACGTCCGGAACCCCCTGCCCGGGCGTCCAGCGCAGCACGGCCCGGACCGTGGTGGCTTCCACGGGGACGTTGGACCCCTTCAGCATCGCGTGCGTCATGCGGTCATCCTGCCCTCTCGGTCCTGGTCACGACAACGCGGGGGGCTTCGCGACCGACACAGGCGGGTTACCTGAAATTCATGCCCGGCGGGAACCCCGGACATGGCTTTGTACGTACTATTACCGGCCACCCTTTACCAATTCCACAGGCTAGGCCCACGCCACGGGGGAGTTCTATGCGTCATTTCGGGCACATCGCACCTGAGGTGCGGCAGCGCCTCTTCCACCAGGAGCCGTGCGAGTTCACCGCCGACTCCCCGGCCCGGCTGCTCTCCGCGGCCCTGGGTGCCACGCTGTACAGCCCGGCCACCCGGCCGCGGCTCGCCGACGACATCGTCAAACAGGCGGCACTCGGCGTGGTCTCGATGGTGCTGTGCCTGGAGGACTCCATCGGCGACGAGGACGTGGTGGCCGGCGAGGAGAACCTCGTCCGGCAGTTCGCCGACCTCGCCGGGCGGGCGCGGGCCGGCACGGAGCTCCCGCTGCTCTTCATCCGGGTGCGGGAGCCCGAGCAGATCTCCGACCTGGTACGACGGCTGGGCGCGGACGTGTCGCTGCTGTCGGGATTCGTGTTCCCGAAGTTCACCGAGGAGCGCGGCATCCCCTTCCTGCAGGCCCTGGACGGCGCCACGGTGAGCAGCGGTCGCCGCCTGTTCGGCATGCCGGTCCTGGAGACGCCCGAGCTGATGTACCGGGAGACGCGCGTGGACGCCCTGGAGGGCATCGCCCGCGCCGTCGACAAGTACCGCGACAAGGTGCTGGCGCTGCGCCTCGGGGTGACCGACTTCTGCTCGTCCTACGGGCTGCGCCGGGCCCCCGACATGACCGCCTACGACGTGCAGATCATCGCCTCCGTCATCGCCGACGTGGTGAACATGCTGGGCCGGGCCGACGGCACCGGCTTCACGGTGACCGGGCCGGTCTGGGAGTACTTCCGGGTCCCCGAGCGCATGTTCAAGCCGATGCTGCGGACCAGCCCCTTCCTGGAGGAGCAGGCCGTGGAACTGCGCAACCGGCTCATCGAGCACGCCATGGACGGCCTGCTGCGGGAGATCTCCCTCGACCAGGCCAACGGGCTGCTCGGAAAGACCTGCATCCACCCGTCCCACGTCATCCCCGTGCACGCGCTGTCCGTCGTCAGTCACGAGGAGTTCTCCGACGCCCAGGACATCCTGCGGCCGGAACGCGGCGGCGGGGGTGTACTTCGCTCGGCCTACACGAACAAGATGAACGAGGTGAAGCCGCACCGCGCCTGGGCCGAGCGGACCATGCTCCGCGCCGAGGTGTTCGGCGTGGCCAACGAGGACGTCGGCTTCGTGGAGCTGCTCGCCGCCGGGATACCGGCTTGACGGACGCTACGGGACGACACAGGGAACCCATGAACATCGCAGCGAACAACGGGGTCTGGTCCGGCAGCTGGGTCGCCGAGCGGCTCGGCGTCGAACTCGTCGGCGACGACGGCCTGACGGCCCTCCTGGGCCTCGCCCTGCGCCGCAACCCCAGACGGGCCCACCTCCTCGTCTCCAACGTGCTCGGCAAACACGTACCGCAGTCGCCGTCCGTGGTGTACGGGCACGGCTTCGCCCTCGGCCGGCGGGCACGGGACCTGCTCGGCGAGTCGGAGGCCGGGCAGGCGGTCGTCCTGGGCTACGCCGAGACGGCCACGGGCCTCGGGCACGCGGTGGCCGACGGCCTCGGCCTCGCCCCGTATCTCCACTCCACGCGCCGGCCGGTCGCCGGGGTGACCCCGGCCGGCGGCTTCGAGGAGTCCCACTCCCACGCGACGTCCCACCTGCTGCTCCCCGAGGACCCCGCCCTGCTCTCCGGCGACGGCCCGCTGGTCCTCGTCGACGACGAGTTCTCCACCGGCAACACGGTCCTGAACACGATCAGGGACCTGCACGCCCGTTATCCGCGGAAACGTTACGTCGTGGTGGCGTTGGTCGATATGCGGTCGGCGGCGGACGCGGGTCGGCTGACGGCGTTCGCCGAGGAGATCGGCGCGCGGGTGGACCTGGTGGCGGCGGCGTCGGGGACGGTGCGGCTGCCGGAGGGGGTGTTGGAGAAGGGGCAGGAGCTGGTGGCGCGGTACGAAGAGAGTGCCGCGTCGGGTGATTCGTCGTCTGCGGCAGCGCCGGGGCCGGTCGCGCAGTTCCCCGCGCCCCTTGAGGGCGTTGCCCTTGAAGCCGACTTCAAGTCCACCCACCCAGGGGCGCGGGGAACTGCGCGACCAGCCCCCACCGGTCCGCAGTCGACCGACGACCGCACCACCCCCCACCTCCACCCCACCCGCATCGACCTGCACTGGCCGCCCGGCCTCCCCGACGGCGGGCGGCACGGCTTCACCCCGGCCCACCGCATACGCCTCGAATCGGCTCTCCCCCTGATGGCGGCCCGGGTCGCCGAAGCCCTGCCCCCCGACGCCCGCCGGGTGCTCACGCTCGGCTTCGAAGAGCTGATGTATACCCCCCTCAGGGTCGCCCGCGAGCTGGAGGCCCTGGTCCCCGCCGAGGTGCGGTACTCCACCACCACCCGCTCACCCGTCCTGGCCGTCGACGACCCCGGCTACGCCATCCGCAGCCGCCTCGTCTTCCCGGCCCACGACAACCCCGCCGACGGCCCCGGCGAGCGCTACGCGTACAACGTGGCGGGCGCCGGCTTCGACGCCGTCGTCCTGTTCGTCGACTCGGCGGGCGACACCCCCGAACTGCACGCCCCCGACGGCCTGCTGGCCCGGCTCGGCGCGCATGCCCCGCACGTCCTGCTCGCGGTTGTACCGTCGTACGTCCCCGCGCTACCCGAAGAGAGCCCCGCCATGCTGCCCGAGCCCCTCCGCGGCCCCGCCTTCTCCTCGTACCCGGCGGAGGACGTCGGCTGGCTGCTCCAGGACCTCTCGGACGTCACGCTGGAGGCGCCGACCGAGGAGCGCGAGGAGGCGATCCAGAGCGGCGGCGCGCACTACGCCGAGTCGCTGCCGGTGGAGTACCAGCCGAGCGACCGGTACCAGGCGCTGTTCCACGCCGCCCTGGAGACCTCGGCGGCCCGGATCGCGCAGGCGGTCGGCGTCGTCACCGAGACCGTGCTGGCCGAGCGGTCACCCCGCCCGGTGCTCGTGTCGCTGGCCCGGGCCGGCACCCCGGTGGGTGTGCTGATGCGCCGCTGGGCGCAGTTCCGGTACGGCCTCGACCTGCCGCACTACGCGGTGTCGATCGTGCGCGGCCGGGGCATCGACGCCAACGCGCTGCGCTGGCTGGCCGCGCACCACGACCCGCGGGACGTCGTCTTCGTCGACGGGTGGACGGGGAAGGGCGCGATCACCCGGGAACTCGCCGACGCGATCGAGGAGTTCCAGGCGCGGGAGGGCGTGAGCGGCTTCGATCCGGAGATCGCGGTACTCGCCGACCCGGGGTCGTGCGTACGGACCTACGGCACCCGGGAGGACTTCCTGATCCCCTCCGCCTGCCTCAACTCGACCGTCTCCGGGCTGATCTCGCGGACCGTGCTGCGCGCGGACCTGGTCGGTCCCGACGACTTCCACGGCGCGAAGTTCTACCGTGAACTGGCCGGCGCCGACGTGTCGGTGGCCTTCCTGGACGCCGTCGTGGCGCGGTTCGCCGAGGTGGCCGAGTCCGTGGACGCGGCCGTGAAGGAGCTGGCCGTCACCGACCGCACGCCGACCTGGGAGGGCTGGGCGGCCGTCGAGCGGATCAGCGAGGAGTACGGCATCCACGACGTGAACCTCGTCAAGCCGGGCGTCGGCGAGACCACCCGGGTGCTGCTGCGCCGGGTGCCCTGGAAGATCCTGGCGCGGGCCGGGGCGGGCGCCGACCTGGACCATGTGCGGCTGCTCGCGGAGCAGAGAGGGGTACCGGTGGAGGAGATCGGCGAACTGCCGTACACCTGTGTCGGGTTGATCCACCCGAAGTACACGCGGGGCGCGACCGGCGCCGACGGCCGGGCGGTGAACGTCTGATGGCGGTGCTCGTCGCGAGCGACCTCGACCGTACGCTCATCTACTCGGCCGGTGCCCTGGCGCTGACCATGCCGGACGCGCGGGCGCCCCGGCTGCTCTGCGTCGAGGTGCACGAGGCCAGGCCGCTGTCGTACCTGACGGAGACGGCCGCGCAGTTGCTGACCGAGCTGGGGGACGCGGCCGTCTTCGTGCCGACGACCACGCGGACCCGCAAGCAGTACGAGCGGATCAACCTGCCGGGGCCCGCGCCGCGGTACGCGATCTGTGCCAACGGCGGGCATCTGCTGGTCGACGGGGTGTCCGACGCGGACTGGCACGGACGGGTGCTGGCGCGGCTGGCCGACGAGTGCGCGCCGCTGGAGGAGGTACGGGCGTATCTGGCCGAGCACGCCGATCCGCTGTGGCTGCGCAAGCTCCGGGTCGCCGAGGACCTGTTCGCCTACCTGGTGGTGGAGCGGGAGCTGCTGCCCGAGGAGTGGGTGAAGAGCCTCGCGGTGTGGGCGGAGAACCGCGGCTGGACGGTGTCGTTGCAGGGCCGGAAGATCTACGCGGTGCCGAAGCCGCTGACGAAGAGCGCGGCCATGCGGGAGGTCGCACGCCGGACCGGGGCCGAGCTGACGCTGGCCGCCGGTGACTCCCTGCTCGACGCCGACCTGCTGCTGGCTGCGGACCGCGGCTGGCGGCCGGGACACGGCGAGTTGGCCGACGCCGGGTGGACCGGGCCTGCCATCACGGCGCTGCCGGAGCGAGGGGCGCTCGCCGGTGAGCGAATCCTGCGGGAGTTCCTGAAGGCGGTCCGCACGGCGGGCTAGCGCCTGTCCGACCATTCCCGTCGTCGCCCGGAGGGCGGCCTCGCGGGGCCTCGCGGCGTCAGGTGCGGCGCGAGTGCGTGCATGGCGTCGTGAGGCAGACGGGAACGGTCGGACAGGCCCCAGGGACCTTCGCCGCAGGCCCTCGGCCCGCCTCGTGCCTCGGCCGACCCGGGATCGGCGTCGAGGACCGCGTCGAAGGGGGCCTCCGCCAATGCCACGTCGACCGGCGCCCGAGTGTGCGCCTCGGTAGGCGTGGCGTTGTGCGTTTCACGCCCCGGCGGTACCGGCCGGTCTTTTCGACCGAGCGCCCCAATCTTCTCGACTGAATCGCCGTGACGTCGACCGAAGAGATGTGGCTGGTTGGTGGAGGAGAGGGAAAGGGCTTTCGGCTCTCCTGTGGATTGTGATCTGCGCCACACGCAGTGAGGGCGGTGGATGCGGCCTCCAGGGGCGGTGGGGCCCTCTTTGTCGACGCGCGTGGGTGTCGGATTCCCTGCCTCACCATGCGTAATCAGTCGGGACGCAACAGTGAGGGAGAGATTCCGCATGAGGGGGCGTCAGAAGTGTCTACGCGCGTAGTGTACTGACTGTCCTAAACGGTCGTCACAACGTACTTGTGCACCAGCTTGACCGTGCTCCGCATGGTCGGTTTCATGCTTACCTCAGCCGCCTGACGGGGCGGACGACCCGCCCGTGACGTCCCTCCGCGCTCCACTCGATTCCCGGCCTCCGTCGGCATGTTCGTCATGCCCGCGACGCCGTGCGCGCCTCCCTTCCGGAAAGGAAAGCCCCCGGTGTTCCAGCTCCATGCCGCAGACCGCTTCCGCCTCCGCTCCGCCTTCCGCAGGCGGGCGAAGTGAGCAGGCACCGGGGGAAGGCCGTACGGACGAGGCCGAACACCGGCCCGGGCCGCAGCATCCGTACCTCGTTGATCTCGCTCGCGCTGGTTCCGGCGGTGGCGATGGTCCTGCTCTGGTTCAGCGGTTCGGCCGTGCTGTTCGACCAATGGCGTCAGGCCGGCCACGTCGGGGACGCGGCGAAGACGACGTACGCGCTGGTACCGGGAGTCGGCGAGTTCCAGAAGGAACGGCAGCTGACGGTGCTCCTGCTCTCGCCGCACGGCAACGGTCAGCGAGCCGCGCTGGCCGCCCAGCGCGCCCGCACCGACCGCGTCCTCGCCGCCTTCCGCACGGCGGACGCGGCCTCCGCCCGTGCGGGATCGGCCGAGTACCAGGACCAGTTGGCGACCGTGCGGAAGCGGCTGGACGCCCTGACCTCGGAACGAGCCGCCGTCGACCGCGGGAAGACCGACCGGCGGCACGCCTACGACGTGTACTCGGAGACGATCCAGTCGGTGCTGAACCTCTTCGGGACGCTGAGCACCGACAACGGCAGCGGGGCCACGGCGGCGGAGGCCGCGCACGCCCTGTCGTTCCTGCGGGCGGCCGAGGCGCTCGCGGGGGAGCGTGCCGTCCTGGACGCGGCCGTGGCCGGCGGTCGGCTGAGCGTCGAGGAGCGGACGACTCTGGCCGCCGAGGCCGCCGTTCGCGGCTCCATCCTCACCAACGAGGTCGCTCCCTATCTGCCGGCCGAGCTGCGGCGGGGGCTGGAGAAGACCATGGACGGCCGCGACTGGGCCGAGCTGAACGCCTTCGAGGCGGCTCTTCCCACGGCGGCCGAGGGCGGCGGCGACACCATCGAGGTGCCCCGCCTCACGGCCGCCCGCGCCGCCGCGCCCGGCCGCGTCTTCACCGAGGTCCAGGGCATGGAGAACCAGTACCTGGCCCAGGTCACCCAGAACAACGTGGACCGCAACGCCGAGCTGCGGGACCGGGTCATGGTCGGCAGCGCCCTCGCGCTGCTCGCCGTGTTCGCGGTCGCCGTGCTGTCCTGGCGCATCACGCGGTCGCTCATCGGGCGCATGACCGCCCTGCGCGAGGCGACCCTCGATCTGGCCCAGGAACGGCTCCCCGAACTGATCGACGGACTGCGCACCGACAGCAAACACGTCGGCCCCGACGACCTGCCCGAACTCGACTACGGTGCCGACGAACTGGGCAAGGTCGCGGAGGCCTTCAACAGCGCCCAGCGGATCGCGGTGAGCGTCGCCCTGGAACAGGCCGAGCTGCGCGAGGGCGCCCGGACGGTGTTCCTCAACATGTCCCGGCGCATCCAGATCCTGGTGCACCGGCAGCTCACGGTCATCGACGGCATGGAGCGCAAGGAGCAGGACCCCCAGCTCCTCGCCGACCTCTACCGCGTCGACCACCTGGCCACCCGGATGCGCCGCAACGCGGAGAGCCTGACGGTCCTGTCCGGTTCGGCCCCCCGGCGCCGCTGGAAGCAGGCCGTGTCCCTCGCGGACCTGCTGCGCAGCGCGGTGTCCGAGATCGAGGGCTACACGAGGGTGGTGGTCGAGCCGATGCCGGCGATCGCCGTGGCCGGCCCGGCGGTCGGCGACACCATCCACCTGATGGCGGAACTCATCGAGAACGGCGTGACGTTCTCGCCCCCGCACACCGAAGTCCGGGTCCGCGCCCTGCCGGTGGCCCAGGGATACGCCGTCGAGGTGGAGGACCGCGGCCTGGGGCTGGCGCAGGAGGAGTACGAGGCCGCCAACGTCCTGCTGCACGAACCCAAGGACTTCAGCATCACCTCGCTGGGCGAGGACCCACGTCTGGGGCTGTTCACCGTCGGCCATCTCGCCAAGCGGCACGGCATCAGGGCCAGCCTGCAGCCGTCGTCGTACGGCGGATCGCTGGCCGTCGTCATCCTGCCGCACAGCCTGACGGAGCCGGCCGCCGACCTCCCGCCGATGACGCTGGACCCGCGGGCGGAACGCCATCTGGCCTCGGTCGACAGTGCGCCGCCGGAAGGGTCGACGATCGCCGGCATGCCGAGGCGGACCCGCACGGTGACCCCGGCCCCGGCCCCGGGTCCTGCCCCCGCTCCGGCCCCGGCTCCTCCCTCCGCTCCGGCCCCGGCTGGGGCCTCCGCCCGGGTGTGGACGCAGGCCCCGCCCGGCGCGACCCCGCCCGGCATGACCCCGCCCGGCGTCAACCGGTCCGGCACGGCCGCGGCGGGCCCGTCGCGCACCGGTGGCCCGAGCCGGCTCCCGCGCCGGGTCCGGCTGGCCAACCTCGCTCCCCAGCTTCGCGAGCGGCACGAGGAACAGCCGGACCACGGCCCGGGACGGGCGGCGGAGGAGCGCCGCCCGGAACAGGCCCGCTCGATGCTCGCGGCGCTCCGGGACGGCACCCGGCGAGCCCGCGCCCAGGACGAGGTGCCCGCACCGGACTGGCCCCTGCCCCCGTCCCACCAGCGCCCGTTGCCCACCCGCACCAGTCCGACAAGGAACACCACCCCATGACACGAACGAACACCGCGCGCGAAGGTCTGTCCTGGCTTCTGGACAACCTGATCGACCGCATCCCGGAGACCCGGCACGCGATCGTGCTCTCGGAGGACGGTCTGCTGGTCGGTTCCTCGGCCGGACTCGCCAGGGCCGACGCCGAGCAGCTCGCGGCCATCGCCTCGGGCGTCCACTCCCTGGCCCAGGGCACCAGCCGCCACTTCGGCGGCGGACGGGTCCAGCAGACGGTGATCGAGATGGACGACCTGTTCCTGTTCGTCACCACGGCCGGGGGCGGCGCCCGGCTCGCGGTGCTCGCCACCTCGGAGGTGGACGTCGGCAACGTCGGCTACGAGATGACGATGCTGGTACGGCAGGTCGGCCAGTACCTCAGCGCCGCTCCCCGTTTTCCCCAGTACACCGGCGGCCCACATACGGGGGAGCATGAATGAGGCACTGGTCCGAGGAAGACCCGTGGGCCGAGGACGACCCCGGCCGCCTCATCCGCCCCTACACCGTGACCGGCGGCCGTACCCGTTCCGCCCGCGCCGACGTCGACCTGATCGCGCTGATCAGCACCGTCCGGCCGCCCACCCGTGCCCAGCGGCTCCAGCCCGAACAGCACCGGCTGCTCGCGCTGTGCCGCAGGCCGACGGCGCTGGTGGAGGCCGCGGCCTGCCTCGACCTGCCCGTCTCGGTCGTACGCATCCTGCTGGGCGACCTGCTCGACACCGCACTCGTCTCCGTTTCCGCACCCCCGGCGGCCGGTACCCCCGACGCCCGCTTCCTTCAGGCAGTGATCGATGGCATACGAAGACTCTGACCTCACCGCGGTCTCGCCCGACGCGGCGACGGCCAAGATCCTCATCGCCGGCGGCTTCGGCGTCGGGAAGACCACGCTCGTCGGCACCATCAGCGAGACGGAGCCCCTGCGCACCGAGGAACTGATCACCGAGGCGAGCGTGGGCGTGGACGACCTGGCCGGCGTGGAGCGCAAGACCACCACGACCGTCGCCATGGACTTCGGCCGCATCACCCTGAGCACGGCCCTCGTCGTCTACCTCTTCGGGGCACCCGGACAGGACCGGTTCTGGTTCATGTGGGACGACCTGTCCCGCGGCGCCCTCGGAGCCGTCGTCCTGGCCGACACCCGGCGACTGGACAGCTGCTTCCCCTCCGTCGACTTCTTCGAGCACCGCGGCATCCCCTTCGCCGTCGGCGTCAACTGCTTCGACGGCATGTGCGACGAGGACCCCGAGGACATCCGCGCGGCGCTCGACCTCCCGCGCGAGGTACCGCTCGTGCTCTGCGACGCCAGGGACCGTGAGTCGGTCAAGCGCGTGCTCCTGGCGCTCCTCGAACACGTGATGCGAGGCCTGGCGGCCGAGGCCTCGGCGGGCTAGCCGCAGCAGCCGCCGCCGCAACAGCCCCCGCCGGAGCCGGAGACGGCGGCCGAGCCGCCGGCGGACGCGGACGCCGTACCCCCGACCGCCACGGTCGACAGGAGCTTTACCGTGTCCTGATGTCCCTCCGGGCATGCTGCCGGTGCCGATGACTCGGCCATGGGGCGGGACAGTTCGAATGTGTCGCCGCAGGTGCGGCAGCGGTACTCGTAGCGGGGCATGAGGGACAGGCTAGCGGCAGCGATGCGGGAGTGATGGGCATCACTGCACCTCAGAATTTCATGAGTGTTCCTTTCTGTCCGATACTTGTGCGGAGATATTGAAAAGATCGCTGATAATTTGAGCTGGCCGCGAGGAGCCGAAAGACCGGGGGAAGAGGGGGGCTCGTAGCGCCGCGCCCACCGCGGCGCTGCCACCCGTCGTGTCTACCCGCGCGCGCAAGACCGAGTGCGAGGGGAGACGCAGTCGTGACGGACGCTACGGAGCGGACGGGCGACCCGGAGGAGGGCCATGACCAGGCCGGATCCCGGGATCGAAAGCCGTTCGAGCCGGACGCGACGCTGCACCTGAAGGTCGACGGCCTACGCGCGGAGCATGCTCTGTGGCAGAAGGGCGACGACGCTCAGCGTGCACAGGAGGTCGCACGGCAGAAGGCGGAGGCTCTGTGGAACGAGCTGCACGCCCTGCGGGCCGCGGACGCCGACGCCGCGAAGGCGGGCGAGAGCAAGGGGGGCATCCCGGAGCCCCGGGAGGGCGCCCGGCGGAACAAGCCGGACCTTCCGGTGCACGACGAGACCCTGCTGCTGAAGGTGGACGCCCTGCGGGCGGACGTCACGATGCAGATCCGGGTGCCCGAACAGCGGCAGCCCGAGCCGGAGCCGACGGCCTCCGGTGGCCGTGCCGAGCGGCGCCGCAGCGCCCGCCCGACGCCGCGTGAACGCGTGCTGGAGGCGGTGGCGGGGTTCCGGGCTCTCGTGGGGCCCCGACTCGCGCCACTGGCGCCGTACGCGCGCAAGCTGCGTCCGCGGTACCCGCGGCCCGGCCGGACCGGCTGGCGGCGCTGGATGCCGTCCTGGCGGCAGTGGCTGGGTGCCTGGCTGGGCGGTATCGGGCTGACCGGGATGTTCCTCGTGGTCGCCTACGCGGCGACGGACATACCGTCGAACCTGAACACGTACGCCACCCAGCAGGACAACGTCTACTTCTGGTCCGACGGGACGCCGATGGCCCGGACCGGCTGGGTGCAGCGGCAGGACATGCCGCTCAAGGACATACCCGTGGACGTGCGCTGGGCGGTGCTCGCGGCGGAGAACGAGAGCTTCTACACCGACCCCGGCATCTCGATGAAAGGCATCGCCCGGGCCCTCTACCGCACGGTCGGCGAGGGGGACACCGAGGGCGGCTCCACCATCACCCAGCAGTACGTGAAGAACGTCTACCTGACGCAGAACCAGACCATCAGCCGCAAGTTCACCGAGGCGATGATCTCCCTCAAGCTCGACAACAAGATGAGCAAGGACCAGATCCTCGAGGGCTACCTCAACACCAGCTGGTTCGGCCGGGGCACCTACGGCATCCAGCGCGCCTCCCAGGCCTACTACGGCAAGGACGTCAGCCGCCTCAACGTCAGTCAGGCCGCCGTGCTCGCCTCGCTGCTCAAGGGCGCCGGACTCTACGACCCGACGCTCAGCAAGGCCAACCACAAGCGGGCGGTGGAGCGCTGGTCCTGGATCCTGGACCGCATGGTCAAGATCGGCAAGCTGTCGCCGGCCGAGCGCGCCAAGTACACGAAGTTCCCCGAGCCGATCGCGACCAACAAGGTGTACGACACCGGTAGCCAGAGCGACTACCTGGTGGAACTGGCCCAGCAGTACGCCAAGAAGTCCGCCCACATCTCGGACAAGGACTTCGACCTCGGCGGATACCAGATCTACACGACCTTCGACCGGAAGAAGGAAAGCACCCTCACCACGGCCGTGACCAAGGCCCGCAAGGAGGCCAAGGCGAGCGACCCCAAGAACGCCGCCGCCGCCCACTACGGCGCCGCCTCGGTCGCGACCGACGGACGGATCGTCGCCGTCTACGGCGGACCCGACCACCGGACCCAGGGCTACAACGAGTCCAACGCCACCACCGTCCCGGCCGGCACCGCCTTCCTGCCCTTCGTCTACGCGGCCGGACTGCAGAACGGCGTCCACAAGGAACGCGGCGCAGCCGCCACCGACGTCCTGCCCGAGACCCTCTACGACGGCGACGACAAGGTCCCGGTCACCACACTCGACGGACCGTACTGGGACCGCGGCGGCCATAAGGTCTACGCCAAGAACGACGACGACAGATCGTACGGGCAGATCAGCCTCGCCAACGCCCTCGCCCAGTCGGTGAACACCCCGTTCATGCAACTCGGCATGGACACCGGACTCGACAAGGTGCGCGCCACCGCGGTGGCCTCCGGGCTGCTCTCCGACAGCATGGGCCCCCAGGTGCCCGCCCTGTCCATCGGCAGCTCCACACCGAGCGCGATCCGGATGGCGAGCGGGTACGCCACGTTCGCGGCCGGCGGCGACCACACCGAGCCGTACTCGGTCTCCAAGATCACCCGCAACGGCCGCCGGGTCCACCTGGACACCCCCCAGCCGGCCCGCGCGGTCCGCGACGACGTGGCCGAGGACGTCGAGCAGGCGCTCACCGAGTCGTTCCGGCTGACCCATCCGACCGCCGCGGCCACCGCCACGGCGGCCGGCAAGGCCGGCAGCACCTACGCGGGCGGCAAGGACACCGCCGCCTGGTACACCGGCACGCTCTCCAAGGTGACGACGTCGGTCGTCGTGTACCGCATCGATCTGAACAAGTCCCTGGAGCCGCTGCCGCTCGAGGGAATCGCCGGATCCGGCACCGACAACGTCCCGTACACGGTCTGGGCACAGGCCATGGGCCTCGACTGACCCCCGAGGCCACGACGCTCCCCACGCCACCCACCCGCAGAATGAGCCGAGCATGAAGCCCCGCACGAAGCCGACAACCGGCGGCCACCGCCGCAAGGCGCCCGCCCGTGACCGCCGTCCAGCCCGCCCGGAGGTCATGACCCTGGCCGCCTTCCTGGTCGTGGCATCCCTCGTCGCGGGCTACCTGGTGCTCACCAGACAGGACGACACCGCGCCCACCGCCGCCGGGACCACGAAGGCCTCCCCGTCGCCGTCGGCCTCGCCGAAGTGGGACGGCAAGACCCACGTCCTGGGCGACGGCTCGACGTCGTACACCGGGCCGCAGAAGGGCCAGTTGAAGCCCGAGAAGCTCAAGCCGGGGGAGAAGCCACCCCAGTTCGTCGTCTTCTCCTGGGACGGCGCCCTGGAGGGCTCCGACCATCTCTTCTCGCACTACCGGGAGATGGCCAAGGAGTACAACGCCCACATGACCTTCTTCCTCACCGGCATCTACCTGCTGCCCAAGAGCAAGAAGACCCTCTACACCGGCCCGATGCACCAGCCCGGCGACGCGGCCATCGACTACGCCACCGACGAACACATCCGCACCACCCTGGAACAGCTCCGCGAGGCCTACAACGACGGCAACGAGATCGGCACCCACTTCAACGGCCACTTCTGCGAGGCCAAGGGCGGCCGTGACTGGAGCGTCGAGCAGTGGAAGAGCGAGATCGACCAGTTCTACAAGTTCGTCGAGAACTGGAAGACCAACACCGGCTTCAAGGACATCCCCGCCCTGCCCTTCGACTTCAAGCAGGAGGTCGTCGGCGGCCGGGCCCCCTGCCTTGAGGGCCAGCCCAACCTGCTGAAGGCCCTGCAGAAGTACGGCTACAACTGGAAGTACGACGCCAGCTCCCCCGGCGACTTCCAGATCTGGCCCTCCAAGAAGGACGGCCTCTGGAACTTCCCGCTGGAGATGCTCCCCTACCCCGGCGGTGACTACCAGGGCCTCTCCATGGACTTCAACTTCCTCTACAACCAGTCCAACGGCGAGACCGACGGCGACCCCGCCAAGTACGCCGAATGGGAGCAGCAGACCGTCGAGTCCTACATGGACGGCTTCAACCGCGTCTACTACGGCAGCCGCGCCCCGCTGTTCATCGGAAACCACTTCGAGGACTGGAACGGCGGCATCTACATGAAGGCCATCGACCAGGTCATCCCGAAGATATGCACCAAGAAGGGCGTCAAGTGCGTCTCCTTCAAGGAGCTCTCCGACTGGATGGACGCCCAGGACCCGGCCACCCTCGCCCGGCTGCGCACCCTGGACCCCGCCCAGGCCCCGTCGGACTGGTCGAGCATCGTGAAGTAGGCCTTGTACCGACTTGTGACAGGCGGTTCAAGTCGACACGGCAGCAAGCGGATTCCAATCCTGCAACCCCCTTCACAGGAGTCACACACGCCGTGCGAAGATGCCGTCGCCCGGTAGAGGTGTACCGGCGTAGAGGGGAACATCATTGAAATCCAGAAAACTGAGCCGTAAGCGCAGCCGTGCGGCCATAGTCACGGCGGCAGCCGCCTCGGTCGTCGCCGGCGTCGCCCTCGTGCCCAACTGGAGCGCGGGCGCGGCCGTCGTCGACGACCCGACCGTGAACGCCGCGACCAAGGCGACCTTCCAGAAGCTGGCCGACGCGGTCTTCACCGACCGCACCCAGGCCCTCGTGCAGGGTGCCTCGCAGAAGAAGCAGACGTCCCGCTTCTCCGGCGGCGTCCGGCTCTCCAGCACCCAGTCACGCGACGAGAACGCGGCGCTGACCCAGCTGCGCGGTCGTCAGAGCAGCATCGCCAAGGCCGGTGAGACGTACAGCGCCGGCAGCACCCAGGTCACGCTCGACGCGACCCGCGTGACCGGCCGCACCGCCAAGGCCGACGTCACCGAGACGACGACGCTGACCTACGCGAAGGCCGCCTCCGGCGCGCCGAAGACCACCGGCTTCCAGGCCCACCACGAACTGACCTTCAAGGCGGACCGGCAGGGCACCTGGCAGCTCACCACCATCAAGGACACCGACGACGGCGGTCTCGCCGTCAACACGCTGTCCAAGCCCTCGGTCAAGGCGCCCGCCACCGGCGACGACGGCAACACCACGCCGGACGCGCCCCGCGCGGCCACCACGCGTAACCCCACGGCCGTGCCGAAGACC
The DNA here is from genome assembly GCF_040652195.1 of Streptomyces sp. NPDC048278. Classification (NCBI taxonomy): domain Bacteria; kingdom Bacillati; phylum Actinomycetota; class Actinomycetes; order Kitasatosporales; family Streptomycetaceae; genus Streptomyces; species Streptomyces sp. NPDC048278. Next base: position 63,700 of record NZ_JBEZLP010000036.1, read on the forward strand.
CTCACCGGTGGCACGTACGACTACAAGGCGATGGCCACGTACGCCGAGAAGTACTGGAACAACTACAACCCGGACTACCCGGACTACAACGGCCACGGCGACGGCGGCGACTGCACCAACTTCGTCAGCCAGTCGCTCAAGGCCGGCGGCTGGAAGCACGTCCCGGGCTACGTCTACGACTACACCAAGTGGTTCGGCAACGCGGACATCCAGTCGGACTCGTTCGTCGGCGTCAACGAGTGGTCCTGGTTCGCCCAGAACTCCAAGCGGACCACGCCGCTCGCCAACGTCTTCCAGGCGCAGGTCGGTGACGTCATCCAGATGGACTTCGACCGGGACGGCTCGAAGGACCACACGATGATCGTCACGTACGTGGCCAACGGCATCCCGTACGTGACCTACCACTCCAACAACACCTACCGCAGGTCGCTGGCGAGCCTCGTCGCGTCGTACCCGAACGCGTACTACTACGCCTACCGCACCTGATCATCGGCAGCCGTGACGGCCCGCTGCTCCGACTCGGGGTGGCGGGCCCGCCAGTACGGGTTGTCGTGCGGCAGGTTCGTACTGACCCTGCCGTACATCCCGAACACCATCAGCACCAGACCCACCACGAAACTGAACAGCACGTTCTGGATCTTGAAGGCCAGGAAGTCCGAATCCGTGTCCAGCAGGCCCAGGAACAGGAAGCCGTTCAGGATGAACAGCACGCCGAGCACCATGTTCAGCGTGGACGCGAAGTTCCCGCCGATCACCATCCCGACGAACAGCAGCAGCCCGACACAGATCGACAGCACGCTCAGCGCGCCGTTGGTGTTCAGGCCGATCGCGGTGTTCCCGCCCGTGTCGAAGAAGCCGATGTTGTTGGTCAGCCCGAGGATCCCGAAGGCCAGCAGGAACAGGCCCATCAGCCCGGCCCCGATCCGGTAGACCTGGTTCAGGCGGTGGTCGACGGGCAGCGCCTCGTCGAAAATGATCTGCGGCCGCGACATCCCCGAATGCGCCGTGTGTGAGGCCATCTCCGCCTCCCCATCTGGATTGCGGGTCGCCTCCCAATATCCGCCTGCGCCGACAGGACGGCAAACGGCTCGCACGGCAGACGGCTCGCACGGCAGCGGCTCACGGATGGCCCGTGCCCCGGTCCTCCCGGATCTGCGCCACCGTACGCGCCACCGACTGCCGCACCGCCTCCGTCTCCGTCAGGAAGTGCCAGTAGTCGGGATGCCGCCCCTCCAGCGTGCCCACCGCCCGGCCCAGCCGCGCCACCGCGTCGTCCAGCGGCCGGGCGTGCCGCGGATCCGGACTGGACCGCCCCGCCATCGCCAGCCGCTGCGCGTCCCGGATCGCGAACCGCGTCCGGTCGATCTCCGCCTGCGGATCCTTCTGCACCGCGTTCAGCCGGCCCAGCCGGTCACCGGCCGCGGACACCGCCTCGTCCGTACCGTTCAGCAGCGCCCGCACCGTCGACAGCAGCGACGTCGCGTCCGCCCACCGCTGCGCGTCCCGCGCCGCCTGCGCCTCGCGCAGCTTCACCTCGGCCTGCCGCACGTTCTCCACGGCCTGCTGAGGCACCTGTTGCAGATCCTGCCAGCAGGCCGCCGAGAACCGCCGCCGCAGCTCGCTCAGGACCGGATCCACCTGCCCCGCCCTGGTGGTCAGCGCCTGCGCCCGCGTCCGCAGGCTCACCAGCCGGTGATCGATCTCCGCCGCCTGCTCCGGCAGCCGCTCGGCCTCGACCCGGATCGCCTCGGCCTCCCGCTGCACCCGCCCGGCCCGCTCCAGCGTCGCCTGCACGCCGTGCTGCCCCGCGCCCTGGTTCAGCCTGGTCAGCTCCGGCGACAACGCGGCCAGCCGGGCCGCCAGCTCGTCGGCCCGGACGGGGGTCCGCCGCACCGCGTCGAGCGCGTTGCTGGCCGCAAGCAGCGCCTGCCGGGCCCGCTCCACGGCGGGCGCCAGCCGCGCCAGCTGCGTCTCGGCCTTCCCGAGCAGCGGCCCGAGCGACTCCCCGAACCGGTCCAGCTCCCCCTTCACCCGCACCAGCTCGTCCTTGGCCCCGGAGATCTCCCCGCGCGCCCGCGACGCCGTGGCGGCCTCCAGGTCGTCCCGGTCCAGGTCGTAGGCGTCGATGGCCTGGATGTACCGGTTGCTGACCTCGTCGATCCGCCGCCCCAGCGCCTCGAAGTCGGAGACGGCGCGACGGGCCGCGGGCGAGTCGTCGACGGCGGAGATGGTCTCTATCGAGATCCGCAGGTCCCGCTGGGCGGTGTCCAGCTCGTAGAACGCGCTCGCCGCGGCGTCCTTCGCCGCCTGCGCCTCCGCCCGCTGACTCTCCGCCCGCCCCCCGAACCACCGCCGCGTCCCACCACCGGCGAACGCCCCGGGTACCACCAGCACCGCAAGCAACGGCAGACTCACCAGAGCGAGAACATCCCGAAGCGGCGTACGCCGGGCCCGCACGGGAGGCGGGTACGACTGCTCGGATACCGCCGAATTCGCCGATGTCCCCGTCACTTCTCCCTCTCCCGTACCACGCTGCGCCCCGTGTCCTGGCGGTCGCTCCAATTCTCCCACCCGTGAAAGACGAACACACGGGCCGGTCAGTTCGCGGTCGAGGCGATCAGCCGGGGACGACTCGGAGGGCTCGGAGGGCTTGGACGGCTCGGATACGGGTTTGCGGGACAGCGCCCCTGGCAATGTAGGCTGTCGACTCGTCTCGGGTGCGTAGCTCAGGGGTAGAGCGCCTGCCTTACAAGCAGGATGTCGGCGGTTCGAAACCGTCCGCGCCCACGTGAAGAGAGGACCCCGGCCGATCCGGCCGGGGTCCTCTGCTGTGCTCAGCCCTTGTCGTGCGCGTGCTTGAGCCGGCTTCGGGCGTCCATGCGGTCCGGTGCCGTGACCTCCGCCCAGAAGCGGTGGCCGCTGACGAACACCGCGAGTTCGTGCTCGCGGCGGCGCAGTTTCTCCACCTCGGCCTGTTCGTCCTCGGTCCAGCCCGGGGAGGCGGGGCGCTCCACCTTGCGCCAGCCGCCCTCGTCACTGAATCCGTCCAGAGGCACGACCGACCAGGGAAGCCGCTTCAGCAGGACCGAGAGCTCGGCCCGGACCTGATGCAGCTCCTCCTGACCGGCGAGGAGGTCACTCGGAAAGTCATAGGTCGCAGCCACGCGGCAATGGTACGCCTGTTCGATTTTAGGTGGCGAGTTTGTTCGTGGGGTTCATGTGTTCGGATGCCCTGTGGCGTCGAACCGCGAGCCTGTGCTGTCGACGTTCGAACGGCTGGCCACCGGCCGACCTCGGCCGCAGCGGCCCGCCGGCAGCCCGGCTCGCTAAGGAGCAGCCTCGAAGTACTCAGCGGCAGCCACCGGAGAGCCGTCGGCGACGGCACGCGCGTACCGTTCGTCGGCAATCTCGACAAACCGGCGTCGCATGGGGTCGGCGGAGAGCCCGGCCGAGCCGCGCCATCCGGGACCGCCGGTCACCCAGTGCTCGCGTGCGATCTCACCTTGGAAGTGGCCGTCGAACATGTCCCGGAGTGCGGCCTCGCCCAGGTTCCCGAGCCTGAAGTCGGACTCCCAGTTGGTGACGATGAGGTTGGTGAACAGGATCTGCTTCCTTCGGGTGGCTGTCATCGGCGTCTGCGGCGGCTCCCAGCACGCAAGCAGCGAAGGGTCGCCGAGCGCCAGGATGATCAACTCTCGATGGGCATCGCGTCGCGCGGCTTCCTGCGCTATCTGTGTCTGCCGGGCCTGGTACCACAGCGACGCAGCCACTCCGGCCAGCGCAGCCGCGGAGATGAGCACGGACAGCGCACCGTAGGTCTGGCTGACGTTGCTCAGCTGCCCCCAGTTCAGGTCGTCCGGGGCAAGCACGTTCAGGATGAACGGTGTCCCGACGATGAGCCCGAGGGTGGCCAGGGCGCAGACGGCGGCGACGAGTGTGCGGTTCTGCTGAGACGGCGTTCCCCGGAGACTGAGCACGTTTCCCCCACCGTGATTCGCTGGTCGATCCGAACATGGTGGCAACTGGTGGGCAGCCCATCAATGGGGCGGCGGCTGGGGCGGCCTCGCCGGGGCGCCTTCGGTCCGCGTCCTCACGCGCCGCCCCAGAAGCCGGTCACCGCCACCAGGCAACCCCCGGTGACCAGCCCCTGTACCGCCGCCGTGACCCACAGCCGTGTGCTCCACGCCGCCGCCGCGATGATTCCCGCGCACAGGGCGAGACCGCCCAGGCACGCCGGCGGGACCCAGGCCGCCCCCATCGTGCCGAGCGTCAGAACGGCCAGGGCTCCGAAGAGCGCGACCGCCTCGAACACCGCCATGGCCACCGCCGCGACCACGTCCGCGGTCCACTTCGCGTACCGTCCGACTTCGCCGCCCACCGCCGCAGCGTCTCCCGGAGCCGGGGAGTCCGCCGGTTCCGCGGCCGTACCGATACCGGACCGGGATCCGGCCGGGGGGGTGGAGGCTCTCCATCGGCCCGTGGGTGGTGGTGATCGGCCGGGGGCCGGAGGAGTCTTGAGGCATGGGATCACTGCACTCGGGACTTGTCGCACTCACCGGTGCCTGCGTTCTGGTCTTCGTCGTGGCCTGGATCGCGGGTGCCGTCTACTTCGGGGTGAAGAGGCAGGCCGGTGTGGGCGGTTGGGCGCGGGGGCTGCGTCGTACGCTGCCCCGCCGGGTGCTGCTGGTCGCCGGTGCCTGGGCGTTCTCCTGGGGCGTCGGGCGCACCGCCGGGTTCTGGCACCGCCTGCAGTACTGGCAGCCCGAACTCGCGCTTCTCGGTGGCCTGCTCGCCGTCACCGCCACCGCTCTGCTGCTGTGGGCCCGCTGGGTCCTGGGCACGATGTGGGCCAGTGTCCCGACGGTCCAGGACCACCACGAACTGCGCACCGACGGGCCCTACCGGCTCGTGCGCCACCCCATATACACCGGCCTGCTCGGACTGGTCGTCGGCGCCATGCTGGCCTGCGGCTTCGGCGCCTGGACAGCCGCCCTGGCGGTCGCCGTCCCCTGGCTGCTGACCCGGGTACGGACCGAGGACGCGCTCATGGCCGGCCGGTTCGGCGCCTCGTACCAGGCCTACCGCGCCCGCGTCCCGGCCCTCATACCGTGGCCCCGGCCGACCCGGATCCGCCCGCACCACGGGGAGGCGAGCTAGGGGCGGGGGAAGTTGCCGCTACGGCCGGCGTTGCGGGACGCGGCGCTCGTGCTGCCGGTGCTCTTCGGGGCCGTCCGGCGGGAAGCGGAGGGACTCCGGGACGGGACCCCGGTGTTCGGTCGTGGCGCCGCAGGCCGAGAAGGCTGAGAAGCTGGAAGCAGGACAGTGTTCCCGCCGGGCGGGAGAACGGAGTGGGGACGGGATGAGCGGGCAGCGGCAGTCGGCGTTCGTGAAGGTGTGCGGGCTCACCCAGGAGCGGCAGATCGACTGGGCGGTGGAGCTGGGGTACGACGCCGTCGGGATCGTCGTGACGCCGAAGAGCAAGCGGTACTGCCCGCCGGAGCGGGCCGTGGAGCTGGCCGCGTACGCCCGGGGGCGGATCCCCGTCTTCGCCGTGGCCCTGACCCTCGCCGAGACGGCCGCCGTCGCCGAGCACGTCGACGTCGTCCAGATCTACGAGCAGGCCGACATCCCGAACCTCGCCCTCGCCTCCGGCACCCCGCCCGAGAAGCCGGAGGCGCTCCGGTACTTCTTCTACGACGCCAGCGCGGGCAGCGGCGTGTTCGCGGACATCCCCGCCTGGGTCGGTGAGGTGCCGGGGAAGGTGGTGATCGCCGGCGGCCTGGACGAGCACAACGTGGCCGGTGTCATCGAGGAGTTCGGGCCCTACGGCGTGGACGTCTCCAGCAGCGTCGAGACCGCGCCGGGGGTGAAGAGCCGCGAGAAGATGGCCGCCTTCGTCGCCGCCGCCCGCACCCCCGGACGTGCCTCCGGACGTGTCTCCGGACGGAACAGCCGCTAGCGTCCGGCCTCGCGCAGCTCCCTGACGATGCGGGCCGTCACCGGCACCGGTACGCCGTGCCGGTCCGCCGCCCGCAGCAACGCGCCTCCGATCGCGTCGAGTTCGAGGGGGCGGCCGGCCTCCGCGTCGCGCTGCATCGAGGACTTGGCGGCGGGCGGGAAGGCGTCGTACCGGGCCAGGGCCTGGGCCGGGTCGACGGGGGCGCCGCAGGCGCGGCTGACGGCGGCGGTCTCCGCCACCAGGGACGCCAGTTCCTCGCGGTGCCGGGTGCGGGCCTCGCCGAGGGGGAGGGCGTAGCGGGTGGTGAGGAGGGCGAACGGGGCGAGGAACGCCATCTTCGCCCAGAGAGCGGTGGTTTCGTCGTCCAGGACGGCCGTGGCCGGGCCCGCCGCGGTGAGGGCTTCGGCGAGGGCCTCCAGACGGGGGCGGGGGACCTTGGCGCCGGTCAGGTCGATCTCCGCGAAGGGGCTGGTGTGTTCGACGAGGCCGGGGGCGGTGCGGGTCGACTCGACGCGGATCACGGACGGGGCCACGCGGTCGGGGGCGTAGCGGGCGCGCAGCAGCGCGGGGTGTTCCACGCCGTTCAGGAACGGGACGAGGAGGGCGTCGCCGAGGGCCGCGGGCGGGATCCGGGTGAGGGCCGCGTCCAGGGCGGTGGCCTTGACGGTGACCAGGCACGCGTCGACGGGTTCGCGCAGGGCCGTGTCGGCCTCGACGGGGGCCGTGAAGTCGCCGAACCGGGTGCTGCGGACCTGGATTCCGGTGGTACGGAGCGTACGGGCCGTCTCTTCGCCCGCGAGGCAGAGGACGCGGTGACCGGAGCGGGAGAGCAGGGCGGCGAGCAGGCCGCCGACGCCGCCGGGGCCGAGGACGGCGACGGTCAGGCGGGGGACGGGTGCGTTCGGGGTGTCCGGCATGGAGCTGTCCTCTCGTCGGTCGGCCCCGGGAGCGGTGGCCGCCTACGAAAGATCCTCGCAGGAAGAAAGGGGCTGCGGGAGACTGGGGACATGTGCCGGAGTATCAAGACCCTGCGTCCGCCCCAGTTGGCCGAGGAGGCCACGGAGGAGGAGATCCGTGCTGCCGCGTTGCAGTACGTGCGGAAGGTGTCCGGGTTCCGGGCGCCGGCCGCGCACAACCGGGAGGTGTTCGAGCGGGCGGTGGACGCGGTCGCGGAGGCGACCGCCGCGTTGCTCGGCGGACTGGAGGTGCGCGGGCAGGGGGCCGTGAGCGGGGGCTGAGGCCGAGGTGGGGGTCAGTGGAGGCGGTGCGGACTACGCCGGGCGGCGTCTTCGCATCAGGTATCCCGCGCCGGCCCCCGCGCCGAACAGTGCCGCCACCGACACCGCCGTCGCCATCCAGGTCGCGCCCAGCCACTGGGCGCCCAGCCAGCCGAGGGCGACGCTGTAGACCGCCCAGGTCAGGCCCGCCAGGGCGGACCAGGGGAGGAAGTCGCGGACGCTGCGGTGGGTCGCGCCGGCGCCCAGGGAGACGATCGAGCGGCCGGCCGGGGCGAACCGGGCCAGGACGACCAGCGCGCCGCCGCCCCGGGACAGGGCCTCCCCGAGACGTTCCTGCGCGCGGCTCAGCCGGCGGGAGCGGGCGATGGCGCGGTCCAGGCGGGCCCCGCCGCGCCGGGCCAGCCGGAAGGCGAACAGGTCGCCGAGGACCGATGCGGTGGCCGCGCAGAGGGTCAGCGCCAGGATGTCCGGCAGGGCGTGCGGCGGTACCCGCCCGGCCGACGCGCCGGTACCCGCCGCCGCTGCCGTCGCCGCGGTGATGACCAGCACCCCGCTCGGCAGGACCGGCAGGAACACATCAAGCAGCACGGAGAGGGCCACCATGGCGTATATCCACGGCCCGGCCTCCAGCGACCCCATGCTTTCCCACACGACGGTTCCCCCGTGATTGTCCTGATGCGCCCCCCGACGACAGCCATACAGCGTACGCGGGGGGTGTGACAGGAGTGTCACGGGGGGCTCGTATGTTCGGCAAAGGGTTATCGGGGAACGCCCATACATGTGCCATGCGCGTGCCATGCGCGGACCATGCTGTGCCCGGTGTCACACGCCGACCGGCGCGTGCCGTTCGGCCGTCGTCGGCCGCGCCTGCCCCTCGGCTGCCGCTGTCCGCAGCACCGCCCGTGCTATCGCGTCCGCGTCCGAGAGGGTCACCGAGTCCACGCCCGGGCGGGCGCCCGCCGCGGTCACCCAGTGCACGCCCTCGGTGGGCACCCCGAAGGCGAACCGGCGTGCGTGCGGGCGGCCGTGGCGGTCGATGACGCGGTAGGGGCGCGGTGTGACGTCGACGCCGCCGGTCTCGTGGCCGTCCACCGTGTGCGGGCGGCACGCCCCTTCGCGGACCAGGCCGGCCAGCAGTTCGTCGGCGGTGCGGCGCAGGTCCGGCTCGGGGAGGCGGGCCTCCACGACGGTGGTCACGCGGACCTCCGAGCCGGGGACCGCGGGGGAGCGGGCCACCCACGCGCCCGCCTCGTCGTCCACCTCCACCCCCGGGCCGAGCACCTCCACCACTCCCGCAGAGAGCAGCGCGGCCAGCTCCTCGATGCGGCGGCGGGGCGGGCCGATGGACAGGAACGCGTTGAGCGGGGTGTACCAGCCGTCCAGGTGGGCCCGCCGGGAGGCGCCGGCCAGGCCGCCGTGGTCGACGATCAGCCGTATCTCGTTGCGCAGGTCGCGCAGCACGTCCAGGGCGGCCTTGAGCGGGCCGCGCACGTTGCCGAGGGCGGCCTGGGCCGCGTCCGCGCGCAGGTATCCGAGCAGCCAGGCCCGCCACTGCGCGGGATCGGCGAACTTCAGTTCCCCGTAGGGGCGTTGGAGGCGTTCCCAGGACCAGCGGTCCTGCTCCGGCACGCCGTGGGCGTCGAGTACGGCCGTCTCCGCGGGCCGGCCGCCGGCCGTGAGGAAGCGTTCGGTGAGCTCCGGGTCGCCGGTCAGGGCGGAGTAGTAGACCGTCTCCACCTCCTTCGCGACCAGCGGCCAGACCTCCGTGCGGAAGTCGGGCGCCGCGCCGGAGTCCGCCTGCTTGCGGAAGGCCGCGATCACCTCGGGGGTGAGCAGCAGCGGGGTGTGACGGCCGTACGGGCCCTTCGCGTTGTCGCCGCGCGCCTGGTACGGGACGCCGCGCCGGGAGCCCGCGTACAGGCGGGGCTCGCGGCCGGAGGGGGTGTAGCGCAGGGAGCCGTCGGGGGTGCGGGTGAAACGGCCGCCGCGGCCGGTGGTCAGCAGGGCCAGGTGGTCGAAGAAGTTGAGGCCGAGGCCGCGCAGCAGCACCGGTTCGCCGGGCGCGAGCGGGGTGAGGTCGACGTCGGCCGGGTTGGCGGGCGGGATGTGCCGGAGGCCGTGCCGGGCGGCGTGGGCGGACAGGAGGCGTTCGCCGGGGGACGCGGTCGCCGGGAGGTGGCCCTGGGCCAGCACGACCGCCGCCAGGCCGGGCAGGGTGCGGCCGTCGTCGAGGGTGAGCGTCTGGCGGCCGTCGGGGTCGTCGCGGAGGTGTACGGCCCGGCCGCGATGCGTCAGCACCCGGACCGTCCGCGGTGCCCGCGCCGCCGTCCTGGTGAAGACCCACTCCAGGTAGCGGCCGTAGTGGGCGCGGGTCGGGTAGTCGTCGGGGCCCAGGTCACCGGCCGCCCACGTGTGCAGGCTGGGTCCTGGCCGGACGGGGCCCGCGCACTCCACGCTGTCGTCGGTGAACAGGGTGACCTGGCTCGCCACGGTGTTCATCAGCAGCTCCGCCGGCTGCGTCGTACGCCAGACCCGGCCGGGGCCCGGCGGGGCCGGGTCGATCACGTGGACCGTGAGGCGCCGTCCCGGGGGCAGCAGTTCGGGGGCGGAGGCGCAGAGGCGTTCCAGGACGCTGGTGCCGCGCGGGCCGGCGCCGACCAGGGCGACGGAGACCGGCACGGATTCCTGGGGCGAGGAGGACAAGGACGTGACTCCCGGGCTGTGGGGGCGCAGGGCAGGAAGACCGTCCGCGGGACCGCTGCGGGGCATCGGAAGCGGACGGTCCGCCTCATCATGCCGTTGCGGTTAACAGAAGCCAACGTGCGCCCCACACAACCCAGTTGTCACGCAGCTGTCCCGTGGTTGTCCCGTGGTCGTCCCTCATGGGGTGGTCAGGACGGACTCCGTCACGGTCTCCAGGGTTCCGTCCCGCCGGGCCCGCTCCAGCCGCAGCCGGGCCGAACGGCCGTGCAGCGTCAGCGTCATGAGCTGGTTGCCGAACCACGGCCCGCCCCGCTTCCGCCACGTCACCGGCGGCGGCGCGCACCGCCCGTGCCGGGCCAGACGCCGCCCGAGAAGCCGGGCCGGGGCGCTCCAGCCGAACCGGAAGCCGGCCCGGATCGTCGGCGGCACGGAGTTGTGGACGGGGGAACAGGTGAGTTGCAGCACACGGGACGCGGGCGCGGTCCCGGCGGGCCACGCGGGCTCGGCGACGTAGGCGTGGTGGACGTCCCCGGAGAGCACGCAGACGGAGGCGGGCGCCTCGGGCCCGGAGCCGGTCCGGGCGAACAGGCCGGCCAGTTCGGCGAAGGAGGCGGGGAAGGCCGCCCAGTGCTCCAGGTCGGCCGCGCGGCGCAGCCGTTCCCCGAACCGGGCCCAGCGGGTGCCCCGTTCGCCCCGGCACAGGGCCGCGTCCCAGGTCTCCAGGTCGTGTATCAGGTGCGGCAGCAGCCAGGGCAGCGAGGTGCCGACGAGGAGGTGGTCGTACGACTCCCGGTCGTCCAGGGCCTGTTCGCGCAGCCACTCGGCCTCGCCGGGGTCGAGCATGGCGCGGCTCCGCTCGTCCAGGACGCGGGCCGCCCGGGTGTCCACCATCAGCAGCCGTACCCGCCCGAAGTCACGCCGGTAACTCCACCGTACGGCGGCCGGATCCGCGTCGGCCCCGGCGGCGAAGGCGCGCAACTCGTCCGTGCCGTCCGGTGCCTCGCACACGGCGGCGTACAGCGGGTCGGCGGCCAGCTCGGCCGGGGAGAGGTTGCCCAGGTGCTGGTGGACCCAGTACGACATCAGCCCGCTCAGCAGCCGCTCCTGCCACCAGGGGGTGGCGCGCAGGTCGGCCAGCCAGGCCGCGGAGGTGTTCCAGTCGTCGATCACGTCGTGGTCGTCGAAGATCATGCAACTGGGCACGGTGGAGAGCAGCCAGCGCACCTCCGGGTCGAGCCAGGACTCGTAGTAGAGGCGGGTGTACTCCTCGTAGTCCGCGACCTCGGCGCCGGGTGCCTCCGTGAGGTCGCGGCGGGCGGTCAGCCAGCGCCGGGTGGCCGCCGAGGTTTCGTCGGCGTACACCTGGTCGCCCAACAGCAGGAGCACGTCGGGCCGTTCGCCGCCGGCGGCGATGCGCGCGGCGAGGCTGTCGAGGGCGTCGGGGCCGACCGGGTCGTGGCCGTCGGCGGGCGGCGCGGCCCAGCGGCAGGAGCCGAAGACGACGTGCAGGGGGTCGTCCGCGGCCGGGACGCGGATCACCGGCGGCGGGAAGGGGGAGCCGGGCGGCGGCCACACGTGCGTGCCGTCCAGGAGGACGTCGTACGACGGTGAGGTGCCCGGGGCCAGCCCGGTGACCGGGACGAGGGCGTAGTGGTGGCCGGCCACCTGGAAGGTGCGCGCGGTGCCGCCGGCGCCGTCCGAGCAGCGCACCTCGGCGGTACACGGACGGCTCGCCTCGACCCAGACGGTCGCCGACGAGCCGTCGGTGTACCTCAGCAGCGGTCCCAGCCGCAGTCCGGCCACAGTCCCCGCCCCTTTTCCTCGGTCGGCTCGCCTAGGGGGCGCTGTGCGCCCCTTCGGCTCGCCTCGGTCGTCGCCCCGTACGGTACGGAACGACGGAGGCCCGCGGGGAGGTTCCGGTGCTCAGCAGGCGGAGAGGTAGCTGGTGAGCGCGCTCTTCTCGGCGGAGTCCACGGAGAGGTTGTAGTAGTACTTCACCTGGACCCAGGCGCGGACGTAGGTGCAGCGGTACGAGGTGAGGGACGGCATCCAGGTCGCCGGGTCCTGGTCGCCCTTGGACTGGTTCACGTTGTCCGTGACGGCGAGGAGCTGCGGGCGGGTGACGTCGTTGGCGAAGGCCTCGCGCTGGGCGGTGGTCCAGTTGCGGGCGCCGGAGTCCCAGGCCTCGGCGAGCGGGACGAGGTGGTCGATGTCGACGTCGGAGGCGGCGGTCCAGGTGGCGCCGTCGTAGGGGGAGTACCAGGAGCCGCTGGTGGCGGTGCAGGCGGAGTTGGTGACGACGTTCGTACCGTCGCGCTTGAGGATCCACTCGCGGGTGTTGCAGGTGCCGCTGATGGTGTCCCAGGTCGGGAACAGGTCACGCTCGTAGCCGGTGCGGACCTCGGTCGCCACGGTGAGGGAGGCGAGGTAGGTGCGGGCGGTGGACGCGCTGACCGGGGTGGGGAGGGCGGCGGAGGCGCTGGGGGAGTTGAACAGTGCGGCGGAGGCTATGAGTCCGGTGAAGGCCGCGAGTATGCTGAGTCGTCGACGCGCGTAGAGTTTCGGCATGCGAACTCCCTTGTGGGGTGGGGGTGTTGGAGCGCGAGCGAGGGAATGCTCGCGCCTCCGTGTTGCCGACGGGTGAGCGTTGGGTAAGAAGCTAGTGACGTGCTCATGACACGACAAGACATGCGACGTGACTCACAGGTGGGGCTGGTGGCCTTGGGATCGATGGTGGGGTCACGTAGTCTTGACGGCGTTGAAGGGGAGTAGCTCTTCGCCGGACCGTCGACATACTGCTCAGCCCGTCTGAGCCGGCGCCCGGAGGCGGACCTCGACCATCTCGGTCACGGGGCCGCCAGCGAGACCTTCGGCAAGCAGTGCACGCCCGTGCCCAACGGCACGGGTGACCGTGTGCGCTGCCGTGCCGAGGTGATCGTCTGCGAAGTGCGGTGCTCTCGGTGGGGTGGCCCCGACCGATTGAGGACCCTTGATCAGCATCACCGTGACGGCGCTCGTCTTCGGCGTCATCTTCCTCGCCGAACTGCCCGACAAGACCGCGCTCGCCGGTCTCGTCCTGGGCACGCGCTACCGGGCGTCGTACGTCTTCGCCGGTGTCGCCGCGGCCTTCCTCCTGCATGTCGTGCTCGCCGTCGCGGCCGGCAGCGTGCTGACCCTGCTCCCGCAGCAGATCGTGCACGCGCTGACCGGCGTGCTCTTCCTCGGCGGCGCGGCCGTGCTGCTGCTGAAGAAGGACGAGGAGGACGAGGAGATCCGCAAGCCGGCCGACCAGTCCTTCTGGAAGGTCGCCGGCACCGGGTTCATGCTCATCCTGGTCGCCGAGTTCGGGGACCTCACGCAGATCATGACGGCGAACCTCGCGGCGCGTTACGACGACCCGCTCTCCGTCGGCCTCGGCGCCGTGCTCGGCCTGTGGGCGGTGGCCGGACTCGGCATCGTCGGCGGCAAGGCGCTCATGAAGAAGGTGCCGCTGCGGCTGATCACGCAGATCGCCGCCGTGCTGATGCTGGCGCTGGGCGTGTGGAGCCTGTGGGAGGCGATCGCGGGCTGAGCGGGGGCTCGCCGCGGCCCCTACCGGGTTGAAGAGTGGGTGAACGGTCGGCGAAGGCGGTGGCGGGAACGGCCCTCTGTTTTGTACCGTGGAGAAACAAAGTGGCTCCCGCCCGTTTTCCCTGACCGGCGGGCGGGGCCGCCTTGTTTTTCCCGGCCTGCGTTCGGCCTGCGTACGACTTGCTTGCGGCCTGCTCGCGGCCTGCGTTCGGCCTGTGTAATAGGAGCTGCCCGATGACGGCCACCGTCCTCACCGCCCGCGCCCTCCTGCTCGACATGGACGGCACCCTCGTCAACTCCGACGCCGTCGTCGAGCGCATCTGGCGGCGCTGGTCCGAGCGGCACGGGCTGGACGGCGACGAGGTCATGAAGGTGGTGCACGGCCGCCAGGGGCACGCGTCCATGGCGGTGCTGCTGCCGGACCGGCCGATGAAGCAGAACCTCGCGGACAACGCGCGCATGCTGGCGGAGGAGACGGCCGACGTGGAGGGCGTGGTGGAGGTCCCCGGCGCCGCGGCCTTCCTCGCCTCCCTCCAGGGGCTGCCGCACGCCCTGGTGACCTCGGCGGACGTGGCGCTGTCCACGGTACGGATGGCCGCCGCCCGGCTGCCGCTGCCGGCGGTGCGGGTGACCGCGGAGTCGGTGGGCGCCAGCAAGCCGGACCCCGAGGGCTTCCTGAAGGGCGCCGCGGAGCTGGGCGTCGCCCCGGCCGACTGCGTGGTCTTCGAGGACTCCGGCGCGGGGATCGCGGCGGGCCGCGCGGCCGGCATGCGGGTCGTCGGCGTCGGCCCGCGGGCCGGGATGCACGGGCCGGACGTGGTCGTGCGAGACCTGACGCAGGTGCGGGTCGAGCCGCTGGAGGGCGGATCGATCCGGCTGACCGTGAACGAGGGCTGAGGCCGGGCACCGCCCGGGAACGCCTGCCGCAGGAACCCGGTTCCGGCTCGGGCGTGACCTGCCGATGCCCGTCCGGGGAAAGTGGTGGCCCGGCTGAGACGCGGCTACTGTCTATAGCGCGGGAAATCGGTGGGTTTGAATAGTTCCGGCCGCTGAGGTCCGGCCTCGCTCGTCGGCTGGGCTCGGCTGGCGTACTGTCCGTGACCGCGGGAGTCACCATGGCCGCACTCGGTTACATCGTCCATGTCGCTCCGCCCAAGCCGGCGGTGTCGGACGACCTCCCGCCGGGCGAGGACCGACGGATGTGGTCCCCGACGACGTCGACGCTGATCTACGGCGAGCGGGACGCCGTCCTGGTGGATCCGCTGCTGACCGTGGACGAGTCGCGCCGCCTGGCCGACTGGGTCGTCGCCCAGGGCAAGAACGTGACCACGATCTTCGTCACCCACGCGCACGGCGACCACTTCTTCGGGGCACCCGCGGTGCTCGACCGCTTCCCGCGGGCCCGGCTGGTCGCCGCGGCGGACGTGTCGGCCCACGCGGCGGGGCAGTGGGGCTCCGCCTGGTTCGACGGGGTCTGGCAGCCGCGCTTCCCGGACCAGATCTCCGACCGGCACCTGGTCCCCGAGCCACTGCCCGACGGCCGGATCGCACTGGAGGGCGAGGAGCTGCACGCGATCGAGCTCGGCCACACGGACACCGACGGCACCAGCCTCCTGCACGTGCCCTCCATCGGCCTGGTGGTGGCCGGTGACGCGGTCTACGGCGACGTCCATCTGTACCTCGGCGAAGCGAAGGGAGGCGGTGCGCGGCAGTGGCTGCGCGCGCTCGACGTCCTCGCGGACCTGCGTCCGGCCTCCGTGGTCTCGGGCCACAAGCGCGACGGCGACGAGGACAGCCCGGACGACATCGGCCGGACCCGCCGCTACATCGAGGACTTCACCGCCGCTGCGGGGACGGCGAACAGCTACACCGAGCTCTACGAGGCGATGGTCCGCCTGTATCCCGACCGCGTGAACCGCGGCGTGCTGTGGAACTCGGCGAAGACCGCACTGTCCTGAGGCCCGTTTCCACAGGTCACGGCTGAACAGCGCCCCGTAGGGGGCGCGGGGAACCGCGCGGCCGGCCCCCACGGGCCTCCAGCCACACCCGTACCGGAACCACCCCCCCGTCGGCCCGCCCCCCTACGGCTCCGTCGTCTCCGACTCCAGCGCCGCCCGCGTAGCCGCCCCGTACACCCCCGACTCGTCCGACAGGATCCCCCGCGCCAGCTGGTACGTGCGGACCGCGCTCTCGGTCTTGCTGTCGTAGTGGCCGTCGGCCTTCCCGGTGAAGAGGTTCAGCTGGGCCAGTCGCTGCTGCAACTCGGTCACCTCCGCCCCCGTGTCGCCGGGGCGGAGGACCGGGGCCGAGGTGGGCTGCGCCGAGGCCGCCGCGCCCGTCGTCGACGCCGACCCGGTCGGTGTCGCCGAGCGGGAGGGCGTCGGGGAGGGCGTCGCGCTGGACGGCGCGGGGGAGGACGGGGAACGCGACGCGCTCGGGCTCGCGGAGCCGGACGGCGTGGCCGGGGGCGAGGTCCCCGGCGAGGTGGCCGGCGCCGCGGCCGAGGCCGACGCCGTGCTCGGGGTCACGTCCGGGACGCTCTCCCGTACGTCCGCCGGTCCCGCGGTGTCCCGCTCCGGCGTCACGTGGGCGAACAGCCCGCCCGCGAACCCCGCCACCGCGAAGATCCCGACCACCGCCCCGGCGACCGCCGCCAGCAGGGCCCACCGGGGCAGTCGGCGCGAGGGCCGCGCGGGAGCCGCCTCGACCAGGTCGGCGGCCACCGCGCGCAACGGCACCGTCGCCTCGGCCGCGACCGGCACGGCCGACGGCTCCGTCACCACCGGCAGCGGGGCAGTCTCCCCGGCGTCGGCGTCGGCGTCGGCAGCGCGGTCGCCGTCACCGTCGCCGTCAGCAGCACGGTCGCCCGCGTCAGCGTCCGCGTCCGCCTCGATGGCCACGTACGGCCGTATCCGCAGCGGGTCGAAGTCCTCCGCCGCCGCCTGTTCGGCCGTACGCGCGTCGCGCAATGCGTCGGCGGTGCGCCGGTTGCAGTCGCAGGAGGGGGAACCGTCCGGTCCCTTGGGCGTCCCGCACTCCGGGCACTGGTGCCCCCCGCTCCCCGTCGCGTCCGTCACGGAGTCCGTCCCTCCCCTCACGATCCTCCCCCTCACGAGCTCCACAGCTTATGCAGAGCACCCACACGTACGTTCGCCCGAACCCCTTGTCTCATGGGCACCCAAAAGGACTCGACGGGCCATACCGGGTGACACCGTCCACGATGGAAGATGGCCGAAAGCCCCGGGAGGTCTCCATGGCCCTGGAAACGACGCGCACCCCGGCGAAGGACGCGGAGCGGGTACCCGGCAACGTGCTGGTCCCGATCGGCGCGCTGCTGCTCGGGCTGCTGCTGGCCGCGCTGGACCAGACGATCGTGTCGACGGCGCTGCCGACGATCGTCAGCGACCTCGGGGGGCTCGAGCACCTGTCGTGGGTGGTCACCGCCTACCTGCTGGCCTCCACCGCCGCCACCCCGCTGTGGGGCAAGCTCGGCGACCAGTACGGGCGCAAGCGGCTCTTCCAGCTCGCGATCGTGATCTTCCTCGTCGGGTCCGCGCTGTGCGGGATGGCCCGGAACATGGGGGAGCTGATCGGCTTCCGTGCCCTCCAGGGGCTGGGCGGCGGCGGGCTGATGGTGCTGTCGATGGCGATCGTGGGCGACCTCGTGCCGCCACGCGAACGGGGGCGCTACCAGGGGCTGTTCGGTGCCGTCTTCGGTGCGACCAGTGTGCTCGGGCCGCTGCTCGGCGGGGTGCTCACCGAGCAGCTGAGCTGGCGCTGGGTGTTCTACGTCAACCTGCCCGTCGGCGTCGTCGCGCTCGCGGTGATCGCCGCCGCGCTGCACATCCCGCGCCGGACCGCCCACCACGTCATCGACTACCTCGGCACCTTCCTGATCGCCGCCGTCGCCACCTGCCTGGTGCTGGTGGCCTCGCTGGGCGGGACGACGTGGGCGTGGGGGTCGGCGCGGATCATCGGGCTCGTGGTCGTCGGGGCGGTCCTCGCCGTCGTCTTCGTCGCCGTCGAGCGGCGGGCCGCCGAACCCGTGCTCCCGCTGCAGCTCTTCGGTGTCCGCACCTTCACCCTCGCGGCCGTGATCAGCTTCATCGTCGGGTTCGCGATGTTCGGCGCGATGACCTATCTGCCGACGTTCCTCCAGGTCGTGCAGGGCATCTCGCCGACCCTGTCGGGCGTGCACATGCTGCCGATGGTGATCGGCCTGCTGCTGTCGTCCACGCTCTCCGGGCAGATCGTCAGCCGCACCGGGCGCTGGAAGGTGTTCCCGGTCGCCGGCACCGGCGTGACCACCATCGGGCTGCTGCTCCTGCACCGGCTCGACGAGCACAGCCCGACCGCCGAGATGAGCGCCTACTTCTTCGTCTTCGGCCTGGGCCTCGGGCTGGTCATGCAGGTGCTGGTGCTCATAGTCCAGAACTCCGTCTCGTACGAGGACCTCGGCGTCGCCACCTCCGGCGCGACGTTCTTCCGCTCCATCGGGGCCTCCTTCGGCGTGGCGATTTTCGGTTCCGTCTTCGCGGGCCGGCTCGCCGACAAGCTCGCCGACGCCTTCCGGGGCGTCCACCTCCCGCCCGGCGTCTCCCCGTCCGCCCTCAAGGCCGACCCGCGCGGGATCGCCGCCCTGCCGCCCGCGCTGCGCCCGGCGGCCCTGCACGCGTACGCGTCCTCGATCACCGACGTCTTCCTGTACGCCGCCCCGGTGGCGCTCCTCGGCTTCGTCCTCGCCTGGTTCCTCAAGGAGGACCGGCTGCGCGGCTCGGTCACCGCGCCGGACGCCTCCGAGACCATCCCGCCCAACCCGGTCCAGCGGTCGTCGTACGACGAGTGCTCCCGGGCGCTCTCCCTGCTCGGCACCCGGGAGGGGCGCCGGCAGGTCTACCGGAAGATCAACACGCGGGCCGGGTACGACGGCCTGCTCCCCGCCTCCGGCTGGCTGCTGCTGCGGATCCGCAAGTACGGCTCGGTGGAGCCGGGACGGCTCGCCGAGCGCGGCCCCGTCCCGATGAACGTCGTCCTGGCCGGCGCCCGCCAGCTGGAGGAGCAGCACCTCGCCGACCGCCTGGGCCTCGACCTGACCCTCACCGAACAGGGCCGCGAGGTCGCCGACCGCCTCGCCAGGGCCCGCGAGGACTCCCTCGCCGACCTCCTCGGCGACTGGTGGACCCCGGACCGGCCCACCGACCTCGACCGCCTCGTGAAGGAACTGACCGACGAACTGTGCGGCACGGAACGCGAACAGCCGCAGAACCCGACGGCAGGGACGGTCGGTTGAGAAGTTCCCGGGAACCAGGGCAAGCAGGGCACCCGCGACCTCGTGGTTGCTACGCCGGGGACTCCGGCTCCGGCTCCGGTGCCGTCGTGTCCGTCGGCTCCCGGCGCTTGCGCCATTGCCGTACGACCTCCTCGACGTCGTACGGCTTCCTGCCCAGCGGGGGGCCGGGCGGGGGTTTGAACATCATGTCGCGGATCTTGACGTTGACGTCGGTGATGATCTTGCGGACGATCCGTTCCGAGGGGGCCGCGTAGGCCGCCGTCAGGGCGTCCTCGGCCTCCTTGCGGAGGGCGAGTGTCGGTGGCAGGACCGACAGGCCCTCGCGGGCCATCTTCCGCTTGATCCACCACAGTTCGTCGTACGGCGCCTCCAGGGCGGCCGGCAACGGCTCGCCCGCGCCCGGCAGTCCGTCGAACTCGCCGCGCCGCTGGGCGTCTTGGATCTGCCTGTCGACCCAGGACTCGAACGGCACCCCGGGTGGCTTTCGCTCGGTCATGACTTCATTGTGCCGGACGTGGCGCGGCCGGGCGTTTTATCATGCGCCGGAGATCCACGACGGATCACGAAGGATTCAGGAACGCGCAGGGGGAACGCACGTGCTCGAACTCACCATGGCCGCCGTGTCCGGAGAAGCGGGCGAGACGGCCGGCATGCTCATGGCCGACGCGCCCAGCGAGCCGGGTGCCGCGCTGCGGGTGGGCCGCGACGCCGCCGCCTGCCGGCTCGCGACGCCCGACGACTGGCTGTTCGTCTCCCGGGTACACCTGGAGTTCCTGTGCGGGCCCGAGGGCGGCTGGCACGTCAGCTGGCTGCGCGGCTCCCAGGCCGAACCGTCCTCCGAGGTGCTGCTGACCGTCGGCGAGTACGCCCAGGCCATCGCCTACGGCGGCACGGTCGCACTGCCCCGGGGCGGCTCCGGCGAGATCGTCATCCGGGACCGCACCGCCCCGCGCAGCGTCAACGTGGGCTTCTACCTGGAGGGTTGAGCAACAGCAGGGTCAGTCGAGGACGCGCGCCAGCGCGAAGCCGTCGTAGCCCTTGCTGCCGACCGTCTGGATCGCCGTGCCGGTCAGCCTCGGGTGCGCCGCGATCAGCTCGATCGCGGCGCGGGTGCCGACCACGTCCGGCTCGGCGCTCTCGGCGTCGACCACCCGGCCGCCCCGCACCACGTTGTCGACGATGATCAGGCTGCCGGTGCGGGTGAGCCGCAGCGCCCACTCCACGTAGTGCGGGTTGTTGGCCTTGTCGGCATCGATGAAGACCAGGTCGAAGGGGGCCGGGTTCTCGTCGGCGAGCTTGGGCAGCGACTCCAGGGCGGGCCCGACCCGCACCTCGACGACCTTCTCCAGGCCCGCGCGGGCGATGTTGCGGACCGCGACCTCGGCGTGCCGGGCGCTGTACTCCAGCGAGATCAGCCTGCCGTCGGCGGGCAGGGCGCGGGCCAGCCAGATGGTGCTGTAGCCGCCGAGGGTGCCGATCTCCAGGATGTTCCGGGCGTCCTGGATCTGGGCGAGGAGCTGGAGCAGTTTGCCCTGGTTGGCGGTGACGTTGACGTGCGGGAGCTCGTTCGCCTCACTCTCCCGCAGGGTCGCCTGGAGCGACTCGTCGTCCGGTGACAGGTGGCTGGTGAAGTAGAAGTCGACGTCGTCCCAGAGCTGAGAGCCGCTCATGCGTACGCTGCCTTTCGCATATTCGGGTAGCTGCCCACTGGCAGCTACCTGGATAGCACTAGTCAACGGTCCTGGACCGAAGGCCCGGACCTTGCACAACGGGCGCCACTGGCTGTGGTGCTGCATTTGCGTCCTGTCCCACGCCCGGCTTCGGTAGGTGGGTCTGGGGCGGTTGACTGCGCCCCGCGTCGCCACAACTCCCACGCTCGCACGCGGATGATGCGGGAGCCGTTCCGGTCTGCGTGATCAACGAACCCGCAGGACCGGCACGCGAACCAGGCTTGCGAAACCCGGTTCGCCTTGTCGATGTGCCCGCACGCGGCGCAGGTGCGGGAGGTGTACGCCGGATCGACGTGCACCACCGGCACCCCGGCCTTGCGAGCTTTGTACGCGATGAACTGCCCCAGCTGGGCGAAGGCCCAGCTGGAGTGGGTGGCCCGTTGGGGCTTTGCAAGCCGTACCCGTTCGTGGATGCCCGTAAGGTCTTCCAGGGCAATCCCGCGATCGGTGCGTTCCGCCTCAGCCACCACATGCTTCGCGATCTTGTGGTTGATGTCTTTCGCCCACCGCGCCTCCTTGCGCCGTCGCTTCTTCAGACGGCGCTTGGCGGACGGGGTGTTCTTCTTCTGTAGCTTCCCGCGCAGCCCGCGCTCCCGGCTGCGGATGCGGTTGAGGCGGCGTCCGGCCATGATCTCGCCGTCGGATGTGGTGGCGATGTTGACGATGCCCAGGTCGATGCCGAGGAAATCCACCGGATCCGTGTTCAGCGGTGCTTCGGGGACCTCGCAGGTAGCGTTCAGGAACCACATGCCGTCTCGCGACAGCAGGTCGGACTCGCCCTTGCGGTACAGGGCCAGCGTGGCCGTCTGCTCCGGTGAGGCGGTGAACACCACGTCCTGTATCCGCCCGGCGGTCGTCCAGATCGAAATCCGGCGCCGCTCGATCTGCCAGGACAGCATCCGGTCGTCATAGGGCTGTGCACCCTGCGGACGGAAGGCTACCGGCTTCTCCACCGCTTGGCGGTGGCGCCTGGACCCAGGCCTGCCCAGGTTTCCGGCCCTCAAGTTCGCTTTCAGCGCGGCATACGCGTCGCAGGTCTTCTTGATGACGTGTTGGGCGGCCTGGGCCCCCAGCCCCCACCGTGCCTTGATCTGACGGTAGGTGTGCCCGCGCAGCGAAAAATTGGACTTCACATCTTTCTCGAACGCCACACTGCTGACCCAGTTGGCCGCCTCGTTGCAGGCCAGCAAAGTCGCCTGCAGCGCCGCCGCTTGCACCGACGTAGGTACCAACCTGACCTGCACCACCAGCTTCACGAGCATCAGACTTGCACACGCAGACGATTACCCGTCATGTGTTCGTTGTGCTGCACCCGACCGAGTGAACCTGTCGTTGTGCTGCCGAAGCAGCTGCCCGCCGGCTGACTCAGCCGATCGGCGCAGGGGGTGTCGGCGGTCCGGGCGGGGGCTGCAGCGGAGGTGTCGGCGGTGTGGGGGGCTGGGTCGGAGGGGGTGGCGGGGCCGGGCGGCGGGAGCGTCGTACGGCTGTCAGCGAGGCGGTGGTGACGACCAGGAGCAGTGCGGCGCCGATCGTCAGCAGCCACGCCGGGATCCCGGCCACCTTGCGCAGCCGGTCCTCGTAGACGACCTGCTGGAACGGGGTGTCCGAGGCCGCCCGCCGCAGCACGTGGTCGGCGGAGATCCGGGACGGGTACGGGAACTCCTGGCCGATCGCCGTCAGGTACGGGGTGCCGGCGGCCAGCTCGCCCAGTTCGCCCGCCGGGCGGCTGAGCCGGCCGGCGTAGACGACCCGCGGGCGTTCGCCGCCGATCGCGGAGCGCGGCTCCATGCGGTGCGCGGCCAGCACGTACAGGCCGAGCGACTGCGGGGTGGCCGCGAGCCCGGAAAGCCGCATCGGGTAGACCGGGCGGTCGCTGGCGAAGGCGAGGTGGAGCGGGTCGAGGGCGCCGTGCAGCGCGGTGCCCGCGGTCTCGGGGGCGAGTCTGACCGCGACGTACTCCCAGTGGTCCGCGACGTAGGGCTGGAGCGCGGTGTTCAGGCGGGGCGGGAAGGGGAAGCCGTTGCTGCGCAGCCAGCCGTCCAGGGCGCCGGAGTCGGTGGCGGTCAGCTGGGCCACGTCGAACGGGCCGAGCCGCTGGCGGCCGACCACGCCGACGCGGGGGGCGCCGGTGGCAGCGCCGGGCGGGGCGGGGGAGGTGGCGTTGCCGGTGGTGAGGGGCCAGTCGCCGTCCTCGGGCCAGAAGTGGTGGCGGGTGCGGTGCGCCGGGGCGGTGAGCTTGTGCAGCTGGTCGAAGAGGGCCGGGTCGGCGAGGGCGACGGTGGCGCGGTGCGGGACGGGCATGATCCAGGCGACGCGGTCGGCGTCGCCGTCGACCGTCAGGCGCATCACGATCTGTTCGCGGGTGCCGTCCCAGCGCAGTACGGACTCCTCGCGGCCGACGGTGACCTGCTGGGCGGCGTCGGGGACGAGGGCGCCGCAGGCGCAGGCGAAGGCGGGGGCGGCGAGCCAGCCGAGCTGGATGCCGGTGAGGATGAGGAGGACCGCGAGGAGTCGCGTGCGTCGGCGGGGTAGCCGCTGGCCGATCATGAACCGATGCCCTCCGCGCTGCCGTCGATCAGGACTACAGACGGTATAGCGGAGGGCGTGGGTCCTGGGCCGTTCCGGACAGCCACCGTCTGTCTACCGACGGTACGGGGCGACGGGGCCGATCGTTCGAACGTGCAGGTGAGTGGGGGATTTGCGCAGTTCCCCGCGCCCCTGGGGGGAGAGGCCGGGGAAGTTCCTTCGGGTGCGGGCCGGTGGGGGGTGGTCGCGCAGTTCCCCGCGCCCCTGAGGGGGCGCCCCTGACGGGCGCTCCTATCAGGGAGCTTCTATGGAAGGGGCCGAGCCCGGGAGGGGCTTGCCTGCTGTTTCTGTCATGCGCCAGGCGGCGAAGCCGCCCACGACTGCGGCGGCCATCATGTAGTAGGCGGGCATCATCATGTTGCCGGTGGCCCCGATGAGGGCGGTGACGACGAGGGGGGTCGTGCCGCCGAACAGGGAGACCGAGATGTTGAAGCCGATGGAGAGGGAGCCGTAGCGGACGCGGGTGGGGAAGAGAGCCGGGAGGGCTGCCGGCATCGCTGCCGTGAAGCAGACCAGCAGGAGGCCCAGGGCGCCCATGCCGAGGGCGACCGCGAGCAGGCTGCCCTGGCGGATCAGGAGGAGCGCCGGGACGGAGAGGAACAGGAAGCCCGCACAGCCCGCCGCGATCACCGGGCGGCGCCCGACGCGGTCGGTGAGGGCCCCGGCGAACGGCTGGACGATCATCATCAGCGTCATCACGCCGAGGACGACCAGCAGGCCGTGCGTCTCGTCGTACTTCAGCTCACTGGTGAGGTAGCTGGGCATGTACGACAGCAGCATGTAGTCGGTGACGTTGAAGACCAGCACCAGGGCCATGCACAGGAGCAGGGCCGGCCACTGGCTGGTGATCATCTCGCGGAGGGGGACCTTCGGCCGGGCCGACTCCGCCTTCTCGACCTCCGCCGCGAACGCCGGGGTCTCCTCCAGGCGCATCCGCAGGTAGAGGCCGATGATGCCCATCGGGCCCGCGATCAGGAACGGGACGCGCCAGCCCCAGGAGGTGAGGTCGTCGGAGGAGAGCAGTGCCGTCATCAGGGTGACCAGGCCCGCGCCGCCGATGTACCCCGCCAGCGTGCCGAACTCCAGCCAGCTGCCGAAGAAGCCCCGCTTCTTGTCCGGCGCGTACTCGGCGATGAAGGTGGACGCGCCCGCGTACTCGCCGCCGGTGGAGAAGCCCTGGACCAGGCGGGCGGCGAGGAGCAGGAGCGGGGCGCCGACGCCGATGCTCGCGTAGGAGGGGATCAGGCCGATCGCGAAGGTGCCCGCCGCCATCATGATCACGGTGAGGGCGAGGACCTTCTGGCGGCCCACGCGGTCGCCGAGCGGGCCGAAGACCATGCCGCCGAGCGGGCGGACCAGGAAGGCCGCGGCGAAGGCGCCGAACGTGGACAGCAGCTGGGCGGTCGGGTTGCCGGACGGGAAGAAGACCTTGCCCAGCGTCACCGCGATGTAGCTGTAGACGCCGAAGTCGAACCACTCCATGGCGTTGCCGAGCGCCGCCGCCTTCACGGCACGCTTCACCAGCGCGGGGTCGGTGACGGTCGGGGCGGGTGCGGCTGCCGTACGGGGGCCGGGGCGCTGGACGGACGGGGTGACTGCTGCGGCGGTGGCCAAAACGGGGCTCGCCTACCTTTCGTCGGGGACAGGGGCGCGGCCCGTACGGCAGCGGACGGGACGAAAAGCGACGATAGGAGCACTTGGGGCTGTTACGTCGCGTACGCGCTTACATGCACAGTGCAGCTAAATGCGCTGTACGCAGGGACGTCTGCCCGCTCCCGCAGGGATATGCGCGTTGCGCACTGTGATCCTTGTCGCGCCCAGTGATGTCTACCGCACCCCTCGGACACGGTCGTCTTCCGGACAAAACGTGGACGGACGTCAGGTGAAGTGGGGGTTGCCTGCGTCTCTGTCCAGAGGTGATGGGAGCCTCGTAGGGTTCTCGGAGCGATCGAGCGGACCAGCGGGTGTGCGTAACGGGGCGGGAGGCCGGCGAGGCGTGGCGAACGTGGAACACAGCGGGCGGGCAGGGGAGGCTTTCGGCGGGGCGGCGGCGGGGGTGCGGTTCAGAATGGCCCGGCTCGGCCTGTGGGCGGTGGCCGCGGTCCTCGTCGTACGGCAGCTGGCCGTCGTCCTCTCCACCCCGAGCGGGGAACGGCTGACGGACCTGGAGACCTGGGTCGGCCCCGACGGCGTGCTGCACGTCAAGGGCTCCCTGTACGACTCGACGCAGTTCACCGGCACCCCCTTCGGCGGGCTGGTGCTCAAGCCGCTCACCAGAGCCGCCGAGCAGGCCCTCGGCTGGGGCTGGACCTTCGGCACGCTGCTGCTGGTGGTCGCCCTCGGCCTGGTCGCCGCCCGTGCGCTGCCCCAGCCGGTGAGCCGCCGCACCTCGCTGCTGGCCGCGCCGGTCGCGATCAGCCTGCTGCTGCTCTCGCTGCCGGTCCGCAACACCCTCTGGCTCGGCCAGACCAGCATCATCCCGGTCCTGCTCGTCCTGCTCGGCTGCTTCGCCGCCCGCGGGCAGCGCGACAGCGGGGTGTGCGTCGGCCTCGCCGCCGCCCTCCAGCCGGCCCTGCTGCTCTTCGTCCCGCTGCTGTGGTTCACCGGCCGCCGCCGGGCCGCCGTCGCCTCCGGCGCGACCTTCGCCGTCTGCACGGTGCTGGCCTGGGCGGCGCTGCCGCACGACTCGTACACCTACTGGATCCACCACATCGCCGGCACCGGTCTCGGCGGCGAGGCGGACGCGCTCGCCAACCAGTCGCTGCACGGTGCTCTGCTGCGGCTCGGGCTGAGCGGCCCGCTGGAGATCGTCCTGTTCCTGGCGCTCGGCGCCGCGGTGGCCGTCGTAGCGCTGCGCCGCGCGGTGCGCTACGCCCGGGACGGGCAGCTACTGCTCGCGGTCGCGATCACCGGCTGCGCGGTGATCGCGGTGTCGCCGACGGCCTGGCAGCACCAGCTGCTGTGGGTACTGCTCGCGGTGGTCGGCCGGGCCGGGCGGCGCGCCGCCGACCGGACCGTGTGGCCGGTCGTCGTCGTCCTCGTGATGACGCTGCCCGCCAAGGCGATGCTGCCGAACCAGTCGCTCTTCGTACCCGTGCGCGACAACACGATCCTGCTCGCCGCCCTGGCCGCGGCCACGCTCGTGCCCTTCCTCTCCCGGACCGCCCCGGAGTTCGCCCGCCCGGTCCCGACGGACTACGCCGAGCCGGTCCCGGCCCGCTTCCGGCAGGTCCCGCTGGCGCCCTCGCTGCGCCGGGTGCTGACCCGCCCCAACCTCTTCCTCGAACTGGTCGCGATGCGGCTGGTCTACTTCGCCTACCAGCAGATACGGCTCGCCGCCGCCGGGGACGGCAACGGCACCTCGGGGCGGGCCCGCGCCGAGCACCACGGGCGCCAGATCTACGACATCGAGCGGTTCCTGCACCTCGACATCGAGCACTGGGCCAACCACACCGTGTACGGCATCGGCTGGCTGCGCAGCTTCCTCGACTTCTACTACGAGTCCTTCCACTTCGTGGTCCCGCTGACCGTCCTCGCCGTCCTCTACGTCCGGCGCCCGGTCGACTACCGCTGGGCCCGCACCGCCCTCGGCTTCGCCACCGGGTTCGCCCTGATCGGCTTCTGGCTCTACCCGCTGGCCCCGCCCCGCCTGATGCCGGGCCTCGGCATCATCGACACCGTGCACGGGCCGCAGGACTTCGCCAAGCCGGACTACGGCACCCTCACCCAGCTGACCAACCAGTACGCGGCGATGCCCTCGCTGCACTTCGGCTGGGCGCTGTGGTGCGGGATCGTCATCGCCGTCGTCGCCCCGAGGTGGTGGCTCAAGGCCCTCGGCCTGATCCACCCCCTCTTCACGGTCTCCGCCATCATCGGCACCGGCAACCACTGGGTCCTGGACGCGGTGGGCGGTGCGGCGGTGGTCGGCGCGGGCTTCGGGGTGGGGTACCTGTTGCAGGGGCCGCGGGCGGCAGCGCCCCGCGGGGGCTCGGGGGCCGACAAGGAGGACCGGGAGTCGGTGATGGCGTCGGCTTCCGGGTGACGCCTGTCGACGGGGCCGCGGTGTGTCGTCGTTCGGCCGCGGCGCCGTCGTGGCTGGTCGCGCCCACGCGGCGGTAGCCGCACATTCAATACGGCCCCGCGCCCCTCCAGAGGCGCTTCTCAGAGCCGCTGGATGATCGTCCCAGTCGCAAGCCCGCCGCCCGCGCACATCGTGACCAGGGCGAACTCCTTGTCCGTGCGCTCCAGTTCGTGCAGGGCGGTGGTGATGAGGCGGGCGCCGGTGGCGCCCACCGGGTGGCCGAGGGCGATCGCGCCGCCGTTGACGTTGACCTTGTCGAGGTTCTGCTCGAAGACCTGGGCCCAGCTCAGCACCACCGACGCGAACGCCTCGTTGATCTCGACCAGGTCGATGTCCTTGAGGGTCATGCCGGCCTTGCCGAGCACCGCGCGGGTCGCGTCGATCGGGCCGTCGAGGTGGAAGTGCGGGTCGGCGCCGACCAGGGCCTGGGCGACGATCCGGGCCCGGGGGCGGAGTTTCAGGGCGCGTGCCATCCGCTTCGACGCCCACATGATGGCGGCGGCGCCGTCCGAGATCTGGGAGGAGTTGCCCGCCGTGTGGACGGCGGTGGGCATGACCGGCTTGAGGCCCGCCAGCGCCTCCGCCGACGTGTCCCGCAGCCCCTCGTCCCGGTCGACGAGGCGCCACATGCCCTGCCCGGCGTGCTGCTCCTCCTCCGTCGTCGGCACCTGGACGGCGAAGGTCTCGCGCTTGAAGCGTTCCTCGGCCCAGGCGTGCCCCGCCCGCTCCTGCGAGAGCAGCCCGAGCGCGTCGACGTCCTCCCTGGTCAGGCCCCGGTTGCGGGCGATGCGTTCGGCGGCCTCGAACTGGTTGGGCAGGTCGACGTTCCACTCGTCGGGGAACGGCTTGCCCGGCCCGTGCTTGGAGCCGGAGCCCAGCGGTACGCGGGACATCGCCTCGACCCCGCAGCTGATCCCGACGTCGATGACCCCGGCGGCGATCATGTTGGCGGTCATGTGCGAGGCCTGCTGCGAGGAGCCGCACTGGCAGTCGACGGTGGTGGCCGCGGTCTCGTAGGGCAGCCCCATGGTCAGCCAGGCCGTACGCGCGGGGTTCATGGACTGCTCGCCGGCGTGGGTCACCGTGCCGCCGACGATCTGCTCGACCGCGTCGGCGGGGATGCCGGTGCGGCCGAGGAGTTCACGGTAGGTCTCGCCCAGGAGGTAGGCGGGATGCAGGTTGGCGAGCGCGCCGCCGCGCCTGCCGATGGGGGTGCGTACGGCTTCGACGATCACGGGTTCCGCGGCCATGGGGGCTCGGTCCTCTCCTCGGTCACCCGCGCGGCGCAGGGGCGTCCCGGCCCGGCCCGCCACGCAGAACTAGAACGCGTACTAGTTCTGGGTGCAGTCTGCTGACAGGCCGTCCACAACCGCAAGAGGGGTGCATGCAATTGGGGTGACCGTGCCCCTTGCGAGTTGTAGAACCCGTTATTACCTTCACGGCAACCGGCATTTCTGATGGTCCGTCAGAACGGCTGTCGGAACGGCCGTCGGAACGCCGACACGTCCAGATCCGTACACGGTGGGAGTGAGTCGCCATGCCCTGTCCCGCGCTGCCCGACGGGTTCGACCTCACCGACCCCGATCTGCTCCATCACCGGGTGCCGCTCCCGGAGTTCGCCGCACTGCGCCAGGCCGAACCGGTCCGCTGGTTCGAACAGCCGCACGGCCTCGCCGGGTTCGCGGACGACGGCTACTGGGCCGTCACCCGGCACGCGGACGTCAAGTACGTCTCCACGCACCCCGAGCTCTTCTCCTCCTGGCTCAACACGGCGATCATCCGCTTCGGCGAGCACATGCAGCGCGACGCCATCGACGCCCAGCGGCTGATCCTGCTGAACATGGACCCGCCCGAGCACACCCGGGTCCGCCAGATCATCCAGCGCGGCTTCACCCCGCGCTCGATCCGCGCCCTGGAGGAGCGGCTGCGCTCCCGCGCCGGGGCGATCGTCGAGGCGGCCCGCGCCCACTCGGGACCCTTCGACTTCGTCACCGAGGTCGCCTGCGAGCTCCCCCTCCAGGCGATCGCGGAACTGATCGGCATCCCGCAGGACGACCGGGCCAAGATCTTCGACTGGTCCAACAAGATGATCTCGTACGACGACCCGGAGTACGCGATCACCGAGGCGGTGGGCGCCGAGTCCGCCACCGAGCTGATCGCCTACGCGATGAACATGGCGGCCGACCGCAAGCAGTGCCCGGCCAAGGACATCGTCTCCACGCTGGTCGCCGCCGAGGACGAGGGCAACCTCAACTCCGACGAGTTCGGCTTCTTCGTGCTGATGCTCGCGGTGGCCGGCAACGAGACCACCCGCAACGCCATCACCCACGGCATGCACGCGTTCCTGACCCACCCCGAGGCCTGGGACCTCTACAAGCGCGAGCGCCCGGCGACCACGGCCGAGGAGATCGTCCGCTGGGCGACCCCGGTCAACTCCTTCCAGCGGACCGCCACCCAGGACACCGAACTGGGCGGCAAGCTGATCCGCAAGGGCGACCGGGTCGGCGTCTTCTACGCCTCCGCCAACCACGACCCCGAGGTCTTCACCGACCCCGACGACTTCGACATCACCCGCGACCCCAACCCCCACCTCGGCTTCGGCGGCGGTGGCCCGCACTACTGCCTCGGCAAGTCCCTGGCCGTCCTGGAGATCGACCTGATCTTCAACGCGATCGCCGACGCCATGCCGGACCTGCGCCTGACCGGCGAGCCGGACCGGCTCCGCTCGGCGTGGATCAACGGCGTGAAACACCTCCGGGTCACCACGGCCTAGACCGCCTTCGTCGCCCCCTTCACCACCCCCCTCCGGACCCGGGCCGACGGCTCCCGGCGCCGCCGGCCCGTCCCGAGGGAGGCAGGAGCACCCCCTCCCTACGCCCCGTTCCTGCCTCCCCCGAGACACCGGTCACCGCCCCCTTCGGCGGTGTCCGGACATACGTCGGCACCCTCGCCCCAGGAGGGGGGGCGAGGGTGCCGGGGTTCAGGGGCGCGCGGCGCCGGGGATCAGCGGCGGGTGCGCGGCTCGGCCGCGATCGACCGCGGGTGCGCGCGGGTCGGCTGGGCTCAGTACCAGCCGTTGGCCTGCCAGAAGCTCCAGGCGGCGGTCGGGCTGCCGTAGCGGGAGTTCATGTAGTCCAGACCCCACTTGATCTGGGTGGCGGGGTTGGTCTTCCAGTCGGAGCCGGCAGACGCCATCTTCGCGCCGGGCAGGGCCTGGACCAGGCCGTAGGCGCCGGAGGAGGAGTTGGTGGCGGAGGGGTTCCAGCCGCTCTCGTGCGAGACGATCTTGCTGAAGGCGTTGAACTGCGCGGCGTCCGGAATCATCTTGTGCGCGATCGCCTGGGCGGAGGAGGCCGACGTGGTGGCGGCCTGGGCGGGCGCCGCGGTCAGGGCCATGCCGGCGGCGGCAGCGGCCACGGCGGCGGTGGTGAGGGCCTTCTTCGGGGAAGCGATGCGGCGGATGAAGGACACGGACACGGAGAACCTCGTTCGTCGGGGACAGGGAGTCGCCGTGTGCTCCGGAACCACCCCCTGGGGGCTGTCCGTGTGCGTCGGCGCCGCGGCCCGCTGGGGGCTCGTGGTGCCTGGCGACGTCGTCCAGACAAGCAGGCCGGAAAGCCGTCCGCAATCACCCCTTTTACTAGTGGTGGTCGCATAGGAGGGTTTGGTCCGTTGTGTGGCGTGGCTCTCAAACCGCAGGTCAGCCGAGGTGGCAAAACGGGCATAACGGAAAAGTCTGACTACTGTTCCGGATCGTAGGTGACGTGCGTCATGTGGGGTGCTTCACCGGTCGCGTCACCGGGCGCGTACGACGGCTCACGTCCCGGGAGCGTCGAATGTGACCGCGGTCTCGAAGGCGGCCCGCCGGGTGGCCCGGCGCAGCGCCCGCAGCAGCGCCGGACCGAGGAGGAGGGTGAGGACGACCGTGCACAGGGCCCGGCCCAGGTTCCAGCCCATGGCGGTGGCCAGGCTGTAGGCGAGGAAGCGGGCCAGGTTGGCGGCGGGCCCGGCGTGCGGGTCGAAGGCGAGGTTCGAGGCGTTGCCGGCCAGCAGCGGCCACCCGGCCAGGTCGACGACCAGGCCGTAGCCGAACGCGGCCAGGAAGCCGTACCCCGCCAGCAGGGCCAGCTCACCCCGGCCGCGCAGCCGCCCGGCGCCCGGCAGCAGCCCGGCCCCCATCGTGAACCAGCCCATCGCCAGCATCTGGAACGGCAGCCACGGCCCGACCCCGCCGGTGAGCAGCGCCGACGCGAACATGGTGAGCGAGCCCAGGGTGAACCCGAAGCCCGGCCCGAGCACCCGCCCGCTCAGCACCATCAGGAAGAACATCGGCTCGATCCCGGCGGTCCCGGCACCGACCGGCCGCAGCGCGGCCCCGGTCGCGGCCAGCACGCCCAGCATGGCCACCGCCTTCGGACCCAGCCCCGACTCCGAGATCGTCGCCGCGAGCACGGCGACCAGCAGCACCAGCAGGCCCGCGAAGAGCCACGGCGCGTCCTCGGCGTGCGAGGCGATCCGCGAGGACGGCGGGGCGAGGAACGGCCAGCCGACGGCCACCACCCCGACCGCGCTGACCAGGAGGAGCGCGGCGAGGGAGCGGGGGCCGAGCCGCACCGGGCCGGTCATGCCAGGGCCTCGCGGACCTGGGACACGGTGAGCCACCGCTGCGGGGCGAGGATCTTCGTCACCTGCGGCGCGAAGGACGGCGAGGAGACGACGATGTCGTCGGTCGGCCCGTCCGCGATGACCTCGCCCTCCGCGAGCAGCACCACCCGGTGCGCGAGCTCCGCGGCCAGCTCCACGTCGTGCGTGGCCAGCACCACCGCGTGCCCGTCGGCGGCGAGCCCGCGCACCACGTCCACCAGCCGGGCCTTCGCCGCGTAGTCCAGGCCCCGGGTCGGCTCGTCGAGCAGGAGCAGCGGCGGCCGGGCGGTGAGCACGACGGCGAGCGCCAGAACGAGCCGCTGCCCCTCGGAGAGATCACGCGGGTGCGTGTCGTCGGCGACCCCGGGCAACAGGTCCGACACCAGCCGTCGGCAGGTCCCCGCCGCGGCCCCCGCGTCCCGGTCGGCTGCCGCGCACTCGGCACCGACCGTGTCGGCGTACAGCAGGTCACGGGGTTCCTGCGGGACCAGCCCGACCAGGCGTACGAGGTCGCGCGGGCGGGTACGGTGCGGCACCGCGCCGCCGACCCGCACCGCGCCGGAGCCCGGCTCCACGAGCCCGACCAGGGCGCCCAGCAGCGTGGACTTCCCGGCCCCGTTGCGCCCCATGAGCGCGACGGTCTCCCCGGCGGCCACGGTCAGATCGACGCCCCGCAGCGCGTCGACCCGGCCCCGACGGACACCGAGGGAGCGGACCTCGGCGAGGGGGGCTCCGACGACTGCCCCGGAGCCGGTCGCAGGCTCGCACGGAGGGTCGGCCGCGGAACCGCCGGCGAGGCGTCCGGCGAGGCGTTCCCGCAGGCCGTCCGCCGCCACCCGCCGCCGGGCGTCCCGCACGGTCATCGGCAGCGGCGACCACCCGGCCAGCCGCCCCAGCTCCACCACCGGCGGGCACACCGGCGACACGGCCATCACCTCGGCGGGCGTCCCGCACACCGGCGCGGCCCCGTCCCCCGGCAGCAGCACGACCCGGTCGGCGTACTGCACGACCCGCTCCAGCCGGTGTTCGGCCAGCAGCACCGTCGTCCCCAGGTCGTGCACCAGCCGCTGGAGCACGGCCAGCACCTCCTCGGCGGCGGCCGGGTCGAGGGCGGAGGTCGGCTCGTCGAGCACCAGGACCGCGGGATGCGGGGTGAGCACCGACCCGATCGCGACCCGCTGCCGTTGCCCGCCCGAGAGCGTGGCGATGGCCCGGTCCCGCAGCCCGTCGAGCCCCAGCAGATCGAGGGTCTCCTCCACCCGCCGCCGCATCACGGCCGGGGCGATCCCCAACGACTCCATCCCGTAGGCGAGTTCGTCCTCCACGGTGTCGGTCACGAAGTGGGCGAGCGGATCCTGCCCCACCGTGCCCACCACGTCGGCGAGTTCCCGCGGCCGATGGGTACGGGTGTCCCGGCCGGCGACCGTCACCCGCCCGCGCAGGGTGCCGCCGGTGAAGTGCGGCACCAGCCCGCTCACGGAGTTCAGCACCGTCGACTTCCCGGTCCCGGACGGGCCCACCAGCAGGACCAGTTCACCCTCCGGCACCTCGAAGTCGACGCCCTGGACGGCGGACCGGGCCGCGCCCTCGTACGTCACGGAGACGTTCTCGAAGCGGATCACGACGGCTCCTTCGGCACGACGAGCGCGGGCAGCAGACCGAGCAGCACGGCGGCCCCGGGCCACAGCGGAAGCGTGGGGGCGACCAGCGGTACGACCCCTGGTTGCAGGGCCGCCGGGTCGCGGACGGACGCCAGGGTGAGCAGCGCGGCGACGGCGGCCCCCGCCCCGGACACCAGCCAGGCGCGCGCGTCCCACGGGTCCGGCCGGTACCGGGTGCGCGGGGAACGCCGGCCACCGAGCCGCAGCCCCGCCAGCGCGGCGGCCACCCCGGCCAGCAGAAGAGGCAGCCCGTAGCCGCCCCCCTCGGCGCTGAGCAGCCCGTACAGCCCCGCGCAGACGCCGAGCAGACCGCCGAGGGTGAGCCCGGCCGTCGTACGGCGCACCCGGTCCGGGACGTCGGCGCTGCGGCCGTACCCGCGCGCGTCCATCGCGGCGGCGAGAGCGACCGAACGCTCCAGCGCGCTCTCCAGGACCGGGAGCCCCACCTGCATCAGACCGCGGACACCGGAATCGGGCCGGCCGCGCAACCGCCGGGCGGCCCGCAGCCGCTGCACGTCGGCGACCAGGTGCGGAGCGAAGGTGAGCGCGACGACGACGGCCACGCCGAGCTCGTACAGGGCGCCGGGGAGGGACTTGAGCAGCCGGGCCGGGCTCGCGAGCGTGTTCGCGGCACCGACGCAGATGAGGAGGGCGGCGATCCTGAGGCCGTCGTAGAGCGCGAAGACGAGTGCCTCGGCGGTGACCCGGCCACCGAGGCGGATGCCCTGGGCCCAGTGCGGCAACGGGACTTCGGGGAGGGTGACGAGGGTGTGCGCACCGGGGACGGGGGACCCGAGGACGACGGTGAACGCGAGGCGCACGAGGAGCACGGCGAGGCCGAGCCTGACGAACGCGGCGTACGAGCGCGACCAGGGCGCGGTCCGGCTGCGGCACACGGCCACGACGTACCCGGTGACCGCGACGAGCAGCCCCAGCAGAAGCGGATTGGTCGTCCTCGACGCCGCCACCCCCAACGACAGCGACCAGAGCCACCAGGCACCGGGGTGCACGGGGGAGCGGCGCTGGTGCCGCAGGACGGGGAGTCTCACCCGCCCACGCTCACGAGGCACCGCCGCGCCCACCCGCGCCGCCCCAGCGACACGCCTGCCCGCAGCTACGTCTTTGTTTTTCAGGGGCGCGGGGAACTGCGCGAGCAGCCCCTGCCGGTCCGGGGTGGTGTGACTGTCCGCGGCTGGGTTTTTGTTTTTCAGGGGCGCGGGGAACTGCGCGAGCAGCCCCTGCCGGTCCGGGGTGGTGTGACTGTCCGCGGCTGGGTTTTTGTTTTTCAGGGGCGCGG
>NZ_JBEZLP010000036.1:98555-112751 GCF_040652195.1 Streptomyces sp. NPDC048278
CGGGGAACTGCGCGAGCAACCCCCGTCGGCCCGCGGTGGCACGACTGCCCGCAGGTAGGTTTTTCAGGGGCGCGAGGAACTGCGCGAGCAGCCCCCGCCCGCCCGTACCGTGGCGGTCACGCATTCTTGCGCCGCCGTGTCTGCCAGACGGCGCCCGCGGCCACCACCACGACGACCCCCACGCCGGCCGCGAGGCCGAGGGACGGGCCGTCGGCCGGCGGTGAACTGCCGGCCCCCGCCGCGACCTTCTCCCCGCAGCCGCGCGCCGGATACCCCCCGATCGCGCACAACAACGCGTTCGTGTCGTACCGCAGCGGCTTCGCCACCGCCGCCAGTGCCTCCGCCGTCGTCGCGTCCTCGGACACCACCGCGCACGCCGTCCGCCGCGCAGGCGGCCGTTCCCCCGACGGCGCGTCCGCCGTCGTGCCGAAGTCGACGACCAGGCCCACCCGTTTGCGGCCCCCGACGGCAGACGTGTCCGCGCAGATCGTCGCGAAGTCCGCCGTGCCGCGCGGGCGCGACGCGTCCGCGGAGTCCTCGCTCACCGCGAAGCGGAAGCCCTCGACCGAACCGTCGGCGGGCCGCGCGGTCGACGGCCCCTGCGTGGCGTACGTCCAGCGCGAGCCGTCGCGCTCCCAGAAGGACCAGTACCGGTAGCCGGTGGCCGCCGCAGGCCCGGCGGCCGTCGCGCACAGCGTCAGCGCGGCCAGGAGCGGCAGCACCGCACGGCGGACCGCGGTCACGGCTGCTGCTGCTTGCGACGGCCGCTGAACAGGAAGCCGATGCCGATCCCGGCGACGAGCCCGGTGCCCACGATCCACCACACGCTGTTGCCCGACTTCTTCGCCTGGCCGTGCTTCTCGGCCTGCTTCTCGGCGGCGGCCCGCGGGGCGGGTCCCGTCGCGTTCAGCGCCGTCACCAGGTCCGTGCCGCCGAAGTCGCGGGGGTCCGCGCCCATCGCGTGCGCGGCGAGGATCAGTTCGGCGTAGGCCGCGGGCCCGCTCTGCCGCGCCCACGGCACGGCGTGCGCCGCCAGCCAGGCGTACGGCTTCCGCGCCTGTTCGGTCCAGCCCTGCGCGGCGAGGGCGACGACCGCGTCGGCGGTGTTGCCGTAGTCCGGCTGCGGTGCGGCGCCGGGGAGCGCGGAGACGAGGTGGCCGGCCTTCGACATGGCGTCCGCCAGGTACGCGGCGCCGTTGCGGGCCACGTCCTCCCGGGCGAGGGCCTTGCCGGAACCGGAACCGGAACCGGATCCAGAGCCGGAGGCGGAGTCCGCGCAGTCGGGGGCCTTCGCCGGGGGCTTCCCGGGCGTCGTCACGAAGCCCTTGCCGAGGGCTCCGAGCACCCCGGCCGCGGTCGCGTCCGCGTTGGCGGCCAGCTTCCCCTGCTTGTCCGGCTGGTAGGCGAGGGCACCGCCACCGTCCTGGCCGCAGGGCAGGGACCACTGGGCGAGCAGGGCGTACGGCGACCTGTCCGCGCTCTCGCCGGTCGCCGCGAGCGCGCCGACGACCACGCCGGTGGAGTTGGTGTCGCTGGGCGAGCCCGGGGTGTAGCCCCAGCCGCCGTCCTTGTTCTGCTGCGACTTCAGCCAGGTCACGGCCTTGTCCGCGGCGGCGTCGTGGCCGCCGGCCGCCTTCAGCGCCTGTACGGCGGCGGCCGTGCTGTTGGTGTCGACGGCCACCTTGGCGTCACAGGCCGCCGTCGGCTCGGCGCGGAACGCGGCGAACGCGCCGTTCGCGCACTGCTGCCCGGCCAGCCAGTCCACCGCCTTCGCGGCCGGGGTCACTCCCACCGCGCGCTGGGCCAGCAGGGCGAGGGACTGGCGCCAGACGCCGTCGAACTTCGGGTCCGAGTCGCCGTACAGCCCCGACGGGAGCACCGCCGACGCGGACGGCGACGGGGAGGTGGTGCCGGCGGCCAGTGCGGTCGTCGCGGGTGTGGCGCTACCGATGACGGCGGTGGCGGCCAGCACCCCGGCGGTGCGGCGGAGGACGGTCATGATCGGCGGGTGCCTCTCCCTGCGGGGAGCCGGGCAGCACGGGACACCCCGGCGGCTCGGCTCCGTAAACCTCGACGGTGCCGTGCGACGACGGGTGCCGGCGCACATGAGCCGATCAACGTCCCGGGCGCGGCGGTCCGGCTTGCCGCAACGGGTGCGGCTCACGGTTGCGGGTCAGCGCCGGAATTGCACCGGCTTCCCCCCGTACGGGTGATGACGACCCGGCTACCTTACCGGCCGTCGGCGGAAAGCTGAGAGGGGGCTGTGCGGAGACCTCGTTATGGTCATGTCATGACGGGGAGACTGCTCGGTTCGGGGCGTTCGGCCGACGTGTACGAGCTCGACGAGGCGTGGGTGCTGCGCCGGGACCGGGACGGCCGGGGGGACGCGAGCGCCGAGGGCGCGCTGATGACGTACGTACGGGAGCGCGGGTACCCGGCGCCCCGGGTGCGGCCGTCCGCCTCCCGTACCGAACTGGTCATGGAGCGGCTGTCCGGGCCGACCATGCTGGCGGCGCTGCTGGCGGGGGAGACGGGCCCGGCGGAGGGCGGCGCGCTGCTCGCCTCGCTGCTGCGGCGGCTGCACGCCCTGCCCGGCCGGGACCCGGCCGACCCCGGCGCCCGGGTCCTCCACCTCGACCTGCATCCGGACAACGTGATCCTGACCCCCGACGGCCCCCGGGTCATCGACTGGACCAACGCCGAGGACGGGCCGCCCGGACTCGACTGGGGCATGTCCGCGGTGATCCTCGCCCAAGCGGCCCTGGGTGCCTACCCGTTGGCCCACGACCTGCTGACCGCCCTGCTCGCCGACCCGGGCGGCCTGACCGAGGCGGGGCTGGCGGAGGCTCTGCGCCGGCGGGCGGCCAACCCGACGATGAGCCGAGCGGAGGTCGAAGTGCTGGGGGAGGCGGGGCGGTTGATACGGGCGGTCGCCCTCTAGCGCGCCGGGTCCGCCGATTTCCCCCGCGTGAAACCGTGGCTCCGCTCCACCTTCGCCACGTGCAGGGTGTAGCTCTCGTACCACTCGGCCCGCCCGCGCTTCTGCGCCTCGCGGTGCTCGGCATCGGTCCGCCACTGCGCGAGCGCGTCGGCGTCGCGGAAGTACCCGACGGTGATGCCCAGCCCGCCGGGGGTCTGCGCGTGGTCCATCCCCAGGTACCCGGGGATGTCCTTCACCAGGTCCTCCATGCGGGCGTTGGTCTCCGCGTAGCCGCTCTGGTCCTCGGTGCGCACCGTGCTGAAGACGGCCACGTAGTAAGGGGGTTCATAGGCCTCGACGGGCCCGACAGGCGCTTCCTGGTGATTGCTCATGACGGCACCGTAGGGCGGGACGCGCCCGGGGATCCAGCGTCTTTCCCGAACGGGACCCGCACGGGATCGAACTCTTGACCAAAGCCCCTGGACCCCTGGACCCCTGGACCCCTCGATCCCTGGACCCTTGGGTCCCTAGGCCGCGTTCACCGCGTCCGCGAGCGGGGAGATGCCCGCCGACAGGTGGCGGGCCATCCGGCGCAGCGCGTCGTCGCAGTCGGCCGGGGTCTCGCCGACCGCCACCCACAGGGCCAGCCGGTCGGCGGCGGTGGCGTACGGGCCGGCGGTGACGTGGCTGCCGGTGTGCCGGGTGAGGAGCATCCGGTCGGCGCCGGGTTCGTGGGCGGCGTCGGGGGAGAGCTCCAGGTGGTCGAGGCGGCCGGTGGCGGCGGGGTAGGCGAACTGGACCGCGGCCGTCCGCTGCCGGGTGGGCGTCGTGTCGGCGGCCTCGCCGGTGGCCAGGGCGGCGGCGGCCCGGGCGAGGTCGACGCCGGTGGCCCGTCTGACGAGGAGCGGGATCAGGTCGCCCGGGAGATGCGGGGCGACGTCGGTCACCCGGGGGCCGCGGTCGGTGAGGGCGAGGCCGATGTGCAGGACGCCCCGGTCGACGCCTAGGGCGCGCACGGTGCGGTCGACGGCCAGGCGCAGGAAACGGTTGTGCAGCAGGCCGTCGTGGGCGTGCACGGTGTGCCGCAGCGGCTGCCGGGCGGGCGCCGGGCCCAGGGTCGTACGGGTGATGGCGGCGATCCGGATCTCGCCGTCGAGGACGACCGTCTCGGCCGAGACGCGGGACGGGACGCCGGGTGCGCGGGGTGCGCCGGGGTCGTCGGGGTCGCCGACGGGAACGGCGCGGCCGGCCAGCAGCGCGCGCAGGGCGGGCGGGTCCGCGCAGGCGGTGACCACGGCGAGGGAGGGGCCGGGCAGCCCCAACTGCCCGGCGATCCTCGCGGCGGCGACCGCGTACTCGCCCGAGTAGGTCAGCACGCCGCGGACCCGGTGCCGGGCCGCGAACCGAACCACCGCCGACGCCGTGGCGCCGCCTTTGCCGGGGTCCGCCGCGAGGTGTCCGGCCAGGCACGGCTGTGCCCAGGCGGGCGGCGCGGCGTCCACCAGCAGTACCGGGCGGGCCGAGGCGATGCGCGTCAGGACGCCCTCGTCGTACGCGCGCCGGCGGCCGGCGCCGAGGAGCAGGACGGGCTGCGGCATCGGTTCGCCTCACCTTCTGGGAGGAGGCGGGGCGGCTGGTCGCCCTGGGCGCCGCTCCCCTATAGGCGGCAGCCGGGGCGGGTCGGTTCGACCGTGGCCTGGTGATGTGATCCTTTCCTGCCGATCCGTCACATGTCAACGATTACTGCCCTCTTGTGCAGTGGTCCTTGTCATGTCTGGTGGGCGGGACCGGTGATTCGATAGCCTCGCGTGTGCCGGCCCCCGTTCGGCCGGCCGACCGACCACGCGCGTCCAGGGGGACCTTGGTGAGCGACGCCCATGCCCCGTTGACCGGCGTACTGGAACGGCTCGGGGAGCTGACCGGACGGCCCGGACGGCTCTGCGAGGTGCTGGACGTGGCCGACCTGTCGTACCGCACCGGCATCCCGGTCGGGGTGGTCGCCGAACTCCTCGCGGGCGGCCCCGCACCCGAGGCGGGACTCGCCGAACGGGTCCGGCAGCGGCTGGACTTCATCCGCGAGCACCGGCGCCGCCCCGACGGCAAGCGGTACTCGCTGGGCGAGCTCGCGGCGATCGCCGGCACCAGCAGGCAGTGGCTGAGCGAGTGGCGCAAGAGCGGGCTGCCCGGCCTCGAACACACCGACCGGCTGCGGCGGTTCTTCGGCCTTCCGCCCGGCTTCTTCACCGCCGACGAGCCGGAGGCGCTGTACGAGGCGCTCCAGCCGGTGCTCCAGTGTCTTCAGGCCCAGGCGGACCCGCTCTCCCGGCTCCGCGAGAGCGGCCTGGTCCGGCTGGCGGCCCGCGCGCCTCAGATGAACCCCCGCCAACTGGCCACCCTCGCCGACCTGGCGGAGATGCTCATCACGGCCGAGGGAGCGGTCAAGGGCGCGGTCAACTGAGCGGTCGACCGAGCGGTCAACCGAGCGGTCGACTGAGCGGTCAACCGAGCCGCGTCGGCTACACCGCCAGGTAGGTCACCGGCTCGCTCCCCGCCACCGCCTCCGCCCGCCCCAGCTTCACCAGCCGGCGCAGATGGGCCTCGGCCTCCGAGACGGCGATGTTCCGGGAGCCGTAGGGGATCTGGTCCCACGGCCGGTTCCACTCCATCCGCACGGCCAACTCCCAGGGTGTGAGCGGCTGCTGGAGGAGGGTGAGCAGGCCGGCCAGGCGTTCCTCGTGGTGGGCCAGCAGTTCCCGTACCCGTTCCGGTGCGTCGGTGAAGGTGTACTGGTGGGCCGGGAGGACCTCGGCGGGGGCGAGGCGGCCGACGCGTTCCAGGGAGTCGAGGTAGTCGCCGAGGGGATCGGTGACGGTCGCGTCGTCGGGGTCCTCGTAGAGGCCGATGTGCGGGGTGATCTCGGGGAGCAGGTGGTCGCCGGAGAACAGGCGCCCGTGGCCCGGGAGTTGACCGGGGTGGGTCTCCTCCAGGTGCAGGCAGACATGGCCGGGCGTGTGCCCCGGTGTCCAGAGGGCGCGCAGCCGGCGGCCGGGCAGGCCGAGGAGTTCGCCGGGGAGGATCTCGCGGTCGGGGAGGGCGGGGGCCAGGCCGGGCGGGGTGTTCCGGTGGCGGGGGCCGTCGCGCAGCGGCGCCACGTGCTCCTCCGGCGCCCCGGCGGCCGTCAGCTTCGCCGCCATGTACGTGAACCACCGCTCGGGCCGGGTCTCCCGGGCCCGCCGCACGATCGCCGCGTCGGCCGCGTGCATCGCGATCCAGGCCCCGGAGGCCTCGCGCACCTTCCCCGACAGCCCGTGATGGTCGGGATGGTGGTGCGTGATGACGACCCCGTGCACCTCGCCGACGCCCGTCCCGCACGCCGCCAGCCCCGCGACCAGCACGTCCCACGACCCGGGGTCGTCCCACCCGGTGTCGACCAGCACCGGCCCCCGGTCGGTGTCCACCACGTACACCAGCGTGTAGCCGAGCGGATTGTCCGGAATGGGGACGGCGACGGACCGCACACCCCCACCGAGATCCCGCACCGCCACCTCGGGCCGTGTTTCTGCCGACCCGTCCAGACCGTCCGCCATCAGCCTTCCTCCGCCCCCGCCGGTACCGCCGGCCCCGTGGCCACTGACCACCAACCACTATAACCAGAGCTGATGTTCCGTCAGATGGTTGCCTGAGGACAGCGCGGCCACCGGGCCGGACGCCCCCCCATATTGGTTTGCCGCCGGCCGGACCGGCCGGATAGGAAGCTCGCATGCTGAGAGGCGAGACGGTCGGGCTCAGAGCCCGGCACGAAGAGGACATCCCGGTCCTGCGGGCCGAGCTCTACGACGACGTGGTCAACTCCTCACGCGCCGACAGCCGGCCGTGGCGCCCGGTGTCGCCCACCGCGGAGGACCCACGGCTCACGGTGGACCACCAGGACGACGAGACGGTCAAGTTCTCCGTGGTGGAGCTTGCGGGCGGCACGCTGGTCGGCGGCGCGACGCTGTGGGGCGTCGACAGCCACAACCGCGGCGCCCACATCGGGCTCAACCTGCTGCCGTCCGCCCGCGGCAAGGGCTACGGCACCGACGTGGTCGCGGTGCTCTGCCGCTACGGCTTCGTCGTGCGCGGCCTGCGCCGGCTGCAGATCGAGACGCTGGCGGACAACGCCGCGATGCTGCGCGCCGCCGAGCGCAACGGCTTCGTCCGCGAGGGTGTGCTGCGCTCCTCGGCCTGGGTGATGGGCGAGTTCCTGGACGAGGTGCTGCTCGGGCTCCTCGCCGAGGAGTGGCAGCCGGCCTCGAACGACTAGGTCCCGCTCCAGCTCCAGCTCCAGCTCCCGCTCCCGCTCCTGGTCCCGGTCCGCGTCCGGGGCCGGACCTCGGGCGCGTGCCCGGCGGTGCGGGACGGGCGGTCGGTCGGGCGGGCGGTGCAGGACGGCCGGGCGGTCGGTCGAGATATTCCGTGCTGCCGTCCGGGACGAGTGACACAGTGCCCGCCATGGTGACTTCCCCGCTTCTGCGTCAGATCGCCCGCACCCGCCGCTTCACCCTCGGCGCACCCGCCCCTCTCACCGTGGCGCCGGACGGTGCCCGCGTCCTGTTCCTGCGGAGCCGGGCCGGGGACGACCCGGTCGGGTGCCTGTGGACGCTCGACCCGGCGACCGGCGCGGAACGGCTGCTGGCCGACG
The DNA here is from genome assembly GCF_040652195.1 of Streptomyces sp. NPDC048278. Taxonomy (NCBI): domain Bacteria; kingdom Bacillati; phylum Actinomycetota; class Actinomycetes; order Kitasatosporales; family Streptomycetaceae; genus Streptomyces; species Streptomyces sp. NPDC048278. The sequence continues at coordinate 106,157 of NZ_JBEZLP010000036.1, forward strand.
GTCCTCGCTGCTCGCCGACGCCCCGAAGCTCAGCCGTCCGCTGCTGCTGGTGCACGGGCTGGCGGACGACAACGTCTTCGTGGCCGGCACGCTGCGGTTCTCCGGCGCTCTGCTGGCCGCCGGGAAACCGCACGAGGTGCTGCCGCTGAGCGGGACGACACACGCCGCACCGACCGACGACAGGTTCGCCCGGCTGCTGGGTCACCAACTGGACTTCCTCCGCCGTCACTTGGCCGACTGACGGGCACGGCACCCGGGCACGGCACCCGACCGGCGCGCCCGGCGGCCCCTTCGAGGTTGCCGAAACCGCTGGTGGGAGCCTATTCGGCCCTGCCCCTGGCTTAGTTCAACTAGAACTGATTACACGTCCGAGGGCCCGAGGGGAAGTTTCCCGGAGGACGCTTTGACCAGCAGCGGAGCCGTGGTCGTTGGTCGTTGTTGGTCGTTGTCGGTCGCCGTCGGACGGCCCACAGGCGGCCCCGGATGGAGTGTCGGGGATGCTCCGGCCTGGGCGGTGATGAGTGCAGAGGGCGGCATTGTCCTTCGGTGGCCTACGATCAGGTTCGTGGCTGACATAGTGATCCCAGACCCGATCTCCGGTTCGCCAGGAGAGCTCATCAATCGGTTGTTCATAGCGCTCGCTCCCAGCGTCCATGCGGAGTCAGTAGCGGTAGTCCGCCTTGGTGCGGAGCTGGGTCTCTCCATCCCTAGGCCGTGGGACCCTGATCGCTACTTGCAACAGGTGCGTCGGACTGCGCAGACCCTGTTGGAAACGGGCGTGTCGGAGAGCTTCGTTGTTCGCAGCGTTCGAGATTCGGCAACGCGAGCATTCAGGCCAGCTGACTTTGCAGCCGTGGATGAGAACAGGGCGGCGTTGAGGGCCCAACTTGAAAGGGTGCTCGCGGATGAGAGTGCATTCGCCGAGTATCGCGCCGAAGTGGTTGATAAGTCTGCTGCTGGACGGAATCAGACCGATGAGCAGGTAAAGGCCCAGATTTTGAAGCTTCTGGGGAGTTCGTTCGTTGAACCCGTAAGGGCTGATGAGGTCACGAGGGATTGGGCGGATGAGGAGAGCTGGCGGAAGGCATGCAGGCTTTACTTGTCCGAGGAAGACATCGAAGAGTGGGAGCAGAGGGCGGACTACATGAGAAGGCGGTCGGCTGACTGAGCTTGCTCTGTAAGTAACCTTGGCAGCGGCCCAGGCAGGCGCTAGCGCCCATCTGACCTGCACTTCCCCCGCCTCCCCTTGCCGGCTACCAACCCCGAGCGGCAGCCGTTCGGGTAGACCCCGCGACAGCACTAAATGAAGTCCTGGGTGAAATAGTAGAAACTCGCATCCAGGCCAGAACCATCTGGTGCCTTGCCGTGGCGCACCGCGAAACCCACGCCGGTCGCTTTGAAGTCACAGTTGAGCATGGTTTTTCTGTGGTCCGTATCCTGCAGCCATCCGTCAACTACCGCCTGTATTGCAGGTGGAGTGTTCCCGGTGAACCACTGCATGTATACGTTCTCTTGCCCTGTGGCGCCTGTTGCCCACTTGATCCGATCAGCTTGCAAGCTGCCGTTAGATCCGTAATGCCCCGGCCAGCCGGCGGGATTGCGCTTGTCCCAGAGGTCTGGATGTTCGGCAAGGTCTACGGTGTGAGCTTGCGCGAGGCCGTCTAGGCGCAAGTCAATCTGCAAGTTTCTTGTACATGGCTGCGGTTGTTGCTGGCGCGCCCTGTTGACCAGGTCGAAGATCTGGTGCCTCTCCGAAGTTCCGCTGTCCGAAGGGAAGCCCCAGTGTGGAAGAACGAAATGGAAGTCGTTGGGTCGCGATTCATGGGCTTTGCTGTCCTGCGGGCATCGTCCCTTAGGGACCGGTTCGCTTCCTTCGAAGAACATGCCGAAGCACTTCCAGCAAAATCGCCAGCCCGCCTGTGACCACGGGGCCTCTTGCAAATTGCAAGGAAGGCGGAACGTGAAGCTCTGGGACGGCGATTGTGCCTGATGAGGATTGTGATCCGCCGGGCATCGCCCCTGAGGTCCCGGGTGATCGGACTCCCAGAACATCCCCCAGCACTTAAAGCAGAAGCGCCAATGTGACTGAGTGAAGGGAACGTCCGTATCGCCGTGGGGAAGGTAGAAATTGAAGCCCTGCGCTTCGTGACCCCCGCCAGCGGGGCAACTGCCCCTGGGCTCAAATGGCTCCCCCTGGTAGAACAACCCCCAGCACTTTTGGCAGAAGCACCAGGCTTCCTGACCGGACCGGCTGGACACAAGTCCGTCTAGAGGCGGCATGGTCTTCACCTTCCTAGGTGAGTTCCGTGTTAGTGCCGTTACCTCCAACGCTAGGTCTCATACAGGTGGTTCGCGACTCGAGACTACCGACTGGTGAAGATCACTTTAGCAGACGGATTGCCTGCGAGGGCTGTAACACCGGGGCGTTACAGCCCTCCGACAGGCCTACTTGCGAGTTAGAGCGAAGCCGAATGCGGTGCACAACAAAGCCGTCCCCCCGGTTGCGACGGTGATGGGTTCCGCGAGGGTGGGGTGCTCGTAGGCCACGTACGCGAGACCGACGCCTGTGAGCAGTAGCGTCACGGCTGTGAGGAGCATGAGCACGGCGTTGTTCGGCGCCTGGGGGCCCGTGGGCATGTTGAAGTCCTTCGGTTGAGCGTGCGATGGAACGCACGCAGGCATGGAGGTCCATGGGATCGGATGGATCCGAAAGAGCACGCAGCGAGGCTCACTTGACCTTGTCCGGGGCGCCGCCTGACAAGAACTGTGACCACTGGCGACCCTGCCAGGGTGAACCACCGATTCAAAGGTTTTGGTCCTGCGGCTTTCCGCACTGCGGAAGTCCGCAGATGATCTTGGGGCAGGTGTGACGGTCACGCTTCCTGCTGTCCCACCTATCTGTCCAGGTCAATAGGGCTATTGGGACAGTCGCACTGGTGGGTCAGCTCATGTCCACCATCTCTGATTTCAACCGAAGGAACGGGCCCGGACACTTCGTCCGGGCCCTCTGCCGTTCAGGGCCTCACGCTCGTTTGGGTCGACGGGAAAGTCCACCTGTCCAGCGTGACGACCGGCTCGGTACCGTGAAGCGGGCCCCTACACAACCAGGAGGCAACACGCAATGCGTGGTCTTGGAGATCACCTCAGCATCGGCGAGCGCATCGCGTTCTACCGGAAGCGTCGTGGCTACACGCAAGAGGTGCTGGCCGGTCTGGTCGGTCGTAGCACTGACTGGCTCGCGAAGATCGAGACCGGGCGCCGGAAGCCGCCTCGCATCGACATGCTCGCGGAGCTGTCGCGCATCCTGCGCGTGCCCCTCGGAGACCTGCTCGGACAGACCGTCCTCATGGAAGATGAGCGCCAACAGGACGACGTCCCCGCCGTACGCGACGCCCTCATGACCCCGCGTCGCCTCTCGCGTCTGCTCTTCGGACCCCAGGCTGAGACTCAGCTGCCGACACCCACCCCGGTGGCCGTACGAGTGGAGCAGGCCTGGAACGACTACCAGGGCGGACGGCTCGGCAGTGTCATCGCCGCTCTTCCCGCGTTGCTTCAGGTTGCACAGGAGTTGGAAGATCGCGCGGCGCGTCGCGGCGACGACAGTAGCGATTCCTGGGCAGTGTCGGCCCGTACACACCATCTCGCCGCTACGACGCTCGCGAAGATCGGTGAGTCTGACATCTCATGGCTCGCTGCCGAGCGTGCGATGCGAGCCGCTGACGAGTCGGACGACCCGCTCGTGTTGGCATCCGCGGCCCGATCCGGCACGCATGCCCTGCTTGCCAACGGGCGTTACGACGACGCCCTCGAACTGGGCAACACGGCGGCAAGATGGCTGTCGTCCCAGGTGACAGAGAACGACCCGGCCGCGCTCAGCTTGCTCGGGATGATCCACCTGCGTGCCGCAGTGGCGGCAGCGCGGCACCAGGACCGGCCTACCGCCACGGGACTGTTGGACCGTGCCGAAGAACTCGCGGACGAACTTGGGTCGGATGAGAACTACTGGCAGACCGGATTCGGGCCGACGAACGTCCTGCTGCATCGCCTGTCCGTTGAGCTGGACCTTGACAACGTCTCGTACGTGGTGGAACACGGCCGGATCAACGTCGACCACATGCCGCAGGAGCGCAGCGTCTCCCACCGCATCGACTACGCGCGGGCTCTGTCGCTCGCTGGCCAGGGAGACGAAGCGTTTGCGGAGCTGCGTACGGCTGAGCGCACTTCGCCGCAGCTCGTACGCAACAATCCGAGGGTGCGCGAGACGCTGCGGGATCTGATCAAGCAGTCCCCCGTGACCGGCGGTTCGCGTTCGTCCGAGGTGTTCGTCATGGCGCAACGGTGCAGGGCGGTGCAGTGAGTTCAGGTAAGCGCGGGGTGCTCGGGGTCGTCGGGTCGGCGGCCGGGGGCGTAGAGGCATTGCGTACGGGTCTCGTCGAACCTGCGATGGACCGTGGATGGCAGGTGGCCGTCACGCTGACGCCGACCGCAGGTCAATGGCTGCGGATGATCGGGGAGGTTGAGCGGCTGGAGAAGCTCACCGGCCTACCCGTACGCGACGAACCGCGCCTGCCCGGTGAGACCCGGCCCCATCCGCCGGTTGATTGCTATGTGGTCGCTCCTGCGTCCGCCAACATGGTCGCCAAGCTCGCGACTGGCGTGATGGACAACCAGGCACTGACCCAGGTTGGCGAGGCTATCGGCACCGTCGGTCTGCCGGTCGTCGTCTTCCCGCGGGTGAATGCGGCGCATGCTCGCCACCCCGCGTGGCAAGGCCACCTTGACGCCCTCCGGGCTGGGGGAGTGCACGTCGTCTACGGCCCCGACGTCTGGCCGCTTTACGAGCCGAGGGAAGCGCCGGCGGGGCGCGAACTTCCGTGGGCCGCAGTGCTGGACGCCGTGGAGGAAGCCATGCGATGACGAGTCGTCAACCTGCTTGATCTGCAACGGAAGAGGACCCGGACAGTCTGTCCGGGTCCTCTTCCGTTTGCGGCCGCATGCTCATTGCCATGTCAAGGATCAATGAGCGAAGCAGCGAGTTGGGAGGTCTGACTCCCACGGAACTTGCCTTGATCGAAGCAAGTTTGAGTGAGGCGCGCGCCACGGTTGAACGGCTGCTGCGGCGCGCGGATGAACTCACGGCGAAGGTGGAGTCCCGTCGCCGACAAGCTGTTCAAGGCGGTCCAGTCGCTCACCGAGCAGGCGAAGAGCGTCATGAATCGAGCTGAGCTCTGCGGCCAGAGCGGTGAACGCGGGGCTACTGCCCGGCTCGGTGCCGAGGGGTATCGAGGGGTCACGGACGAACGTCCCGCGGCCCTGCTGGGTGAGAACCAACCCCTCGTCGCGGAGCTGGCCGAATGCGCTCTGCACGGTCATGAGCTGCACGCCAAGGTCTTTGGCGAGCTTGCGAGCCGCGGGGAGCTGATCTCCCGGGTTGTACTCGCGGTTGGGGCCCGTGATCTTCTCGCGGAACTCCGCAGCAATTTCCTTGGCCGTGGGCGTGTGCTTGGGCGCTTCTGGGCTCTGCTCCATGGGTTCGAGCGTAGCCGGACCTAGGTCAATCTCTGCTCTTCGTCCGAACTCTCTTGACAGCAAGATTGACCTAGGTCAATCTGAACATGCGTCGACGGGTCCCGTGGGAACGGGAGCCCCTCTGGGGCTACCGCGCTCGTCGGAAGCGTTTGTTCCTTGACAACTGAATGGGGATCACGCCGCCTCTCCTCGGCCAAGTAGGCGGCCACACGGGCCCTGGTCCGTGTGAAGAACAGCGCAACCAAACCCGTCTCGCAGCGCTCGCGCTGCGGCCGGTTGCCTCTCCCGTCCGTCCGGCCCGCTTCGGCTGCGCGGCCGTACGGGCGGGGTTGCAGGGAGCCGCGGGGCTTCACCCACTACCGAGAGGAATTGCTCGTGGACCGCCTGAAGAAGGCTGCCGCCGACCACCGCGAGGCCGCTGCCGTGGTGCGTTCGCGCGGCAACGAGGCCAAGGCCAAGCGCATGGAAGACCGTGCGGACGAACTGGAGTCCGGTCGGGTCACCGACGCCACCGACCAGCTCTCCGCTCTCACCCGCTGGGCCTTTCGCCGCTGACGACTGACCCGCTTCAACCGAAAACGGCGCGCGGCTCCCGGGGTGCCTCCCGGGAGCCGCTGACGGGCCGTACCCCAGTGAGAGGAACCACGACCCATGAACCCCATCGTGACTGTTCAGGACGTTGTTACCGCGTTCGCCGACTGGATCGAACCGACGGACGCGGAACTGGACGTGATCGAGCAGGAGATGCCGCTGATCCTTGCGGACGTCGACCTGTTGGACGCACACATCAGCACCCTGGACCGCACCCCCGGTGAGCTGGACACCCGCCGGATCCGGCGGGCCCACCGCCGGGTGCTCGCCGCCCGGCTGGAGCTGGCCAACCGCGCGGCCGGCGCGAGCCTGCCCGGCGGTGCAGCATGAGCACCCCGACCGGACAGACCCTCAGCGACGCACACGCGGAGGTGCGGGCGGAGATTATTGGAGTACGCGCGGGTTCCTACCCGTCCCCGCCGAGCACCACCACGGCATGTCAGCAGGCAGGAGCAGGGTTACCGGTACGTCGCTC
>NZ_JBEZLP010000037.1:0-104887 GCF_040652195.1 Streptomyces sp. NPDC048278
TGGTCACGCACCCACCGCAGGTCCGGCGCCTGGATCCGGCGCACATGCGACCGAATCAACGTCGTCGCACCACCCAACCTGCCCGGACGCGGCGGAATACTGCTCTGATCCGTGTGCGGATCGAACCGCTCCGCGGCCTGCACCGCCGCACGAGCCCGACCCCGCAACCCGTACCACTCCCCCCGACGCACCGGATCGGAAACCCGCACCGCAGCCCGCCCGTCCCGCACCGGCACCGGACGCACACGGCCCGACGACCGCACACTCGGCACATCCCCCGCACGACGCGGCGCACTCGACGACGTGACGACCGGTGGATCGGTGAGGGGGCCCGCGTCGGTGGCGTTGTAGTGGTTCAGGCCGGTGTAGTGGACTTCCAGCGTCCGGTCGGCGGCGGGCGAGCCGACCCGGGTCACGGTCCCGAGTCCGGTCGACGGATTCGGGCGCAGCACCTCCACCGCCACGTCGAGCGTGTCCGCCAGAAGCGGCAGGAACAGCTCGCCCTGGTTGGTCTCCCACGACCGCGACCAGTTCGCGACCGCGTCGAGCGCGTGGGCCAGCTCCTCGTCGGTGAACGGCGCGTCGCTGTCGCTGTATCCGTGAGCGAGCAGCTGACGCAGCTGCGCGTCGGTCAGGTCGGTCAGCGCGGGCAGCCGGTCGGTGTCCCGCAGATACGCGAACATCCGCCGCACGCCGGGGTTTCCGGGGTCGGGCACACCGTCGGCGGCCAACGCGGCGCGGTAGCGGGTGTCCAGGTCGCTCAGGTCCTCGGGCTCCATGACGCCGCCGATGCCGTACTCCTGGAGGGTCGCCAGGAGCGTGGCCCGGTCCATGGCGGCCGTCCGCCGGTCGAACCACGGCGCGAGCGTCTGGCGTACCTGGCCCACGACCTCGTGCGGCAGCGGGCGCCCGCTGCGCGCGGTGAGCAGCCGGTCCTCCGCGAGGGTACGGAGCCGGTCCGCGGCGATCAGCAGATGGGTGCCGGCCGCGGGAATCGGGGAGATCCCGTCCCAGCGTGCGAACCGGGCCAGGCCTGCGCGCACCTGATCCGGGCGGCTCAGCCAGGCGTAGGTCTCCGGAGCCTCGGTGCGCAGTCCGGGCAGGCGGTCGCGTACCCGCTCCGGGTCGGTGCCGATGAAGGTGTAGAGCAGGCACCGGCCGTCGCCGCGGGTCTGGACGATCCGGCCCCGCGCCGGCCGCACCTGGAAGGGCGCGGGCCGGGGCGGGGTGCTCTTGGCGTCGTCCCCGGCGGGGTCCGCGGGGTCGGTGCCCGGCTCGTCCAGGGCACGGCCCTTGCCCTTGTCCGTGCCCTCGTCCGTGCCCTCGTCCGTGCCCTTCGTCTCCTCCTGGTCGCCGGTGTCCTGGTCGCGGGTGTCCTGGTCCGAGGTGTCGCCGGCCGGATCACCGGACGTGTCACCACCGCTGTGGCCGGCCGGGTCGTCGTCGACCGGCGGGCTGTCCTTGGCCGGGTCTGTGGCCGCCGGATCGGTGGCCGCCGGGTCGAGGGCCGCCGGATCGAGGGCCGCCGGATCGGGCACGGTCAGTTCGGTGTCGGCGTCCGACCGGTCGTCGCCGTCGGATTCCCCGTCCCGGCTGCCGGTGTCGTCGCCGCTGTCGGAGGTGTCGTCGCCACCGGTCGGCGGGGTGTTGCCGATGGAGGGGCCCGCGGTACGGGGTAGACCCGAGCCCGGCCGGCGTGGGGCGGTACCGGCCAGCGTCGTGCGTGAGGTGGGCAGCGCCGAGGGCGCGGCGGCCAGCACCGGGCCCGCCGCGCCGGGCAGCGCGGTCTCCGCCGCCGCTCGCCGGGCGGCGGCGTCGTCGCGGCGGCCGAGGGCGTTGTCGAGTCCGGTGTCGATGTCGTCGAGCCGCTGCTGGGCACGGTCCCGGGACTCGCGTGCGTCGTCCAGGGCCAGTGCCGCGTCCTCGGCGTGCCCGCGCGCCGTGTCGGCGTCCGCACGCAGGCGGTCCGCGGTGTCGCGGGCGCCGGGCACCTGTGCCCGTGCGTCGTCCAGGGCCGCCTCGTCGCGGCCGAGGGCGGCCCCGGTGTTCCGCAGGGCCGTGCGGTCCTGCGCCAAACCCGCCCGCACCCCGGCGAGTTGGGCGTCCAGCCGGTCGACCTGGGCGGTGGTCTCCCCGATCTGCCGGGCGAGACGGGGGTCGACCGCGGGGGCGGCGCCGTCGCCGGTCGGCGGTCCCACGACGGCGTCCGGCGCGGTCGTCTCCGACGTGGTCGTGCCCGAGGTGACGGGGTCCGGCCCGGGCGTGTCCGCCGCCGGGGTCCCGGTCGTCGTCGTACCGCTGCTCGGGCCGGCCGGAGCCGGGACCGGGACGCCCGGTGTGGCGTCGCCGGATCCGGTGGTCCGCCGGGCGGCGGCCGTGGCGCGGTCGTTGAGTTCGGTGAGCCGGCGATGGGCGGTCTTGGCCTCGGCGCTGAGCCGCACCTCCTGGCGTTCGCCCTCCGCGACGGCGTCGGTGAGCGGGCCGATCGTACGACGGGCCTCGGAGATGTCCCTGGTCAGAGTGGAGACCCGGTCGGTGAGGCCGTGGAGGTCCGCCTCGGCGAGGCCGGCGGCCTGCTCGGCCGTGGTGGCGGCGGTACCGGTGCGGTCGGCGGTGTCCTCCGCGTCCTCCAGCGTGGTGACCGCCTGTGCCAGGGAGTCCACCGCGTCCGGCCGAAGCTCCCGCAGTCCGTGTTCGTCGGCCACCGCCTGCTCGTGGTCGACCGCGGCCCGGTCGAGGTCGGCGGCGGTGGTCTCGAAGTCCGCCCATGCCTGATCGAGCGCCGGGTCTCCGGTGGTGGCGCCCGGTGCCGTGGCGGGAGGCCCGGTGAGGGTGCCGTCCGGGTCGAACGACCAGACCCGCAGCCCCTCCGGCCCCCTGGTGACCAGCTCCGCCGGGCGCCCCTGCGCGCGTGCCGCCCGGGAGACTCCGTACAGGGCGAGGGCCAGCCGGGAGCCGTCCGGGTCGGTGCCGGTCGCCACCCAGAACTGGTATCCGTCGTCGTCGGGGTCGAGGCCCTGCGCGAGCGCGTCCGGTACCTGCCGTACCGGCGTCGACGCCCAGTCCGCCGGGGCGGTGCCGGTCTGCGCGGCCAGCAGGGCCGGCAGGTCGTACACCCGGGGGACCGGCCGGGGCACGGTGATGCCGTGGCCGAGCGCGTCGCGTTCCTCGATGCGGACGGTGGCGGTGCCCGTGACGTGCCGTACGCCCTCGGGACCCGAGACCTCGATGTGCACGTCGGCCCGGACCTCGTAGCTGCGGGTGCCGCGGCCCTCGGCGGGCAGGCTGGTGCTGCCGGTCTTCAGCCAGTCCCGACGGCCGCCGGACACCGCGCTGCCGAAGTTGCTCGCGTCCACCGGCCGTTGCAGCAGCGGCGGGCTCGCGCCGAGCAGATGACGGTCGGGGTCGTCGGCGCTCAGTACGAACGGCAGCGACAGCCCGGTGGTGGTGTCCCCGCCGGACACCGTGCTGTTGCTGTCCGAGGTGATCCGCAGCCGGTCCATGGCCACGTCGCCGCCGTCGGTGACCGCCCGGGGCCGGTACAGGGACACGGTGAGGGTGGGCCGCTGGTCCGGGGCGCCCTCCAGGGGGAACGCGCCCGGCATCGTCGGCAGCATGCCGCCGACCTGACGGGGGGTGTCCAGGGAGAGCGTGCCGGCCTGGATGAGTTCGCCCAGCCGTACCGACGCGTGCTCGTCGGAGGTGGCGGCCGGCTGGGCCCGCCAGCCCCGTCCGGTGGCCGGGGTCACCTGGTCGAGAGCCTGGTACAGCTGGTCCCAGGCGTTGAAGCCGTACACCGGCACGTAACTGGTCGGGTGGAACAGGTCGGCGTCCGGAAGCGGGGACCGCCCGTTGTACGGCTGCCGGGGGTCGACCCGGGACACGGACACCGGCACCGGGGGCCGGTCGGCGGCGGGGGTGTCCGTCTCGCTGCCGGTGAACCGCAGGCTCGCCCGGGCGGGTACCCGGGTCTGGCCGCCGAGTTCACCGGAGAGGGTGCGGCTCAGCCAGGAGCGGGTCGACGGGGTGGCGTCGTCCCAGGCGATGAACCCGCGCTGCACCAGCGCGCCCACCACGTTGGGCGGCCAGTCCAGCACCAGGGTGGAGCGGACGGTGGCGACGAACTCGTATTCCAGGTCGTCGAAGTCGGCGGCGCTGTCGGTGCGCAGCCAGAAGCGGTCCTCGGCGGTGCGGCCCCGCCTGCCGGCCTTGCTGGAGGAGGACACCAGGTGGACGGACGGACCGAGCCGGTCGGTGCGGTCGTCGGTGTGGGGGCGGCTGAAGCGGGCCGTCGGGTTGACGGTGAGGCGGTGCTGCCGGCCCACCGAGTCGGACGTCGAACGGCCCGCTGCCGTGTGCGAACCCCACTGCTCGATACCGGACTTGTCGTCGGGCACCGCGATGCCGCGCCGTCCGCCCCGGCCGGCGGTGGTGCTCGTGGGGCGTGCCGAGAGGGTCACCTCGACCAGGGCCGCGCCGCCGAACCGGTGGTGCCGGAAACTGAACCTGGTCTGCCCGCCGCCGCGCCCGATCAGCGCCCGCTTGCCGGAGACACCGGTGTGGTCGGCGATCAGCGTGGCGACACCGGGCAGGTAGGAGGCGTGGCCGGGCGTGGTCACGCCGGGCGCGAACCGGTCCACCAACTGCCGTACCTCGTCGTGGAGTCGGCCCCGCTGCTCGGTCCCCGGCGTGCCCGGGCCGGAGAGTTCGGTGACCGAGGTGACCGTGGCCAGCCCGAGGGTGCCGTCCCGGACGTACCGGCTGGGCAGCGGCGGGCTCTCCAGGCCGGTCGCGGGCGGGGCGGCCGGCCGGCCGGCCACGGCTCCCATCCACCGCCAGTCGCGGCGCAGTTGGCTCTCGGTCATCAGGAACTGGAGCCCGCGCGGCACGTCCACCGCGAGCGTGACGGTCTGCGCCGGTCCGAAGCCGAGGGAGTTGGCGAGCACGTTGCGGTGTCCGGACCGGACGGTGATCAGGTAGGTGACGTCGGCCGTGACCCGGTGCTGGAGGCCGGACTGGGTGGGCACCCGGTTGGTGGCGGTGCTGCTGGTGAGAGTGTCCGACTTGTCGGTCTTGCGGTCGTACTGATAGCGCCCGGACGGGTTGAAGCGGGACGGGTGAGGGGCGGTCGGGGAGCCGTCCCGGCCCGGGGTCTGGTTCTGGCCCGGGGTCTGGGTCTGACCCGGGGTCTGGGTCTGACCCGGGGTCTGGGTCTGACCCGGGGTCTGGTTCTGGCCCGGGGTCTGGTTCTGGTTCTGGTCGGGAGCGGACTGCTGGCTCGTGGCCGTGGAGCTCGACGGGTTGTTCTGGGTGGCCGAGCCGGCCAGGCCGAACTGGTGCGTCTTGCCGAAGCCCTTGAGCTGCTGCGCGGAGTCGGCGACGGAGATGCCGGTCTCCAGGTACTGGTTCACGCTCTGCGTCAGCCGGGGCGTATGGGCGACGGCCTGGATCTCGATCGCGATCTGGCCGTCGGCACCGAGCCCGGGCAGCGTCAGGCCCTCCACCACATAGGTGCCGCCGAAGATCTGGTGCCCCCGGCCGACCAGCGAACCCGGGGAGAGCGCCGCGGTGCGGGACTCGGCGCTCACCGTGGTGGTGTCGGCGGGCGGGTTGCCCAGCAGCGAGCTGCTCAGGAACCCGACGAGGCCGCCGGGCGGTCGGGCGGGGGCGTCCGGCGCGGGAGGGGGCGCGGTCACCGGCGGGACGGGCTCCGGGTCGTCCGCCGGGGTCGCAGCGGGGTCCGCCGGGGTCGCGGCGGGGTCCGGCAGGGTGGCAGGGGTGTCCGGTGGGGTCCCGTCGGTGTCCGTGGGGCGGGTCTCGGTGGTCGGCCGGGTGTCACCGGTACTGGGCGTGGTGGCGGTGCCCGGCGCGGGGCCGGTGCCGAGGCCGGTGACGATGCGGCGGAAGGCTTCCTGGAGGGCCGCCGTGCCGCGCACCACGTCGATCAGGGCGTCGTCCGGGACGCGGACCACGTCCGGGTGCGGTCCGCCGGTGGCCGGATCCGTCAGAGCCAGCCGCTCCGTGTCCAGGGGCGTGACCTGCCGTACGGTGTGCGGCTCGCCGGCCGGCGCGGGCTCCTCGGCGGTCAGGGTGCGCTCGTGCGGTACACCCAGCCGGACCGTGCCCGGGACCCCTCGCGGCCGGGGGGTCGGCGGACCGGCCTCCAGATCGTCCTGGGCGCGGGGCTCGGGCAACGGCTCGCCGAACCTCACCAGCGGGTCCTGGCCGGGACCCTCGTACAGGTCGAGAGTGAGACGGGCGGGCACCGCGAACTCCTCGGTGTCCTGCCCGGTGCCGATGAAGAACTGGTCGTGGCCCACGGCGGTGGCCGCCGTGTTGCCGAGCGTGGCCTGCCCGACGAACTGGTAGTCGCCGGTGCCGCTCAGGGTCCACGAGCCGTCCCGTACCGGGATGCTGGGCCCGCCGCCGAACCCGGCTCCCAGGCCGTAGGAGTTGCCGAGCCGGCCGCTGCCGCCGGACGTCGCCTGCGCCAGCGCCATCACCTGGATGCCGGGCAGCACCCTGCTGTGCGCCACCGGGCGGTCCGCGTCCCGGTGGGCGCCCAGTTCCAGCCGTACCCGGCGCCGTCCCGTCACCGAGGGGATCTCCAGGTAGAGCGAGTGGCCGCCGTCCACCATGGAGTCGGTCGCGGCCCGCAGCCCGAGCTGGGAGCGCAGCTCGCGCAGCCGCCGCAGGTTGTTCAACCGGGCCTGCACCAGCGTCTCGTCCGGCAGCCGCCCGCGGTGCGGGGCCGTCGCCGGCGGTGGCAGGAACCCCTGGTCCCGCAGCCAGGTCTCCGCTTCGTCGAACAGCTGATCGGCGCCGTCCACGCCCAGCGGTGCGGCGGACTGCCCGATCGTCTCCAGCGTCGCCAGTTCGTGCGGCAGCGCGCGGATCTCGTCCTCGGTCGGTGCGTGGCCACGGGCGTCCTCGGCGCTGAGGACCCGCAGGTCGAGGGCGTGTTCCCAGGTCCCGGGCGCGTAGGTGGAGGTGCTGCCGTCGGGGCGGATCAGGGTGAGGGTGTAGGCGACGTCCGCCTCGGTCAGCAGGTGGCTGCGGTTGGTGCGGACCGCGTGCATGGTGCCCGCGACGGCGCTGGTGCCGAACGCGTTCTGCGCCGCGAGGCTCGCGGTGCCCTTGACGGTGAACGTTCCGCCGACGGTGCCGGAGGCGTCCGGGTGCCCGGGCCGGTGGTCGCCGGTGAAGGCCGGACCGGCGCTGCCGGCGAGGGTCACCCCGCTGTTGAACGTCGTGTTCTGGTCGTTCTTGACCGTGTTGACGAGGTGGCTCTCCAGGTTGATCTTCTTGTCGATGCTCTTGGCCACCGGGGTGACCGGGGTGACGTCCGCGTCCAGCCGCACGATGCCCACCGCACGGCCGTTCGCGTCGGTGAGCACCGGGGAGTACAGCCCGCCGTCACGCTGCATCGGCAGGGTGCCCCGCAGTACCGGCTCGGCGAGGAAGTCGGCGAGCTGGGCCGCCGCGGTGGCGTCCAGGTCGGCCCGGAAGTGGTCCGCGGCGCCCTCGTACAGCCTGCGCGGGTTCAGTACCGAGTCCACGCCGTAGACGGGCAGGTCATCGAGATCGGCGGGGCCGGGCAGCTGTTGCGCGGGGTCGGCGTCGGCGTCCACCAGGTGCTGCGGGAACCAGACGGTGACCGGCCCGTGCTGCGCGGGCGGACGCCAGTCGGGGGCCGGAGTGCCGTCAGGAGTGCCGTCAGGAGCGGGGGCCGGCGTGGGAGCGGGCGTGTCCGTGCGGACCTGCCAGGTGCCGGTGAAGTCGTAGGCGCGGGACGGCTCGTTGCTGCGCTGCGCGCTGGTGGTCTGCACGACCTGGGTGACCGTGGCCGAGCCGTCCGCCTGGTTGTGCGTGAGCGTCGCGGACAGCGCCAGGTCCACCCCGCGGACCGGGCCCGCCGCCCCGATCGGTATCGAACCGGTCCACGGCACCGGGATGGTGGAGAACGTGCCGGACGGCTGTGCGGAGACGATCTCCCGGGTGCCCTGTCCGCGCCGCTCCACGTGCTTGTCGGGGTCGCTCGTGTCGAGCGTGCCCTGCCGTGCGGACGGCCGCGCGTCGTCGAGGGTCAGCCGTACGTCCACGGTCCGGTCGGCACCGTTCACCCGCAGGGTGATCCGATGGCCGCCCAGGCTGCGCAGATACGGCAGGTTCATGGCCATCTGCTCCGCCGACAGCACGTCCCGCAGCTGTGCCAGTACGGGGTCGTCCGGGCGCGGCGCGGGTCTGCCCAGTGCGGCGAGCACCTGCCGGTGGACCCCGTCGACCACGTCGGGCGCGATCGGCTCCACGTGCACCAGACCCACCTGGCCGTCGTGCCGTCGCCCATAGCCGCCGAGGTAGGAGGTGCGGTGACCGCCGTCGGCCGCCGGGTCGGGCAGGGAGACGGTGTCGCCGTCCGACGAGGTCACCGTGAGGGCGGGCACCACGACGGGGACGGCGGTGTCGTGCGAGTCCGTGACCGGCGGATCTGTGACCGCCGGATCCGTTTCCGCGGGCGGCGGCACGTCGCTGGTGCCGGAGGCGGGCGCGGGCGTGGACGTGGTGACCACCGGGACCGGCGGGACCGGCGGGACCGGCGGAGTGGGGACCGCGGGGGCGGGCGGGTCCGCGCCCGGGTCGCCCGTGGCCGCGGTCGGCGGCACCGTACCGCGCCTGCCGCCGCCGGTGGCGCGGCTGTCGTCCTCCGGGGCGCCGATCAGGGCGCCCATCAGCGCGAGATGACGGGGCCGCAGCCCGCCCGGCTCGTACGCCGGGTCCGGGCCGGGGCCGGACTCCGTCACCGTGGCCGTGGACGACGTCGTGACCGGAGTGTGGTCCCCCATCAGGCTGTTCGTGCCGCCGCGCTGCGGGGCGGCCGGGTCGAGGCCGCTCTCGTCGCGCAGTCCGAGCTGGTGGCCGATCTCGTGGGCCAGGTCGGAGTCGGAGATGTCGGCCGGCCAGGAGTGGTGGGTGGTCGGCACCCCGTCCGCCGGGTCGGTGAGGGTGACGTCGAGGTGGGCCGGTTCGCCGGGGGCGGCCGGTACGACCGTGACGTGCAGCAGACTCCCGTCGGGCAGCCGGTGGCCGCCGGTGTTGAAGACCCGGGCCACTCCGTCGGTCAGTCGCTGGTGGACCCCGTCGGCCTGCGGCCCGAGGTGGGGGCTGCCGGTGAGCCGGTAGGTGACGGTGAGGTCGGTGACCGGCTCGCCGCCGTGGGTGAACCGCCGTACGGCGAAAGCGGACCGCACCACGTACTGGGTGTGGTTGCCGTCCGGCCCGACGGGCCGGGAAACCGGGTCGACCCAGGTGTGGCTGCGCTCCGAGGGCGTCACCGCACTCCGCGCATCCGTGAGCGTGCCGGGCTCCGGCGCGGCCGGGGGTGCGGCGGACGGGGTGAGCACGACGGGCGCGGGAGTCACGCGCGTGTCGGGGGGCGCTCCCGTGACGGGAGTCGCATCGGTGGCCGGTGTGGGGCGGGTGTCCGGCGTCGGCCGGGTGTCGGGAGCCGGTCCGGTCGACGGGTCCGAGGAGGTACGGACGGGCGCCGGGGCCGACGTGGCGGAGCCGGTGTCGGAGAGCGGGGCAGCGGCCGGCGCCGGGTCAGGCGCCGAAACGGCCGGTGCCTGAGCGCTGCCGCTGGTGGGTACCGGCGTCGGCAGACCGGCACCGGGGTCCGTGTCGCCGAACGTGCCGGTTGTGCCGGAGGTGCCGGATGTTTCGGACGCGCCGGACGCAGGGAGGGGCGCGGTGTCGTTGCCCGGCGTGCCGGTGGTGTCCGTACCCTCCGTGCCGGTGAGGTTCGCAGCGTCGGTGCCGTTGGGGTTCGTGGCGTCGGTGCGGGTGGTGTCGGTGCCCTCGGGGCGCCCCGGTCCCGTGGTGCGCGGGCTCCCGCCGGCGGCCGGGTTCGTGCCGGAGCCGGGGGCCGGGCTGCCCGTGGCCGTTCCGCCCGGGGTCGGGGTGCCGCCGCCCGTGGTGCCCTGCGGTACGACGGTGGTGTCGGCGCCCGGAGTCGGGACGGGCGTGGCAGGCACGGGAGCCGCCGGGTCCGACGGGGTGCCGGTCTGCGCGCCGTCGGCGTCGGTACCGGCAGTGTTCTCGACGTCACCGGTACCGGAACCGTGCGGCTCCTGCTGCACGGTGCGCACGGGGGCCGGGGCACCGGAGCCGGCGGGGGGCGTGCCGGTGGCCGTCGAGGGCGGAGTGGCCGTGCTGGTGGACGGAGGCGGGGTCGCCGTGGTGCTCCCGGAGTCCTCGTGCGAGGTCTGTTCCGGGGGCTGGGTCTGCGCGTCGCCGTCGGTGTCACCGTGTGCCGGCGTCTTCGTGGCCGCGGTGGACTGCGCGTTGCCCCCGCCGGTCGTGGTCGTCCCGCCGGGTGCGGTGTGCGGGGCTGTTGTCCGGGGGATGTCGGTCCCGAGGTCGTCGCCCCCGTCGGCCTGCGCGTCGTTCCCTCTGTCGTTCTGTACGTCGCTCTGTACATCGCTCTGTACGTCGTTCTGCCCGTTGTTCCGCACACCACTCTGTACGTCGCCGCCGTCGCCGGAACCGCGGCTGCTTCCAACCGTGTTGACGGGACCGGGTCCGGAGGCGGTGGAGCTGTCGTCGGTGCCGGAGGAGCGGGACGGGCCGTTCGACGGGGAGTCGGCGTCGCCCGGAGTGTCCGCGGTGCCGAGGGTGTTCACGGCCGGTGGCTGGTTGATGTTGAACTTGCTTCCGAAGGCGCTTGCCCCCTGCCCCAGGTGACGTTCGCTCACCGAGCTGAGGCCGCCGCCCAGGAAGGTCGTCAGTGGGTCGACCGGGAAGCCGAAGACGGACGCCGTGGCCAGTTCGCCGAGCGCCTCCGCGCCGCCCTCGGTGAGGAAGTGCTCGATGTCCTCGCCGATCTCGTGCTTCGCCCTGTCGCCCAGGCTGGTCTTCGGGGTGGGCGTCGGAGTCGGGGTCGGAGTCGGAGTCGGCGTGGGTGTGATCTTGGAGTTCGGCGTCGGGGTCGGCGTGGTCTTCGGGTTCGGCTTCGGGTTCGGGTTCGGCTTGCCGTTGGTGTACGTGTTGTCGAACTTGTGGTTGAACTTGTTGCCGTCGGTCTTGATGTTCTTGAACGGGTTGGGGCCGTTCAGGATGTTCTTGAAGTTCTTCTTCAGGTTCTTCGCGAGGTCCGAGAGGGCGCCGTGGAACAGGCCCGTGAAGGCGCCGAAGACACCGTCCTGCACGATCTGCGACCAGTCGAACCCGCCCGGACGGCGGCCCTTGGGCGCACCCAGCATCATGGCCAGGCGTACCGCGAAGGTCGTGAAGGCCTCCTCGATCGCCTCGGTGAGGCTCGGCAGCAGATGCGTGCGCTTCATCAGCCATTCCAGCAGCGTGAGAATGGCGACCCGGCTGCGGGCCTTCGCCACGGCGGCCTGGCTGGAGGCGGAACCTCCGGTGAAGATCGACAGGGCCGCGATGATGGCCAGTTCGATGAGCAGCCGGATCAGCTCGGCAATGATCTGCCACTTGGCCTCCATGATGTCCATGGAGGACTTGGTGCGGGACTTGGCCAGGTCGTCGAGCTGGTCGGCGAAGTCCTTGAGGTAGTTGACGCCGCCGCTGTCGAGGAACAGGTGCATCGCGCGCACGTAGTTGTTCCCGACCCTCGGCGGCAGCGAACGCCCGACTCCCCCGGCGGTCTGCTCGATCAGGTCCGAGAGGTCGCGGACACGCCGGCCCAGCCGCTCGTACGGCTTGCCGTTGGCGTAGGCCATGTCCTCGTCGGCCTGGAGCATCTTCTCGCCGATCAGCACGAACAACAGGTTGTTCAGCTGGGGCGACACCTGGATGGACATCGGGCTCGATCCGCTGCGTCAGTGCTTTCCACCGTGCGAACCACCGTTGGTGTCGCCCGTGTTGATGCTGGAGTCGTGGATGGCGCCGAGCACCCCGCTCTGGGTGCCCAGCACGCTCTTCAGGTTGGCGAGCGTGCCGTCCCCGACGCCGACGACCGCCTCGGAAAGGGAGGTGCCGGTCTTGATGGCGCTCAGCCGCTGCTGCTTCTCCTGCGGCAGCATCTGCTGGGCGTAGCTGTCGTCGTGTCCGGGCCAGTGCGAGGTGGCGGACACGTCGGTGATGAACTCGTTGACCATGTCCGTGACCAGCCGGCTGATCTGCTCGATCTGGCGGGTACCGGAGGCGAGCCCCTCGGGGCTGGCGTAGTAGGCGTTCTCCGACATCGTCTCCTCAGTCCTCCGGGTCCTCGCTGATCTCGTCGCGGAGCCGGCCGGCTCCGCGACGACGGGCGCTCTTCGGGCCCTCCAGCACACCGGGCCCGAAGATCTTGTTCCAGTCCACGTCGAAGCCGGTGAGTTCGGGGGCCTCGGGTCGTGCTTCGGTGAAGGGCGCGAAGGTCGCCATGACGTGCCGGGCCATGCGGGCCCGTGCCTCCTGCACCGCCTCCAGCACGCTCGCGGCGAGCTGACCGGCGGGCATCGTGCGGTACTTGTCGTCCAGGAAGGTGAGCGCGGTGAGGTCGCCCTGCGCGGTCACGGTCACCTCGACCGCGCGGTCCGCCGAGCGCACCGTGCTCTCCGCGTGGGCGAGTTCACCCTCCGCGCGGGCCACCGCGGTCTCGGTGGCCTCCAGTTCGGCCATGGCCTTGGCCAACCGCTGTTCTATCGACTCGCTGTCCACTCCGCGCCTCCCACACTCTCCCGATCCCGGCCGGTCCCGGCCGCCCTTCTGCGCCGGTGCGGCCTCAGCGGCCGATCACCGCGGGCGATCCGCCCTCGTCCGTGCCCCAGACGTCCTCGTCCTCGGTGAGCCACGCCTCCCGGGTGCGGTCGCCGCTCTCCGTGGAGCGGCCGTTCTGGCCCGTGGCGCCGGGCCCGCCCACCGGGTACGGGGCGCTGGACGTGGTCGGCCGGGTGTACACGACGTCCTCGTCCTCGTCGACGGACGTGGTCGCCCGGTTGCCCCGGCCGCGCCGGGTGGCGCCGCCCGCCGGGTCGGTGAGTACGGCGCGGGTGCGCTCGCTGTTGCCGCCCTGCCCGCCGGCGCCGCCCATGCCGCCGCCCATGCCGCCCATGCCGCCCATCCCCATCGGGTTGAGCGGGGTCCCGCCGGACGCACTCTGCGTGCCCGTGGAGGCGGCGAGTGCGGTCCCGTCGGTGAGGGCGTCGGAGCGCAGCGCCCCGCCGGTGTAGGGGGTGCTGTCGTAGTCGTCGTAGCCGCTGTCGAGACCGGTGTCCAGGCCGCCCGAGGTGTTCAGTCCGCCGCTGCTCAGCCCGCCGCTGTTGAGCCCGCTCGTGTCCAGGCCACTGGTGTTGAGACCGCTGCTGTTCAGGCCGCTCGTGTCGAGGCCGCTCGTGTTCAGCCCGCTGCTGTTGAGGCCGCTGGTGTCGGTCGAGGACGACGGCAGGCCGCTGCCGTCGATGTCCGTGGTGGTCGTGTGCCCGGACGGGTCGGTGGTGGTGAGCTGCCCGGTGTCCGGGTCGAGGGTCTGGACGGAGCCGTCGGGGAACTTCGTGGTGAGGGTCCCGTCCGGGTTCAGGGTGGTGGTCGAGCCGTCCGGGTTGGTGAAGGAGTCACCCGCGTTGAGGTGCGTGGTGGTGACGTGGCCCGAGGGGTCGGTGACGGAGACCTGGCCGGTGTCCGGGTTGAGGGTCTCGGTGGAGCCGTCCGGGAAGTGGGTGGTCACCGAGCCGTCCGCGTTGAGCTGGGCGGTGGACCCGTCCGGCGTGGTGAAGGAGCCCGCGGTCGGGTTGAGCGTGGACGTGCTCAGGCTGCCGTCCGGGTTGAGGGTGCTGACCTGGCCGGTGGCGGGGTCGATGGTCTGGCTCGTGCCGTCCGGGAACTTCGTGGTCAGCGTGCCGTCCGGGTTCAGGGTGGTGGTGGAGCCGTCCGGGTTGGTGAGGGTGCTGCCCGGGTTGAGCTGGGAGACCGAGGTGGTGCCGTCGGGTGACGTGGTGGTGACCAGGCCGGTCGACGGGTCGATGGTCTGGGTGGAGCCGTCCGGGAACGTGGTGGTGAGGGTGCCGTCGCCGTTGAGCTGGGTGGTGCCCCCGGTCGGGGAGTTCAGCGACGTCGAGCCGTTCTTCGTGGGGTCGTTGTTGAGGAGCGACGGGTTGAGGCTCGTCAGTGCGGCGTTCGCCAGGTCGTTGGCGTTGAGGTCGTTGAGTCCGTCGCCGACGTTGTTGAGGCTGTTGTTGAGCCCGTCGTTGAGGTTGTTGAGACTCGAATCCAGGCCGTCGCCGATGTTGTTGAGGCTGTTGTTCAGGCCGTCGTTGAGGCTGTTGAAGTTGTTCCCGAGGTTGTTGAGATTGTCGTTCAGCCCGTCGTTCAGGTTGTTCAGGCTGTCGTTGAGGCCGTCGTTGAGATTGTTGAAGTTGTTGCCGAGGTTGTTGAGGTTGTCGTTCAGGTTGTCGAGGTTGTCGTTGAGATTGTTGTTGAGGTTGTTCAGGTTCTCGTTGAGCTTGTCGTTGTTCTCCTTCGCCTCCTCCTCGGCGATCTCGTTCTCCTCCTTCTGGAGGACCTCGGCGAGCGTTTCCTTGTTCTTGTTGGTGATCTCGTCGTCGAAGGCGTCCTGCACGTCCGCCCAGGCGTTCTTCACGGCGCTGAGCGCGTCGATGGCCGGCTCCTTGAGCTTGGAGTCCGCGTTGTCGGACCAGCTCTTGACGGCGGCGTCGGCGATCTTCTGCCAGGTGGTGTGCTGGGTGAGGTCGCCGTAGTCGGGGACGGACTGCTTGAACCCGGCGTCGGTGGAGTAGGTCGTGACGGTGCTCTCACCGGCGCTGGAGGTCTCCTCCAGCACGTGGTTGATGTTGTTGTTGATGATCCACTGGCTGATCGCGTCGAGGATCTTCTTGACGTGGTAGTGCGGGTCGTGCTGGCCGTCCGAGGCCCAGTTGGTCCACGCGGTCTGCAGGGCGGTGACCGCGTCCTTCAGCGCCTGCTGTGCCGCCGCCAGCGCGTCGCTCAGCTTCGACTTCGGGACATAGCCGCCGAGTGTGCTGTTGGTCGCCGTGAAGTCGCGACCGCCCAACTGGGAGACGTAGCCGTCGTAGTTGGTCTTCAGCTCGTCCAGCAGATGCCAGAAGAGGCTGGCCGCCTTCCCCTTCCAGGCCGACTGGTCCTCGCCGAGCGAGGTCATCCACTGGTTCACGATGTCCGAGTGGTCCTTGAAGAACTGCACCACCCGGTCGAAGGACTGCCCGGTGGACTCGAAGGAGAGCATGTCGACGGCGTTGTCGTCGGTGACCGACAGCCCGCTGTACGAGAAGCCCTTGGTCGAGTACGACGGACTCGTCAGCAACTGGTCGAGGACCAGCTTGCTGCCGGAGATGTACTGCGCCATCGGCCCGGAGTCCCACTGGACGTGCGAGTACGACCCCTCGAACGCGCCGCCGCCGGTGATCTCGCCGCCGCTCCAGAGCGTGGCACGGCCGTTCTCGTCGACCGTGACGCCGATCATCACGATCCGGGCCTTCTTCATCTCCACACTGCTGTGCGCGCCGTCCCCGCCCGCGTCGTAGAAGGCCAGGTCGTAGTCCTCGCCCTTGTTGACCTGCCAGCCGGAGAGCGCCGAGTAGTCGGCCGCGGTCACCGCCCGCATGCCGATGCCCTGGATGTCCATCCGGAACAGCTTGAGGTCGGAGAAGTCGTCGTTGTTCGAGCTGCTGAGTTTGTCGAACAGGGTGGACCGCGGCGGGATCGTGTAGCCGGTGAAGTCGGTGACAGCCTGGGCGAAGTAGTCGTCCGGGTCGTAGCTGGGGGTTCCGGAGGTGCTGGTGCTGTCGGCCATGGGCGGAACTCCGCTGCTGGGGATGAGGGGGCGGGGACGGGATGGGGGGTCCGGGGCGAGCGGACCGGGGCTCAGCGGGAGCCGGCGGGCCGCGTACCGGCCTCAGGAGTCGTTGGAGTCGGTGCCGCTCATGTCGCCGTCGACGGTGTCGAAGATGTCCAGCAGCTTCTCGCCGTCGATCGAGGTGAGACTGTCGCCCTGCGTCTTCAGCAGGGTGGTGATCGTCTCGTCCAGCGCGTCGTCGATGTCGTCGAAGAGGGTCTTCTGCCCCTTGAGGATCTTGTCCAGGCCGCCCGCCTGCGTCTTGAGCGCCTCCACGAGCGTGGACCCGCCGACCGGATCCTTGCTGTCACCGCCGTTCATCAGGCCGATCCGCAGGATCTTGGCGGCGCCCGAGGCGGAGTCGTCGCCGGTCTCCGCGAGCAGGTTCTTCAGGGACCGGATCCCCGCCTTGTCCTTGCGGATCTCCAGCAGGTCGCTGATGAAGTCGGCGACATCGTTGTTCTTGAAGTTCTTCAGCGCCGTCGAGTCCAGATGGGTCAGGTCTGCCATGAGTGCCTCCGCTGGCGGGACGCGCCGGTCCGGGGGCGGCGCGGCGACGGTACGGGAAGATGCCTGTACCGCACCGGCCACGGGGAGGACCGGCCGGTGCGGTGCGGTGGGACTGCGGTGCGGTGGGACCGGTCGGCTCAGCGGCCGATGGTGACCTCGGACCACATCTGGCTGAGCGAGTTCTCGCTGTACTTGTAGCTGTCCGAGATGTCGCTGAGGAGCTGCGCGTGCGAGGTGAGCAGGTTCTCCATGTTCGTCACCGCACCGTCCCAGGCCGCCTGCTTCTGGCGGTAGACGTCGGCGTCGTTGCCGTACCAGGTCTTGGAGAGTTCGCTGAGTTCCTGCTCAAGGTTGGACAGGGTCTGCGCGATCGCCTTGGTCTGCATCACCATGTCGTCGGCGGCGTTCGACATGTGGTTGTAGCTGACGTAGATGTAACCGTCGGTCAGGTTGTCTGCCACGGCTTGCCTCTTTCACGCGATGTGGGGGTCGGACGTGTCGATGCGGGGCGTCGCTCAGCCGGCCAGTTGGTCGAAGGCCGACTGCGCCGCGTTGTAAGCCTGGTTGATGGAGTCGTTCGAGGAACCCTGGGTCTTGTTGTGTTCCACGAGGCTCTGGTTCAGCCGGTCGATGACGTCTTCAAGGTTCTTGAGGATGACGTTGCACTGGCCGTCCCACTGCGAGAGCAGCTCGCCGTACTGACCGCCGTCGCTGCCCTGGTAGCCGCTGCCCAGGGTGGAACGCGTGCTGTCGACGTCCTGACGGATCTTCACGATGCCGCTGAAGGCGCTCTCCAGGGCCTGGATTCCGTTCCGTGTCGAACCTTCGCTTGACTGCTGGCCGTCTCCCGCCATCGTCCCACCTTTCGTAAGTCGATCTACAAGTACGCGTGCAAGTGAGCCTAGGTTGACGGAAGTTGTACTGACAACGACCTGAGGAAGATCTGAGGTTGGTGTCCGTTTCAGATCAAAGGCTTTAACTGTCAGGCAACTTGACTGGAACACGATCCTCCGGTGCGCAACGGTTCGACATCCCGCGCGAATTGGCCTGAACCCGGCTCGGTTAGGCGTGAACTCGTCAAGATTGCGAGCCGGTGCCCGTCCCGAAGGCCGAGGCCGGCCCCTGGATCCCGCCGGTCCCGGCTGCGGTTCCGCCGGTTCCGGCTGCGGTTCCGCCGGTCCCGGGTGCGGTTCCGCCGCCGCACTGTGCCGTCGCGCCCGGCGCCTGGGCCGCCCCGGGGACCGGCTCCGACGCGGCTGCCCGCGGGTTCAGCTCCGGTCCGGTCGGCAGCATCGACAGCAGCGTGGACGGCACCCGCACCGGGGTCGCACCGTCGTAGCCGAGGGCGGAGAGCGCGTTCGCGTCCGGGATCCGGTACTTCACCCCGTCGTCGTCCACCAGGAACGTGGTGTCGCCGACCGTCGCACCGGCCGCGCCCAGCGCCCGTACCAGCGTGCCGTGTCCCGGCCGCATCACCACCCGGTCCACCCGCACGCACGCCGCGGTCAGCGCCGTCGTGTCCGCCTGCGCCGCCGGGGACAGCGCGGACTCCGGCACCCGCACCGACGTCACCCGCACCTGCCCGTCGTCCGGGTCGACCTGGGCGCACACCGACTCCCCCGACGCCGGCCGGACCGCGCGCGGCGGAGTGTCCGGCAGCCCCGGCACCGACGGGTCCCCCGCCGTCCCCGGCGCCTGATGCGCCCGCAGGTCGGAGACGTCGACGGTGGCGACCGTGGGCGCCGTCCCGCCGTACGCCTCCTTGCGGGTGTCGGGGTCGCCGAGCAGCAGCGCCGACCGGGTGGCCGTCAGCGGGTGCAGGCCGTCCTTCTGCAGCACGTACTCCTGGTTCCCGGAGCCCGCCACCACCCGGAACACCTGCCCGACCCGGGTCGCCCGGCCGCCCAGCGCGGGCCCCGCCGCCCCGCGGCCCTCGACCTCCGGGGCGGCCAGCTTCGGGCCGGTCACCAGGGCGTCCAGGAAGGCCGCCGACACCGGGCGGGGCGTCACCGGCCCGTAGCCGAGGGACTCCGCCGCGCCCGACTTCCCGTCCAGTTCCAGGCGGCTGCCCTGCCACACCAGGTACAGCCGCCGGTCCGGGCCGCGCACCACCAGCCCCGCCTCCGTGCCCAGCGGATCCGTCGCCACCGGAGCACCCGGCACGAGCGTCGTCTGCGCACCGGAGCCCGTCGAGCACACCTGCCACGGCGCCGACTCCAGGTCACCGGAGCCCGGCAGGGTGTCCGGGGCGCCGGTGATGCCGACCGGCTTGCCGACCGGGGTACCCGCGAGCGACGCCGTGCCGACCGACGTGGTCTTCAGGTCCGAACCGCCGATCAGGACGGCCGACGCGTAGTTGCGCACCGGGCGCAGCCGACCGCCGCTGTACAGGTAGCGGGCGCCCGTCTCCTTGTTGACGATCAGGGTGTCGCCGCTCTTCCAGGCGTCGTTGCCGCCCGGCCTGACCAGCCCGTACACCAGCGCTCCGCCGCAGACCAGCGCGCCGACGACCACGCCGACCAGCGCGCCCCTGGTGGTACGCCCCAGCGGGCTCTCCGGTGCGTCCGGGTCGGCCAGCAGCATGCCCGAGGTCAGGCGGCCCATCATGAACGTGTGTGCCTGCACCTGATCGCGCTTCGACCGCACGCTTTCCTCCCGGCTGGGTCGTCGTACTTCTTGTCGGTGGGGTTCTGACGGCGGCTCAGCCGAAGAGGCCGCGGAGGGTGCCGAACACGCCCAGCAGCCAGAGCGTCAGCGGCAGCAGCGCGATCGCCAGCAGCGAGTGCAGCAGCTCCGCGGCCCGTCCCCAGTACGGCACCATGCGCCGTCCCGGTACCGTCCACACCGCCACCGTCAGCGCGCCCGCCACCGCGAGCAGCCCCGCCACCAGGAGCGCCCGGTCGCTGCCGGACAGCTCGAGTCCCCGGCCGAACGCCAGCAGCAGCAGGCCCCACGCGCCGGGCAGCACCAGCACCAGCCGCTGGGCCGTGTTCACCAGGCCCCGCCCGTGCAGGAGCAGCAGCAGCGACAGGACCAGCGCGCTCAGCAGCGCCGGCAGGTTCGGCCGGTGGGCCAGCGCCACCAGGCAGGCCGACGCCAGCACGCCCGTCGCGCCGTACAGCGCCGTCATCCACTCGCCGGCCAGCTCGGTGCGGGCGGCGACGTCGTTGCCCCGGTACGGCTCGATGCCCTCCTGCAACTGCTCGGCGTTGGTGGGCAACGCCGGCATCCGCATCCCCGCGAACCGGAACGACAGTGCGGGCACCAGACCGCCCACCAGCACCGTCAGGGCCGCGACCACACCCGCCGCGCCCGCCGGGCGCACGTCGAACACCGTCATCAGCACGCCTCCCAGGGCCGCCGCCAGCGCCACCAGCGCCGACGCCAGGAACAGCGGGGTGCGCGCCGCGGCGGCGGCCAGGGCCAGCACCGCGGCACCGGCCCAGGCCGCCGCCGCGCCCAGCAGCCGTGCCCCCAGCACCTGGTGGGCCTGCGGCCCGGTCAGCTCGCCGCCCGGCAGCAGCCAGCCCACGAGCGCCAGCGCGGGTGAGGCCAGCAGGCCCAGGACGGTGCCGGTGGCCGGGTCGTCCACCGCCCGGCTCGCCGAGGCCGCCCCGGCCAGCAGCAGCAGGCCGGTGCCGCAGGCGGTGGCCACCCGCAGCGACACCGGGGCGCCCGGCAGGGCCAGCAGGACCAGACCGGCCAGCACCGCCACCGCCACCAGGCCGCGCAGCAGCCGCCGCGCCGCCTCCGGGCTCCAGCCGTGCAGCCGGTCCCGGGTGACCGCCGCGATCCCGTCCACCAGGTCGTCGAGCCGCACCTCGGGCAACGCCTCGGTACGGGGCCGCAGATGGAGTGCCTCGCCGTCGGTCAGCCCGAGCGAGGCCAGCGTCGCCTCCTCGTCCAGCGGCCGTCCGCCCAGGCGCTGGAGTATCCAGCCGTCGTGTTCGAGACCGTGCTCCTCGATGTCCTCACCGGCGTACCGCAGCACCGTGGGCAGCAGATCGGCGACCGGCACGTCCGACGGCACGGCGAGGTCGACGGTGCGGCGCGGGGCACGGACGGTCAGATGGCACAGGCCGGTCACGGAAGTGTCGGTCATACCGGGGCTCACGTCTCCTGGACATCGGAAGCGGGGGCACGCGGCGCGGCGTGCCGGGTGGGGAGCGTCGCGGAACGGTGGGGGACGGCTGGGGGGAGCGTGGGAAAGCAGGGGGTGACATGGACGTATGGAGTTGACGGGGTGCACACTACTGACACTCCCTGCGATCGTTGTCAACGGGAGTCCCCACGAACGGTGTTGACAGCGTCATCCGCGTGCGAGTGCCGAGGCCCCTCCCGGCACGCACCCCCCATGTACCGCCGCGGTGCGCGAAGTCCGTTAGGAGTGCCAAGCGTTGAGCGTGGTCCTGTTCCGTCGTCCGGCCCGCCGTCGTGGACCCGACATGCCGGCCGGCGAGTTGGTCCTCCAGGAGCCGCCGACCCTCATGGAGACCGTCCCGGACACGTCCGCGGTGTGGACGTATCTGCCGATGGCGATGATGTCGGTCTCGATGATGATGCTGTTCCTGCGGACCGGCGGGCAGTCCAGCGGTGTCTTCATGTACATCGCGCTCGGCATGATGGTGATGGCCGCGGGCGCGATGATGGTCGGGCAGGTCATGCGCAAGGCGGGCGACCGCAAGCAGCGGCTGCGCGGCGAACGCCGGGACTACCTGCGTTACCTCGCGCAGAGCCGGCGCACCGTGCAGCGGGCCGTGGTCGAGCAGCAGCTCGCCCTCGCCTGGCGCCACCCCGAACCCCGGGTGCTGCGTTCCGTCGTGCGCACCACCCGGCTGTGGGAACGCCGGGTCAAGGACGACGACTTCGGCGAGGTCCGGATCGCCGTCGGCGACCAGCAGCTCGCCATGCGGCTCACCCCCGTCTCCACCAAGCCGGTCGAGGACCTCGAACCGCTGTGCGCGCACGCGCTGCGCCGCTTCATCCGCGCCTACAGCACCGTCCCCGGCCAGCCCATCGCCCTCTACCTGCGCTCCTGGTCACGGGTGCTGCTGCGCGGCGACCGGGCCGCCGCCCGTGGGATGCTGCGCGCCGCCCTGTGCCAACTCGCCCTGTTCCACCCGCCGGAGGAGCTGTGGATCGTCGTCTGCGCCGGTGACGAGGTACGCGGCGAATGGGAGTGGGTGAAGTGGCTGCCGCACAACCAGCACCCGCAGGAGACCGACGGCGCGGGCCCGCTGCGCATGGTGGCCGCCGCCTTCACCGATCTGGAGGACCAGCTCGGCAGCGAGTTCGCCGAGCGGCCCGCCTTCGACCCGGAGGCCGTGCCCGGACGCGACGAGCCTCTGGTGGTCGTGGTGGTGGACGGCGCGGGCATCCCGGCCGGCCACCGCTTCGACGGGCCCGGCTACCGCAACGCCGTCGTCCTCGACCTCTCCGACAGCCTCACCTGGCGGCCCGGCCGCACCTCCCTCCGTCTCGACGTCGCCGCCGACGCGGTGGCCCTGGTCCGCACCGACCGCAGCCGCAAGGAGCAGACCACCGTCCTGGGCCGCCCCGACCGGGTCGGCCCGGTCGCCGCCGAGTCGCTGGCCCGGCTGATCGCCCCGTACCGGATGAGCCTCACCTCCGACGCGGTCGAACCGCTCTCCGCCGACATGGAGCTGACCACCCTGCTCGGCATCGCCGACCTGCACCGCCTCGACCCGGACACGCTGTGGCGGCGGCACAGCGGCTCCGGCCGGCTGCGCGTCCCGGTCGCGGTCGGCGCGGACGGCAGGCCCGTGGAGCTCGACATCAAGGAGTCCGCGCAGGGCGGCATGGGTCCGCACGGCATGCTGATCGGCGCCACCGGCTCCGGGAAGTCCGAGCTGCTGCGCACCCTCGTCCTCGGCCTCGCGCTCACCAACTCCTCGGAGACCCTCAACTTCGTCCTCGTCGACTTCAAGGGCGGCGCCACCTTCCTCGGTCTGGACGAACTCCCGCACACCTCCGCCGTCATCACCAACCTCGCCGACGAAGCCGCCCTGGTGGAGCGCATGCAGGACGCCCTGCACGGCGAACTCATCCGCCGCCAGGAGCTGTTGCGGGCGGCCGGCAACTACACCTCGGCCCTGGAGTACGAGAAGGCCCGGGCCGCCGGGGCCGACCTCGCCCCACTGCCCAGCCTGTTCGTCGTCGTCGACGAGTTCAGCGAACTCCTCGCCTCGCACCGCGAGTTCATGGAGCTGTTCGTGATGATCGGCCGCCTCGGCCGGTCCCTCGGCGTGCACCTGCTGCTCGCCTCGCAGCGCCTCGACGAGGGCCGGATGCACCAGCTGGAGTCGCACCTGTCCTACCGGATCGGCCTGCGCACCTTCTCCGCGATGGAGTCCCGGGGCGTCCTCGGCGTCCCCGACGCCTACGAACTGCCCTCCCAGCCGGGCAGCGGCTACCTCAAGAGCGGCGTCGAGGCCCTCACCCGGTTCCGCGCGGCCTACGTCTCCGGTCCCTACCGCAGGCGCGGCGGCGCCGTCGCCCAGGCCCGGGTCGCCACCCAGGTGGTGCCCTGGTCGACCGGGTACATCGTGCCCCGCGCCCCCGCACCGGCCGTGATCGTGCCGGAACCGGAGGAGGAGAGCGCCGACAGCCTGTTGTCGGTGGCCCTGGACCGGCTGCGCGACTCCGGGCCGCCCGCCCACCCGGTGTGGCTGCCGCCGCTGGACGCCCCCACCTCGCTGGACACCCTGCTCGGCGGTCTCACCGCCGACCCGGAGCGCGGCCTGACAGCCTCCCGCTGGACCGGTGCCGGGCGGCTGCGGGTCCCCGTCGGTCTGGTCGACAAGCCCTTCGACCAGCGGCGCGACCCGCTGGTGGTGGACCTCGCCGGGGCCGGCGGCCACGTCGCCGTCGCGGGCGGCTCGCAGAGCGGCAAGTCGACCGTGCTGCGCAGCCTCATCATGGCGCTCTCCCTCACCCACACCCCGCGCGAAGTGCAGTTCTACTGCCTCGACTTCGGCGGCGGCACGCTCTCCCAGCTCACCGGGCTGCCGCATGTCGGCGGGGTCGCGGCCCGCCTGGACACCGAGCGGATCAGCCGTACGGTCGCCGAGGTCACCGCGGTCCTCACCCACCGCGAACAGTTCTTCCTCGACCACGGCATCGACTCGATGGCCACCTACCGGCGCCGCCGGGCCGCCGGGGAGTTCCCCGACGAGCCGCACGGCGACGTCTTCCTGGTGATCGACGGCTGGTCGGCGGTCCGGCAGAACTTCGACCAGTTCATCCCGACGTTCAACCAGATCGCCACCGGCGGTCTCAACTACGGCATCCACCTGATCGTCGCCACCGCCCGCTGGCTGGAGCTCACCGCCCCGGTCCGCGACCAGTCCGCGACCAGGCTCGAACTGCGGCTCGGCGACACCATGGACTCCGTGGTGGACATCCGGAAGGCCGGCTCGGTGCCCCAGGTCCCCGGGCGTGGTCTCACCGTCGACGCCAAGCTGCACTTCCTGTCAGCGCTGCCCCGGGGTGACGGGTCGTCGGACCCGGAGACGCTCAGCGAGGGCGTCGCGGAGCTGGTCGACCGGATCGCCTCCGCCTGGCACGGGCCGCGCGCCCCGCAGGTACGGATGCTGCCGCACCGGCTGCCGGCCGCCGAACTCCCCGCGCCGGAGCTCGCCGACGGCCTGCGGCTGGCGCTCGGCCAGGACGAGGAGACCCTCGGTACCGTCTGGCACGACTTCTCCCGCACCCCGCACCTGGTGGCCATCGCCGACGCCGAGAGCGGCAAGACCAACCTGCTGCGGCTGGTCGCGGACGCGGTCGTCGCCCGCTACGCCCCGACCGAGGCCCGCATCCTCGTGGTGGACTACCGCCGCGGCCTGGTCGACGCCGTGCCGGAGGAGTACCGGCTCGGCCACGCCGTGGCCCTGGACACCCTCAAGCAGCTGGTCGGCGGCTCGGCGAAGGCGCTGCGCACCCGGCTGCCCGGCCCGGAGATCACCCCGGCCCGGATGCGGCTCGCCGACTGGTGGTCGGGCCCCCGGCTGTTCGTGCTCGTCGACGACTACGACATGGTCGGCGGCGGCACGGTCCTGGACCACCCCTTCGCCCCGCTGTTCGAACACCTCGCCCTCGGCCACGAACTCGGCCTGCACGTCGTCGTCGCCCGCTCCGCCACCGGCGCCGGACGCGGCCTCAACGACCAGCTCCTGCGCCGCCTCGACGAGGTCAACACCCCCGGCGTCCTGATGTCCTGCCCACCCTCCGAGGGCTACGTCTTCGGCAACGTCAAACCCCGAGTCCTCCCCCCGGGCCGCGCCCTCCACATCGTCCGCCGCAAGCCCGTCCTCATCCAGACGGCCCTGGCAGCAGGCACGGAGGACAACTGACCACCCCGCAACGGCACGACCACGGGCAACGCCACGCGACCGCCCGGGGCCGTGCCGTCGGCCGCAGCCGAGAACGCCGAGTGCGCGCACCGATCAGGCGGTCGGCAGTCGGCAGTCGGCGGTCGGCGGTCGGCGGTCGGCCTGAGGCAATCCGGGCGGGAGGCGGACGGTGCCTGGCAGGCGCTGGGGTGGTGCCCGATCGAGCAGGAACCGGACGGTGCCCGAATGCGACCGTCGGCAACCGGCCCAGGCACAGCTCCCGGTGTCCGAGCGGACGCTGCCAGCCGGGCCATCGGCAGCCGACCCAGGGGCGCGGGGAACTGCGCGACCAGCCCCCACCGGCCTGCAGGTGCCCACCGACCGGCTCGGCGCCTGCGAAAGCCTCGGCGCCCCCGAAGGCCGTCAGGCTTCCGGGCCCCCGCCCGGACCCGCCGGGCCCGCCGCGGCCGCGCTCCGCCGGGCGGACGGGCGCCAGCCCAGGCGGCGTCCGCGGGGGATGACCAGGCCCGCCCAGACCACCGCGACGATCACGGCGAGCCCGGCCGACGCGGGCCACAGGGCGCGGCGGAGCGGTCCGGCCGCCTCGTCGGCCGGCATGCGCACGGGGGAACCGGGGGCGGCGTCGCCCCGGTCCGGTGCGGTGGCGGTGGCACTGAGGACCGTGGTGACCGCCGCGTACGGGTCGACGCGCGGCACGTCGGCCGGGTACGCGGACGACCTCAGCAGACTCGCCGTCTGCGCAGCCGTCAGCTCGGGGTGGACAGAGCGCACCAGCGCCGCCGCCCCCGCCACGAACCCGGCGGCCAGTGACGCCCCGGAGCCGATGTAGTGGCCGTCCTTCGCCGGGCCGATGCCGACCACGCCGTCGCCCGGCGCCGCGAGCTGCGCGCTGTCGGTGGTGTACGCGCCGGCCGGCCGTCCGCCGTCGACGTCCACGTCGAGGACGGAGAGCACACCGTCGTCCGCGGCCGGGTAGTAGTCGCGGGCGGGCGGACTCTGCGACGTCGCCGTGGCCGGCTCGTCCGGCACCGCGGCGGCGACCACCAGGACGTCTTTCTTCCCGGCCAGCGCCACGGCCGACCGCAGCCCCGCGGTGTCGCTGCCCAGCGCCGCCGACACCGCGACCACCTGCGCACCGCCCTCGACGGCGGCCCGGATGCCGGCCGCGACCCGCTCGGCGGTGACCGCCCCCCGGGCGTCGCTGCCGCGCACGGCGAGGATGCGGGCCTGCTGCGCCACGCCCGCGAACCGCACACCGTCCCGTACGGCGGCGGCCACCAGACCGGCGACGAAGGTGCCGTGTCCCACACAGTCGGTCCCCGCGTCACCGACCGCTGTCACGCGGCCCTTCAGCGCGGGCGCGCCGGCGGCGACCCCGGTGTCGACCACACCGACGGTCACCCCGGTGCCCGACGCGACCTGCCAGGTCCGGTCGAGCTGGAGGGAGACCTGCTCCCAGGGCACGTCGGCGGCCCGCTGGCCGGAGCCCGCCGTGCACGGCTTGCCGGCGTCCACCCGGGAGGGCAGCACCGGCAGCCGGACCGTGCTCCCGGCCGCCGTCGCGGCCCCGGCACCGGCCGCGCTCAGGGCGCCCGTCAGCAGCAGCGCCAGCGCGGCGGCGAGCGGACGCACGTGACGGACGGTGCCCCGCCGAACCGCCACGGCCGCCGCGACCGCCGGGCCGGCCGGTGCCGCCCACGGTGCGCGTGCCGCGTCCTCCCCGGCCCCGAGTGTCGTCGTCATGCCCGGGCCGCCCCGGTGGAGGAGGCGGTGGAGGCCGGGCCTGCGGGGTCGGCGAGGTCCTCCGGGAGCAGCAGGCGCAGGTCGTCGAGGCTGGGGGCGGCCAGTCGGCTGAGCCGGCCCGCCTGGCGGGTCATCATCCGCTCCAGCACCTGGCGGGCGGTGCGCGCGTTGCCGAACGACCGGTCACGGGGCAGCGTGTCGAAGTGCTGCCGCAGCACCGGTCCGAGCCCGGCGGCACACTCGTACCCCAGCTGCACCGCGTGCTGGCGGACGATGGTGACCAACTCGTCGGAGGAGTAGTCGGCGAACTCCACCCGGCGGGAGAACCTGGAGGACAGGCCGGGGTTGGAGGCCAGGAACGTCTCCATCTCCTGGGTGTACCCGGCGACGATGACGACCACCTGGTCGCGGTGGTCCTCCATCAGCTTCAGCAGGGTGTCCACGGCCTCCCGGCCGAAGTCCGCGCCGGACGCCTCACGCGGGGTGAGGGTGTACGCCTCGTCGACGAACAGCACGCCGCCCAGGGCCCGTTCGAAGACCTCCCGGGTCAGCTGGGCGGTGTGGCCGACGTAGCGGCCGACCAGGTCGGCGCGGGACACCTCGACCAGCTGGCCGCGCGGCAACACGCCCAGCGAGACGAGGAGTTCGCCGTAGAGGCGGGCCACGGTGGTCTTGCCGGTGCCGGGCGGGCCGGTGAAGACCAGGTGGTGGCTGATGCGGGGTACCGGAAGTCCGGCGGCCTCGCGCTGGCGGGCCGTCGAGACCAGGTTGACCAGGTCGGTGACGTCCCGCTTCACCGCGGAGAGCCCGACCAGCGCGTCCAGCCTGCTCAGCGCGTCGTCGCCGGCGTCGGCGGCGTTCGGCCCCTCGGCCGCCTGCCGGGCCGCCTCCTCGCTGATGTCCTGGGGCAGCAGCAGGGAGAGGTCCTGCTCGGTCACGTCGGCCAGCGCGGCCAGCCGCACCGCCTGCCGGTCCACCATCTCCTCGAACACCTGCCGCGCCGCACGGCCGTTGCCGAACCCGGCGTCCTTCGGCATCCGTTCGAAGTGCACCGCGAGCGCCCGGCGGGTCTCCTCGTCGAGCACGTACTGGTGGCGTACGCACATGCTCTCCATGATCTCCACCAGCTCGGGCACCGAGTAGTTCTCGAACTCGACGGTCCGTGAGAAACGGGACGCGAGACCGGGGTTGGAGCCGAGGAAGCTGCGCATCTCGTCCGAGTAGCCCGCGACCACGACCACCACGTCGTCGCGGTGGTCCTCCATCAGTTTCAGCAGGGTGTCGACCGCTTCCCGGCCGAAGTCGGCGCCGGAGCCGCGGGAGTCGGAGGTGAGGGTGTACGCCTCGTCGACGAACAGGACGCCGCCCAGAGCCCGTTCGAAGGCCTCCGTGGTCTTGATGGCGGTGCCTCCGATGACCTGGGCGACCAGGTCGGCGCGGGAGACCTCGACCAGGTGCCCGGAGCGCAGCGCCCCGAGCTCGGCGAGGATCGTGCCGTAGAGGCGGGCCACGGTGGTCTTGCCGGTGCCGGGCGGGCCGGCGAAGACCAGGTGCCGGCTCATCGGCGGGGCGGACATGCCGAGCTGGGCGCGGCGGCGGGCCAGCTGGGTGAGGTTGACCAGGGTGCGGACCTGTTCCTTGACGTTGTCGAGGCCGATCAGGCCCTCCAGCGCGGCCATCGGCCCGTCCGGCCGTCCGGGCCCCTCCGAGGCGGGCACGGTACCCGCCGGATCGGTGCCCTCGGCCTCGCCGAAGCCCCAGGCGTCGCGGCCCTCGTTGCCGGTGCTCGTGAGGTTCTCCACCGCCAGCCGGCCGCCCGCCTTGGCCTGCACCAGGCCGCCGCCCCGGTTGTCCCGGACCGTGCAGCCCACCACGGACACCGGAGCCTCGGACTCGACCCGGATGCCGTCGCGTTCGCTGCCGGCCGCCTCGCAGCCGTTCAGGGAGGCCCGGCCGCCGTCGCGGACCAGGAAGCCGTGCTCGGCGGCGGCTGCGACCCGCACCCGGTTCGCGGTCAGCTCGCCACCGGTGTCGACGAGTACGCCGCAGGCGCCGGCCGAGACCAGCTCGCCGTCGCGGATCGCCGCGGTGCCCTCGCCGCCGATCTCCAGACCCGCGCCGCCCGGGTTGTTCACCCGGAATCCCGCGAGGTAGACGTTGCCGCCGGTCGCGACGCCCGCTCCCGCACCGCCCGGCGCCTCCACCGTGCAGTCCTCCACCCGGCCGCGACCGCCGTCGCGCACCGACACGCCGACCCCGCCGGCGCCGGTGATCCGGGCGCGGCGCACCAGCGGGTTGGCGCCGCCCTGGATCACCACACCGGCACCCTTGACGTCGACGATCTCCACCCGCTCCAGCTCGGCCGCCGCGTCCTCCTCCAGGAGCACGCCGTCGGCCTCGCCGTCCCGGACGGTCAGCGAGGTGAGCGTGGGCGAGGAGGCCCCGGCCACCCGCAGCGCCGGCAGCTGGGCGCCGGTCAGCCAGCAGTCCTCGTAGGTTCCGCGCGAACGGTCGGTCACCAGCAGGCCGTTGCCCGCGGTGCGGGCGGTGCGGCAGCGGCGCAGTACCGGGTCGGCGCCGTGCGAGACGATGATGCCGGGTCCGCTGCTGCCGGTGACCCGGACCTCCTCCAGCTCGCAGCGGGCCGCGCTGGTCACGTGCACGCCGATCGAGGTGTCGCGGATCACGGTGCGCAGCACCCGTACCGCGCTGCGCTCCTCCAGGGCCAGCGACGGCTTGTCGGTGGAGGCCAGGTCGCAGTCCTCGACGGAGCCCTGGGCGTCGCCGTTGGCGAGGACGCCGTTGCCGCGCGCGTCCCGTACCGTGCAGCCGCGCAGCGTCGCCCGGCCGCGTTCGCCGATCACCACGCCGCTGGTGCCGAGGTGTTCGAGGGTGCACGACTCCAGTGAGCTCTCCGTCGGCGAGGTCACCACGACGCCCGCGCCGGTACGGTTGGATATCCGGCACTCCCGCATGGCCAGCGAGCCGGAGCCGCGCGCCAGTACGGTCGCCCACGAGGCGCCGGACAGGTCACAGCCCTGCATCGCGGCCTGTCCGTGCGAGGCGTCCACGGCCGGCAGTTCCTCGTCGTGCCCCTGTACCACCAGGTCGGTCAGCATCACCGCGTCCGCCCGCAGCGAGATGACGGTGCCCTTGCGGGGGGCCAACCGGACGGTACCGCGCGACTGTTCGGCGACGATGGTCACCCGGGTGGTGACGACGAGGTTCTCCTCGTACGTCCCCGGGCGCACGCTCAGCACCGCCCCGCCGCGCGCCCTGGCCAGGGCCTCGCCGATCGTCCGGGCGTCCCCGGTGCCCTCCGGACAGACCGTCAGTACCTGGCGCACTCAGCTGACCTCCTCGTGTCGGCACCCGTCGGGCGGCCACCCCATCATGCCGTCTCCGTACGCGCGTTCCCACTCCGGTCCGGCCTGCGGAACGACGGCCGCGGAGGGCCCGGGCACCCGGCACGGCGCGGGAAGCCGTACTGCGAATTATGGGCCGTTGCACAACACCCTTACCAGCACGGTGAGTTACCCGTCACGTTTGTTAACACTGGTGCACAGAACTGCCGTTGGCATCCGCGCGTGAATAGGATTGCGCACTCTGGCGTAGGACGGACCACCGAGCGGACGAGGCGGACAGGGCTGATGACAGACGGGACCGGACCGACCGCGAGGACGAAGGCGGCGCAGACCTCGGCGGCGGAGTCCGCGGTGGCCGGCCCCACGGCCGGAGAGGCTACGGCGGCGGGCCCGGCGGAAACGGCACCCGTGACCACGACGGGAGCGCCGGATCCCGCGCGGGCGAGCGCGGCCGGCCGGGAGCCCGGAACCCGGTCGGGGACCCCGAGGACGCGGGGGTCCGTCTCGGCGGAGTCGGTGGCGCAGGAGGAGTCGGACCCCGCGGCGGCCCCGACGGCGGGGACCGTGGCGGAAGCGCCCGCCCTCGCGGGGCCCGGCGGCGGGGAGTCCCCGTCCGGCGGCCCGGCACGTGCGGAAGGCGCCGAGGCCGAGGCCCCCGCCCAGGTGCTCGCCGCGAGCGTCCCCGAGGCGGACGGGTCCGCCCCCGGCGGCGGTACGGCGGCCGGGTCCGTGGGCCGCCCGGGCCGCCCGCTGCTGGCCGGGGCGGCGGTGCTCGGCGCGCTGCTGATCACGGTACCGGTGCTGCTGACGAGCCGGGACCGGGCGCCGGAGGACCACGACCGGGTCGTCGCCGACCAGGCGGGCACCGTCCTCGGCGGCGACGCGACGCAGGAGCCCGGAGCCGGGTACGCCTCCTCCACTCCCTCGGCCCCCGGCACGCCCGCCCCCTCCGTCACGCCGAAGGCGTCCACGCACCGCCCCTCTCCCGCGAGGACGGTCGTGGCGCATCCGGCGACGAAGCCGACGACGGCCGGGACGAAGAAGCCCGCCGCACCGGCGAAGACGAAGACGAACACGAAGAAGCCCACCGCGACGAGCAGGTCCGGGACGAAGTCGACCGCGGAGTCGACCCTGCCCTCGGACGTCCTCGTCACCGCCACCAGGGTGCTCCGGGCCGGCCAGTCCATCGAGGCGAAGAAGGCCCGGCTGCGCATGCAGACCGACGGCAACCTCGTCGTGTACGACGAGCACAACAAGGCCCGTTGGGCCACGATGACCTTCGGTTCGAACTACCAGGCGGTCTTCCAGGCGGACGGAAACCTCGTCGTCTACACCTCCGACAGCCGTCCCGTCTGGGCCAGCCAGACCCCCGGCCACAACGGCGCGATCCTCAGGGTCCAGGGCGACGGCAACGTGGTGATCTACGCCGGATCGACCCCGGTCTGGGCCACCAACACCCAGCACTGACGGGCGTCCTTGCGGCTCACCGGCCCTTGCGCAGGAAGCTCCGCAGCCGCCGCTCCGGCCAGGTGTTGATCACGTCGTCCGCGGTGAGCCAGCCGCGCTGGGCGGTGCCGATGCCGTAGCGCATGTTGGCGAGGTGCGGGACGGCGTGGGCGTCGCTGTTCACGGCGAACCTCACGCCGTGCCGGCGGGCCCGCAGGATGTCCTCGTCGCGCAGGTCGAGCCGGTGCGGGTGGGCGTTGATCTCCAGGGCCGTGCCGGTGCGGGCGCAGGCCTCGAAGACCGTGTCGAGGTCGGCGTCGATGCCGGGCCGCTTGCCGATGAGGCGGGTGGTGGGGTGGCCGATGATGTTCACGTACGGGTTCTCGCAGGCGCGGACGAGCCGGCGGGTCAGGGCCTCACGGCTCTGCCTGAAGTGCGAGTGCACGGAGGCCACGCACAGGTCGAACCCGGCGAGGAAGTCGTCCGGCCAGTCCACCCCGCCCTCGGGGCCGATGTTCAGCTCGGTGCCGTGCAGCAGCCGCAGCCCGCCGCGCCGGCCCTTGGTGGCGTAGGTCCCGTCGAGCTCGCGGACCCGTTCCCGCTGGGCCAGCATCCGCTCGTCGGTCATCCGCTGCATGACCAGGTCGGGCGCGTGGTCGGTGATCGCGTAGTAGGCGTAGCCGCGTGCGGCGGCGGCCTCGGCCATCTCCTCCAGCGGGGCGAGCCCGTCGGTGAGGTCGGTGTGGGTGTGCAGGTCACCGCGCAGGTCGGCCTCGGTGACCAGGTCGGGCAGCTCGTCGCGGAGTCCGGCCTCGATCTCGCCGCGGTCCTCGCGCAGCGGCGGCGGGATCCAGGGCAGGCCGAGGCGCGCGTACACCTCCTCCTCGGTCGCGGAGACGATCTTCTCGCCGCTCTCGGTGTCGAAGAGGCCGTACTCGGAGAGCTTGAGCTTCTGGTGCACCGCGATCTCGCGGGTGCGGATGTTGTGGGCCTTGGAGCCGGTGAAGTACTGCAGCGCGGCACCCCACGAATCCGGCGGCACGACCCGCAGGTCGACGTTGAGCCCCTTGCCGGTGCGCACCGAGGTCTTGGTCCCGCCCTGTCCGATGACCTCGGTGACGTACGGCAGTGCGGTGAACGCCCGCATGAGGGGCGCGGAGTCCGCCGCCGCCGCGAGGATGTCGATGTCGCCGATGGTCTCGCGCATCCGGCGCAGCGATCCGGCGTACGCGCACCGCTCGCAGCCGGTCACGGCGGAGAGCGCGCCGACGACGTCCTCGACCAGCTCCATGGCCACGTCGATCTGCACCCGGCCGCCGGAGGACCGGAGCAGTTCGATGCCGTGCAGGATGTTCTCCTCGGTCTTCGGCCCGAAGCCCTTGAGGTCGCGCAGCCGTTCGTCGCGGATGGCGGCGGCGAGTTCGTCCACCGACGAGACGCCCAGTTCCTCGTAGACCGCCATGGCCTTCTTCGGGCCGAGGGTGGGCACGGCCGTCAGCCGCCGGACCCCGTCCGGGATCTTCGCGCGCAGCTCCTCGACGGCGGCCACCGTGCCGCTGTCGAAGTACTCGCGGACCTTCTGGGCGATCGACTTCCCGACGTTCGGGATCTCCTGGAGCCCCTTGAGGTCGAGCGTGGCGACGTCGGCGTGGTGGCCGCCGACCGACCGGGCGGCCTTCTCGTAGACCCGCGCCTTGAACGCGTCCCCACCGGTGATCGAGATCAGGTCGGCGTACTCCTGGAGCAGCGCCGCCACCTCGTCGTTGGACCGAGCCATGTCTTCAGGGTAGGGCGCCGGTTTTGCGCGGGCGCTCTTGACAGCTCTCCCCGCCCACAGGCAGTCTTCCATTAAGCAGAAATCAACTTCCGCAATACGGAATTTGATCGCACCCACTAGGCAGCGGAAGGGAGCGCGACCCGCATGGGATGTGCAGAGCAGCGCTTCAACGTCAACCTGTCGATCCTCTTCACGGAACTCCCGCTCCTGGAGCGCCCGGCAGCCGCCGCCGCGGCCGGCTTCACGGCGGTCGAGCTGTGGTGGCCCTGGGTCGACTCCCCCACCCCCGCGCGCTCCGAGCTGGACGCGCTGAAGCGGGCGGTCGAGGACGCGGGCGTCCGGCTGACGGGCCTGAACTTCTACGCCGGACAGCTGCCCGGCCCCGACCGGGGCGCCCTGTCGGTTCCGGGCGCGGAGTCCGAGCGGTTCCGCGCCAACATCGACGTGGCGGCAGGCTTCGCCCAGTCGCTCGGCTGCACGGCGCTCAACGCCCTGTACGGCAACCGCGTCGACGGCGTGGACCCGGCCGAGCAGGACGCGCTGGCCCTGGAGAACCTGGCGCTCGCGGCGCGCGCGGCGGACCGGATCGGCGCGGTCCTGCTGATCGAGGCGCTCAACGAGCCCGAGTCGCCGCGGTACCCGCTGGTGTCGGCCCCGGCCGCCGTCGCGGTGGTCGACAGGGTCAACGAGGCCACCGGACTCGGCAACGCGCGCTTCCTGATGGACCTCTACCACCTGTCCATGAACGGCGAGGACCTCCCGTCGGTGATCGAGCGGTACGCCTCGAAGACCGGCCACGTCCAGATCGCCGACAACCCCGGCCGCGGCGCCCCGGGCACGGGGACGCTGCCGCTGGCGGACCTCCTCGACGGGTTGCGGAAGGCCGGGTACGACGGCTGGGTGGGCCTGGAGTACAAGGCGGGCGACCGCCCGAGCGGGGACGCCTTCGGCTGGCTGCCGATGGAACAGCGCGCCGCGCGTTGATGTGACCGTCCCGGGGGCTGCCGCCCCCGGACCCCCGCTTCGCCCTTCGGCCTCGTCCTCAATCGCCGGACGGGCTGTCTGATTGCCGCATCAAGAGAGGCACCCCCTATGAGCAGCACCCTCCCCAAGATCGCCTGGATAGGCCTCGGCATCATGGGCTCCCCGATGTCCGAGAACCTGATCAAGGCGGGTTACGACGTCACCGGCTTCACGCTGGAGCAGGACAAGCTGGACCGGCTGGCCGCCGCCGGCGGCACCGCGGCCG
The DNA here is from genome assembly GCF_040652195.1 of Streptomyces sp. NPDC048278. NCBI lineage: Bacteria > Bacillati > Actinomycetota > Actinomycetes > Kitasatosporales > Streptomycetaceae > Streptomyces > Streptomyces sp. NPDC048278. Next base: position 34,274 of record NZ_JBEZLP010000037.1, read on the forward strand.
GCTCGATCGCCGCGGCGGTGCGGGACGCGGACGTGATCGTCACCATGGTCCCCGCGTCGCCGCAGGTCGAGGCCATCGCGTACGGTCCGGACGGCATCCTGGAGAACGCGCGGTCCGGCGCGCTCCTGATCGACATGTCGTCCATCACCCCGCAGACCTCGGTCGACCTGGCGCAGGCGGCGCGGGACCGGGGCATCCGCGTGCTCGACGCGCCCGTGTCCGGCGGTGAGGCCGGTGCCGTCGAGGCCGTGCTCTCCATCATGGTCGGCGGCGAGCAGGCCGACTTCGACAGCGCGAAGCCCGTCTTCGAGGCGCTGGGCAGGACCATCGTGCTGTGCGGTCCGCACGGTTCCGGCCAGACGGTGAAGGCCGCCAACCAGCTGATCGTCGCCGTGAACATCCAGGCGTGCGCCGAGGCCGTGGTCTTCCTGGAGAAGTCCGGCGTGGACCTGACGGCCGCGCTGGACGTACTCAACGGTGGCCTGGCCGGTTCGACCGTGCTGACGCGGAAGCGGGACAACTTCCTCAGCCGCGACTTCAAGCCGGGCTTCCGCATCGACCTGCACCACAAGGACATGGGCATCGTCACGGACGCGGCCCGCACCGTGGGCGCCGCCCTGCCCGTCGGCGCCGTGGTGGCGCAGCTGGTCGCGTCCCTGCGCGCCCAGGGCGACGGCGGCCTGGACCACTCGGCACTGCTGCGCGCGGTGGAGCGCCTCTCCGGCGCGCAGGTCTGAGCCGCACCCCCTGACTTCCGGGCGGCGCCGGCACCGACAACTGTCCTGTCGCGCCCAGGTGCCGGCGCCGCCCGGAAACCACGTCAACGATCAGGGAAGGTCCACGATGTCGCAGCGCGCGCTCACCACCGAGTCCGGCGCCCCGGCCGCCGACGCCCACGGCAGCGGCGGATACGGCCACTTCGGACGGGCACGCTCCCCCGAGGCCCCGCGCCAGGCGACCTGGCCGAGGGGCGCCCGCGGCACCCCGGCGTCGTACCGCCCCATGAACGGCTACGGCTCGCGCGCCTGCCGGCGGACGCGCGCCGAGGCCGAGGACTGACCCCACGAACTGACCCCACGAACGGCCCGCGGCGGCCGACCGGCCCGGATGAGGGATGGCCGGTCGGTGTCGGCACGCGGGCGGGGCGAGGACCGCGGCGGCGTGCGAGCCAGTGCGGTGGTGAAGGAACCGAGCGCCCTTCTCGACCAGAGGGAAGGACGCCCCGGCTCCGTCGCACCCGCCGCGGTCCCAGCCACACCCCCCTTGAGCCCCGTCCGGCGGCGCGAACGTCCTGTCGCGCCCAGCCTCGCGCCGTCGGACGGCCACAACGGCACAGAGCCCCACGGGCTCGTCGAGCGCCGGACGCGGAACCGCCCGCGTCCGGCGCTTCGGCGTGCGTTTCCCTCCCCGCCGCAGGAGCCTGGTGGCATGACTGCACATCCACCGACCGAGTTCCCGCACATCGTCGTGCACGCCCCGGCGCTGGACGGCTCCCGGCGGGTCACCGAGGGCGAGGTGACCCTGGGGATCGCCTCGCACCTCGACGACGTGATCGAGATCCTGCGGCTGGCCGACCTGGACCGGATCGAGGTCGAGGAGAGCGACCTCATCGATTGGCAGGGCGGCGGCCCGGACGACTGGCCGGGGCTGACCGAGCACCCCGAAAGCTGAGATACCAGGACGAACGGACCGGCCGATCCTCAAATCAAGCTCTGAACTCCGTTCAGCATGCTTCAACCGCCCCAGTCAGGGGGCATATTCACGTCACACGGTGCCCGCCGGCACGGGGGCGGCGGGCACCGAGTCGTCGACAACGCGGAGCGGGCGGCCCATCCTCTCGGATGGACCGCCCGCTCCCGTCTGCGTCGGCTCAGACCTTCAGCGTCCTGACCGACGTCGGCGCGTGCCCCGGCTCGGTCGCGATCTCCTCGAACTCGACGACGTTCGAGATGTCGTTGGTGGTCGACATGGAGATGTTGGTGACCCGCTCCAGGATCGCCTCCACGACGACCGGCACCCGGTGCTCGGCGGCCAGCTTCTTGGCCTGCTCGAAGGCCGCGCCCAGCTCCGCCGGGTCGGTCACCCGGATCGCCTTGCAGCCCAGGCCCTCGGCGACCTTGACGTGGTCGACGCCGTAGACGCCCAGCTCGGGCGAGTTGATGTTCTCGAACTCCAGCTTGACCTGGAAGTCGATGTCGAACGCCCGCTGCGCCTGCCGGATCAGGCCCAGGTAGGAGTTGTTGACCAGGACATGGATGTACGGGATCTTGTGCTGCGCGCCGACCGCGAGCTCCTCCAGCATGAACTGGAAGTCGTAGTCCCCGGAGAGGGCGACGACGGACGCCTCCGGGTCGGCCTTGGCCACGCCCAGCGCGGCCGGGACCGTCCAGCCGAGCGGGCCCGCCTGGCCGCAGTTGATCCAGTGCCGGGGCCTGAAGAGGTGCAGCATCTGGGCGCCGGCGATCTGCGAGAGGCCGATCGTGGAGACGTACCGGGTCTCCGGGCCGAAGGCCTTGTTCATCTCCTCGTAGACGCGCTGCGGCTTGATCGGGATGTCGTCGAAGTGGGTACGGCGCTGGAGGGTCGCCCTCTTCTCCTGCGCCGAGGCCGCCCAGGAGGAGCGGTCCGGCAGCCCGCCGGTCGCCTTCAGCTCCAGCGCCACCTCGACGAACAGCTCCAGGGCCGCCTTCGCGTCGGAGGCGATGCCGTAGTCGGGGGCGAAGATCCTGCCGATCTGGGTGGGTTCGACGTCCACGTGGACGAAGGTGCGGCCGGCCGTGTAGACGTCCAGCCGGCCGGTGTGGCGGTTGGCCCAGCGGTTGCCGATGCCGAGGACGAAGTCGGACTCCAGGAAGGTCGCGTTGCCATAGCGGTGCGAGGTCTGCAATCCCACCATGCCGGCGTTCAGCTCGTGGTCGTCGGGCAGGACGCCCCAGCCCATCAGGGTCGGGACGACCGGCGTGCCGGTCAACTCGGCGAACTCGACGAGGAGTTCGGCGGCGTCCGCGTTGATGACCCCGCCGCCCGCGACGATCAGCGGACGCTCGGACGCGTTCAGCATCCCGATCGCCTTCTCGATCTGGGCGCGGGTGGCGGCCGGCTTGTAGACCGGCAGCGGCTCGTACGTGTCCGGGTCGAACTCGATCTCGGTGAGCTGCACGTCGATCGGCAGGTCGATCAGGACCGGGCCGGGCCGGCCGGAGCGCATCAGGTGGAAGGCCTGCTGGAAGACGCCCGGGACCTGCGCCGCCTCCAGCACGGTGACCGCCATCTTCGTGACCGGCTTGGCGATCGAGGCGATGTCGACGGCCTGGAAGTCCTCCTTGTGGATCACCGCGGTCGGGGCCTGGCCGGTGACGCAGAGGATCGGGACGGAGTCACCGGTGGCCGAGTACAGGCCGGTGATCATGTCGGTGCCGGCCGGTCCGGAGGTGCCGATGCAGACGCCGATGTTCCCGGGGTGCGTACGGGTGTAGCCCTCGGCCATGTGCGAGGCGCCCTCGACATGGCGGGCGAGGGTGTGCTGGATGCCGCCGGAGGCCTTGAGCGCCGCGTAGAAGGGGTTGATCGCCGCGCCGGGCACACCGAACGCGTCGGTGACGCCCTCGCGCTTGAGGATCTCAACTGCCGCGCGGGCAGCGGTCATACGAGCCATCGAGAACTCCTGCTTTCGGCTGTCGGATGCCTGCTCCCGTCGCGCCCCGCGGTGAGCACTGCCTCAGTTTTTCCGCAGTAGATTTCCGTATTACGGAAACTAACTTCTACTATCTGAAATCAATGTAGGTGTGGTGACGAACGTCGTCAAGGGACGGACAACCGGGCCCCGGCGGGAGCACCATGGGACGGCTGAACCGACGCGATGCCTGAGGTGGGGCCATGTCCGAGAGCGTGCCGGTGCGCTGTCCGGCCTGTCGGCGCGAGCACGTCTACACCGCGCCGTCGTACCCGTGCGCCTGCGGCGCGCCGGTCGCCCCGAGCCTCGACGGCACGGCCGGGCCGACGCCGGTGGCGCACCGCGCCTGGGACGCGGACTGGGTGACGGTGAGCTGCGGCTCCTGCGGCCGGCGGGACCAGTGGCCGCAGCCGGAGCTGGGCTGCCCGTGCGGGGCGGTGCTGCGCATCGCGGTCACCGGCGGCGTGTCCGCGCCGCCGGCGGAACCCGGGCCCGGACCCGACCCTCGGGCCGCCTTCCACCCCGTGACGATCCGGACCGCCCGGGACGCGGTCACCGCGGCGGTGCTCTACCTGCGCTGGCTGGGCTACCGGGACATACGGCGGGCCGACCAACGGCCGCCGTCCGGCATCGGGCTGGCCGCGCGGGGGCTGGTGGCCCAGGTGGACCCGACCGTGCAGCCGGCCTCGCTGCGGGACGTGGAGTGCCTGTGGCTGACGGCGATGACGGAGGACTCGGGGTGCGTGTACTTCTCCCTTGCGGGGTTCGCCGAGGAGGCACGGGAGCGGGCCGACGCCTTGGGGGTGCCGTTGTTCGTGCTTGACTTCACGGGGACGCCTCAGCCGGTGAACGGGCCCGCGGATGAGCTGCGCGGTTCAGGTGCGTGAGCCGGCTGCGGGCCGGTGGGGGCTGGTCGCGCAGTTCCCCGCGCCCCTTTCGGGGCGCTGACACTTACGGGGCGCTGTAGGTCTCCCTCAGTTCGATCTTGCGGACCTTTCCCGAGACCGTCATCGGGAAGTCGGTCAGGATCCGGATGCGGCTCGGGATCTTGTAGTGGGCCAGGCGGCCCTCGCAGAAGGTGCGGAGTTCGTCCAGGGTGGGCGGGGCGGCCGGGTCGTGCGGGATGACGCAGGCGAGGACCTCCTCGCCGTACCTCTCGTGCGGCACCCCGACCACCTGGACGTCCCGGATCTTGGGGTGGGCGTAGAGAAACTCCTCGATCTCGCGCGGGTAGATGTTCTCGCCGCCCCGGATGATCATGTCCTTGATGCGGCCGACGATCTCGACGTACCCGTCCTCGCGCATCATCGCCAGGTCGCCGGTGTGCATCCAGCGCCCGGGGTCGACGGCCTCCGCCGTCCGCTCGGGCTCGTTCCAGTAGCCGAGCATCACGCTGTAGCCGCGGGTGCACAACTCGCCTGCGGTGCCCCGCGGTCGGGTGACCCCGGTGGCCGGGTCGACGACCTTGACCTCCAGGTGCGGCAGCACCCGGCCGACGGTGCCGGTGCGGTGTTCCAGGTCGTCCTCGATCCGGGTCTGGAGCGAGACCGGGGACGTCTCCGTCATGCCGTAGCAGATGGAGACCTCCGCCATGTGCATCTCGGCGACCACCCGTTTCATCACCTCGACCGGGCAGGGCGAGCCCGCCATGATGCCGGTGCGCAGGGTGGAGAGGTCGTACGACCCGAAGTCGGGGAGGTTCAGCTCGGCGATGAACATCGTCGGGACGCCGTACAGCGAGGTGCAGCGCTCCTGCTGGACCGCCTCCAGGGTGGCCTTCGGCTCGAAGGACGGGGCCGGGATCACGATGCAGGCGCCGTGCGAGGTGGCCGCCAGGTTGCCCATCACCATGCCGAAGCAGTGGTAGAAGGGCACCGGGATGCAGATCCGGTCCTGCTCGGTGTAGGCGATCGACTCCCCCACGAAGTAACCGTTGTTGAGGATGTTGTGGTGGGAGAGCGTGGCGCCCTTCGGGAAGCCGGTGGTGCCCGAGGTGTACTGGATGTTGATGGGGTCGTCGCAGGACAGCTCGGCCGCGCGAGCCGCCAGTTCGGGGGCCCTGTCGGCACCGCCGCGGGCGGTCAGCGCGTCCCAGCCCGGGTCCCCGATATAGACGGTCTCCCGCAACTCGGGGCACCTGCCGCGTACTTCCTCCACCATCGCCCGGTAGTCGCTGGTCTTGTGCCGCAGCGAGGCGAACAGCAGGGAGATCCCTGCCTGGTTGAGGACGTACTCGACCTCGTGGGTACGGTAGGCCGGGTTGATGTTGACCATGATCGCGCCGATCCGGGCGGTGGCGTACTGCACCAGCACCCACTCGGCGCAGTTGACCGCCCAGATGCCCACCCGGTCGCCCTTGGCGACCCCGCTCGCCAGCAGCCCGTACGCCAACCGGTCGACGTCGGCGGCGAATTCGGTGTAGGTCCAGCGCCGGCCGGTCGGTACGTCCACCAGCGCCTCGCGGTCCGGCCAGGCCGCGACCGCCCGGTCGAGGTTGGCGCCGATGGTGTCGCCGAGCAGCGTGGTGGCGCTCGTGCCGTGCGTGTACGACGAGGTCACCGGAAGTCCTCCTCACGGTACTCGCCGGCCGAGCCGGCGGCCGTGGCCTCGCGCAGCTCGATCCGGCGGATCTTCCCGGACACGGTCTTCGGCAGCGGGGCGAACTCCAGCCGCCGGACCCGCTTGTACGGTGCCAGGACCTGCCGCGAGTGCTCGAAGAGCACCTTCGCGGTGTCCGGGCCCGGCTCCCAGCCCGCCGCCAGGACGATGTAGGCCTTGGGCACGGCGAGCCGCAGGTCGTCCGGCGCGGGCACGACGGCCGCCTCGGCCACCGCCTCGTGTTCGAGGAGCGCACTCTCCAGTTCGAACGGACTGATCTTGTAGTCGGACGCCTTGAACACGTCGTCGGCGCGGCCGACGTAGGTGATGTAGCCGTCCTCGTCCCGGGAGCCGATGTCCCCGGTGCGGTAGTAGCCGCCGGCCATCGCCTCCGCCGTGCGGTCGGCGTCCCCGTGGTAACCGGTCATCAGGCCCACCGGCCGCGCCGCGAGGTCGAGCGCGATCTCGCCCTCCACCGCGCCGGGCGCGCCGCTGACCGGGTCCAGGAGCTCCACCCGGTAGCCGGGGCTCGGACGCCCCATGGACCCGGTCTTCAACTGCTGCCCCGGGCTGTTGGAGACCTGCACGGCCGTCTCGGTCTGCCCGAACCCGTCCCGGATGGTGATGTGCCAGGCGCGCCGTACCTGCTCGATCACCTCGGGGTTGAGCGGCTCGCCCGCCGCGACGACCTCGCGGGGCGGGACCGCGAGCTGGCCGAGATCCGCCTGGATCAGCATGCGCCACACCGTCGGCGGGGCGCAGAAGGACGTCACCCCGTGCCGGTCCATCTCGGCCATCAGCCGGCCCGCGTCGAAGCGCGAGTAGTTGTGGATGAAGACGGTCGCCTCGGCGTTCCAGGGCGCGAACAGGTTCGACCAGGCGTGCTTGGCCCAGCCCGGCGAGGAGATGTTCAGGTGCACGTCACCGGGCTTGAGGCCGATCCAGTACATGGTGGCCAGGTGCCCGATGGGGTACGAGGTGTGGGTGTGCTCGACCAGCTTGGGGTGGGCGGTGGTGCCCGAGGTGAAGTAGAGCATCAGCGGGTCGTCGGCCAGAGTCGGCCCGTCCGGCACGAAGTCGGCGGAGGCGACGTACGCGTCCTCGTACGCCTCCCAGCCCGCCACCGGCACCCCGCCCACCGCGATCCGGGTGTACCGCCCCGGCACCTCGTCGAACTTGGCCGCGTCCTCGGCCCGCACGAGCACGTGCTTCACCCGGCCCCGGTCGACGCGGTCACGCAGGTCGGCCGGGCCGAGCAGCGGGGTGGCCGGGATGACGACGGCCCGCAGCTTCATCGCGGCCAGCGCGGTCTCCCACAGCTCGGCCTGGTTGCCGAGCATGACCAGGATGCGGTCCTCCGGCTCGACACCCCGCGCGCGCAGGTGGTTCGCGACCCGGTCGGAGCGCTCGGACAGCTCGGCGAAGGACAGCTTCGTCTCGCCGCCGTCCTCCTCGACGATGTGCAGGGCGGTGCGGTCGTTGCCCTCGGCGATGACGTCGAACCAGTCCAGCGCCCAGTTGAAGTGGTCCGGGCGCGGCCAGGCGAAGCCCTCGTAGGCCGTGGCGTAGTCCGCACGGTGTTCCAGCAGGAAGTCCCGTGCCCTGCGGAAGTCCTCCGTCGCACTCGTCATACGCGTCTCCTTCAGTACCGGACCATTGCCGGGCGGCTCTCTGGCATCGTGTAATCCGTGATGCAGGTCTCACTACCCCCGAACGGGGGTGTGGACAGCACGAGGCCGGGGTCGAAGGGGCAGGACAGGTGGCAGCAGAGGTCGCGGGGGCGGTGGAGATACGTGGTGCGCTGTCCAGACTCCGGCGCACCACCGGGCTTCCGATCGCCTTCGGCGGGCTGGTCGAGGCGGGCCGGACACTGGTCCGGATCAGCGAGCTGACCGGCACCAACACCGCGTCGCTGCGCTCGCTCGCGGTCACCTCGGGCAACGGCCTGGGCGGCAGGGCGGTCGCCCTGGCCCGCCCCTGCGCGGTCGTCGACTACTCGGCCTCACAGCAGATCAGCCACGAGTACGACATCCCGGTGGCCGCCGAGGGCCTGCGTTCGGTGCTCGCGGTGCCGGTGGTGGTACGGCGCCGGGTGCGGGGCGTGCTGTACGGCGCGCTGCGCACCGCCCAGCCGCTGGGCGACCGCACGCTGGGCGCTGCGGTGGCGGCGGCCCGGGACGTGGAGCAGGCGCTGGTCGTGCAGGACGAGGCCAGAGGGCTGCTGGCGGCGGCGCGGCCGGAACCGGCCGTCGTGGGCGACCCGGGGACCGCCTGGGAGCAGGTGCGGGAGGCGCATGCCGCGCTGCGGGCCCTGGCGCCGCGGATCGCCGACCCGGAGCTGCGTGCCGAACTGCTCGCCGCCTGCGGGCTGCTGACCACGCCGGCGCCGGTTCCGGCGGCCGAGGCGGTGCTGGCGCCCCGGGAGCTGGACGTGCTGGCGTGCGTGGCGGCCGGGGCGACCAACGCGGCCGTGGCCGAGCGGCTGGGGCTGCGGCCCGAGACGGTCAAGGGCTATCTGCGCTCGGCGATGCGGAAGCTGGGCGCGCACACCCGGGGGGAGGCGGTGTCGGCGGCTCGTCGGACGGGGGTGTTGCCATAGCGGAGGGGACCCATTCCATTCATGCGCACGCGCTGTGAATTGCCATATGCGAAGCCCCTGTTATTTCCCTCACGACGTCGTTCGGCCGAATTTCAGGGTTCATTGCCTAGAATTTGGCCCGGACACGACACACGAGGGGAGCGGTGACCGTGCGACGGGACTTCCAGGAGCCTGCCCGATGCCGCCCCGACCTGGTCATCGGCCGGGCGGAGCTGTTCACGGCCGCCCGGGAGCAGCTCTCCTCGGGGGGCAGCGTCCTCCTGCACGGGCCCGCCGGAATAGGAAAATCCACGGTCCTGCGGGCGCTGGACGCGGAATACGCCGGTAGCGCCCGCACCGTGTTGCGCTGCTCGGCCACCGAGTCCGAATCCCACCTTCCGTTCCTCGCCCTCGCCGACCTCTTCGGCCTGGTCCTCGACGACGTCTCCGCCCACCTGCCCGGCGCCCAGCGCACCGCCCTGGAGTCGGCGCTCACCGGCCGCGGCGAGTCCACCCTCCAGCGCGACGGCCTCGCCCTGCGCCTCGCCGTGCTGTCCACGCTGCGCGTGCTGGCCGCCGAGGGGCCCGTACTGATCGTCGCCGACGACCTCCAGTGGCTGGATCCGGCCAGCGCCGAACTCCTCGGCTTCGCCGCCCGCCGGCTCGGCGGCACCCCGGTCCAACTGCTCAGCGCGGTCCGCACGGAAGGCCAGGAGTACGACCGTCACCTACGCGCGTCGCCCCCGGACACCGTCGCCGTCCGCCTCGGCGCGCTCAACCGCAGGCAGGTCTCCGAGCTCCTCGACCACCGCGGCCACACCGGGCTGACCCGCTCCACGGTCCGTGAGATCCACCGCACCAGCGGCGGCAACCCCCTCTTCGCCCTGGAACTCGGCCGCGCCCTCGCCGAGAACCCGACCCCGCCCCGCCCCGGCGAGCCGCTGCCGGTGCCGACCTCGCTGCGCGCCCTGGTCCTCAGCCGCCTCGACATGCTCTCCGTCGAGGCCCGCCGCACCCTGCTGGTGGCCAGCGCCGGCGCCCGCCCCACCCAGGCCCTGCTGCACGCGGCCGGCCGGGAGAACGCCGAGGCCGAGTGCGCCCAGGCCGCCGAACTGGGGCTGCTGGCCACCGAGCCTGAGGGTCCCGCCGTACGGTTCGCGCACCCCCTCATCTCCGCCGCGCTGTACGCCGAGGCGCCCGCGCAGGAGCGCCGGGCCGCGCACGCGGCGCTGTCCACGGCCGCCTCCGACCCGATCGAACGGGCCCGGCACCTGGCCCTGGCCACCACCGGTACCGACCCCGAGGTCGCCGACCGGCTCGCCGAGGCCGCGACCGAGGCCCGGGACCGGGGCGCGCCCTCGGTGGCCGCGCAGATCGGCCTGCTCGCCGCCCGCCACACCCCCGGCGACCATACGCCCACCCCGGACGAGCGCCGGCTCCAGGCGGCCGAGGACGCGACCAGCGCGGGCGAGATCGACCTCGCCCAGGACATCGCCCGCGAGGTCCTCACCCACGCCACCCGTCCGGCGGACCGGGTGCGGGCCTGGATCCTGGTGATCGACTCCGCGGGCCACACCATGACCGAGGTCGACGCGGCCTTCCCGCACGCCCTCGCCGACGCCGGCGAGGACCCGCGGCTGCTCGGCAAGGTCCACTACCAGCTGGCCTGGCGGGCGCTGATCGTGGGCGGCGACTTCACCGAGGCCCGGCAGGCGGCGGCGCACTCCGCCGACCTCGCGGCCGTGGGCGGCGACCGGCGCACCGAACTCCTCGCGCTCTCCCTCCAGGCCCAGGTCGAGACCCTGATGGGGCATCCGGCGGCGCCCGCCACCATCAAGCGCGCCCTGAAGGAGCCCCAGGACCCGAACGTGGCCTGCCACCACAACGGGGCGGGCAGCGCCAGATTCCGCTGGCTGGTGATGGGCGACCAGCTGGCCGAGGCGCGGGCCACCGTCACCGCGCTCCTGCGCGAGGTGCGCCGGCGCGGGCAGGTGGAGAGCGAGGTGCACTTCCTGCGCGGCCTCGCCGAGACCGAGCTGCGCTCCGGGCACTGCGGCCGGGCCCTCGACCTGGCCCGGGAGGGCCTGCACCTCGCCCACGACTCCGGGATCGGCGAGACCGCCTCCGCGATGCTCACCTCGCTGGCCGAGGCGTCCGGCGGCGACGTGGACCGGGGCCTGGCACTGGCCAGGGAAGCGGTGCAGCACGCCGAGCAGGACGGCGACACCATGTACCTGTCCCGGGCCCTGGGCGCCCTCGGATACGCCCAGTTGGTGGCAGGCGACCCGGCGGGCACGGTCCGCTCGCTGCGCCGGGTGCGGGAGCTGGAACAGAGCCTCGGCATCACCGACCCGGCCCGTGGCCGCTGGCAGGGCGACCTCGCCGAAGCACTCGTCCGGGTGGGTGAACCGGCCGAGGCGCAGGACGTCATCGACGTCACCCGGGAACACGCGCTCAGACTCGGCCGGGAGAGTGTCCTGGCCGCGCTGGACCGGGCCGAGGCGCTGGTCCGGGCCGCGCACGGGGAACGCGAGGCGGCCGTCACCCTGCTGACCTCGGCTCAGGACCGGTTCGCCAAACTGGGCCACGGCCTGGAGGAGGCGCGGGCCGCGTTCGCGCTGGCGACGCTGCGCGACAGGCGCTCCGCCACGGCGTTCGACGAGGCCACCCGGCTGTTCCGGCGGTGCCGGGCGCTACCGTGGCTGCGGCAGGTGGACGAGGCCGTCTCCGCACCGGAGCCGCCGGTCGAGCCGCCGGCCGCGCTCGACGCCCTGGACGGTCTTGCCGCGATGGAGCGTCAGGTCGCCGCGCTGGTCATGGAGGGGGCCACCAACCGGGAGATCGCCGCCCGGCTGTTCATCAGCGTCAAGACGGTCGAGGCCACGCTCACCCGGGTCTACCGCAAGCTGGGCATCCGATCGCGCGTGGACATAGTCCGTTTGGCGGCAGGGCGACGCGCGAAGTGAGAGCGCTCCCGGTTAACTGAGGCGGACCGAGGGTTTTCCCTCCCCCATCCCCCTAGGGGGTTCCCTCATTGGGAGGGTGGGGTTCCGGGTCCTAGCTTATGGATGTGCCGCTCGCCCGGGCATACGGGGGTCGGTCCCGCGACCCCCGTGCTGCACCCCCCACACCCGCGCGACCCCCACCGGCAACCCCCACTGAGGAGACTCATGTTCGGGCACCACCGCGCAAGAAAGTCCGCCGCAGTTCTGGTGGCCACCGCCGCCGCGGCGGCGACCGCGCTGATCGCGTCCCCCACCGCGTCAGCCGCCCCCCAGCCGATCGTCGGCGGAACGACCACCACGACGACCGCGTACCCGTTCATGATGCAGATCACGGACGCGTCCGGCAGCCAGTTCTGCGGCGGCACCCTGGTGTCGGCCACCAAGGTGGTGACGGCCGCCCACTGCATGGAGGGCGAGTCGACGAGCAGCGTCCGCGTGGTCGGCGGTCGCACGTACCTCAACGGCACCAACGGCACGGTCAGCAAGGTCAGCAAGATCTGGATCAACCCGGACTACACGGATGCCACCAACGGCGACGACGTCTCCGTCCTGACGCTGTCGACCGCGATGTCGTACACCCCGGCGTCGTACGTGACGTCCTCCCAGACGAGCGTGTACGCGGCCGGCACCACGGCCCGCATCCTCGGCTGGGGCACCACCTCGGAGAACGGCAGCTCCTCCAACCAGCTGCGGACCGCGACCGTCCCGATCGTGTCCGACTCCAGCTGCAAGAGCTCCTACGGTTCGGACTTCGTCCAGACCGACATGGTTTGCGCCGGATACACGTCCGGCGGCGTAGACACCTGCCAGGGCGACAGCGGCGGTCCCCTGCTCATCGGGGGCGTCCTGGCAGGGATCACTTCCTGGGGAGAGGGGTGCGCGGAGGCGGGTTACCCGGGTGTCTACACCCGGCTGACCACCTTCTCGGACCTGGTGACCGCGCAGGTTAACTCGTAACCAGAAGACCTCCCGAGGTTCCCTCGGGTGAGTGACCAGGGGGCGTTGCGGGCTTCCACGAGCAGCCCGCAGCGCCCCCTATCCACGTCCCGGCCCGGCTGCTCGTCAGCGGCGAGTGTGCCCGCGGCACCCCAGCTGCCGGCCGTCCGCGCGGGGCAGCGCCCCGAAGGGGCGCGGGGAACTGCGCGACCAGCCACGACGGCGCGGCAGACGGCTGACGGCAGACGGCAGACGGCTGACGGCAGACGGCAGACGGCAGACGGCAGACGGCAGACGGCAGACGGCATGCACCAGACAACACAACGCGGCACCCCCGCGGAGCGCTTGGCCGTGTTCGTCACCCGCCCTGCGCCACGACGGCCCCGAACCGGATGCCGTACCGCTCGCCGGGATGCAAAGCGGCCAGCATCCGCTCGCCCTCCTCCGCGATCGCGGCCCGCTCCGCCGCCTTACCCCCCGCTGCCCCGAAGGTCTCGACGACCAGGGCGCCCTCCGCCAGCTTCCACACCCCCGCAAGGAATCCGTCGACGAGCAGCGTGCGATGGGCCTGGTTGCCCTGCCAGGCGCGGCCCCGGTACTCGGCCGGGACGACACGGGTGCGGTCGGCGTGCGAGAGGAGAAGGTTGTCGAACTCGGGGAGGAAGCGGGGCGGGGCCGGGGTCCCGGGATCGGGGCGGGGCGCGTCGGGGAGGTCGAAGAGCTCGGTGCCGGTCTCGTCCCGGAAGGTGAGGAGACGGGGCCGCAGCCGTTCGAAGGCCGCGCGGAGCCGGGTCAGTCCGGCCCAGGTCTGCATGTCCCTGACGGAGGCCGGACCGAAGGCGGCCAGGTAGCGCAGAACGGCGGAGTCCGTGGCAGCCGCGGCCTCGGGGGTAGGCACGGCGTCAGGGGTGGGCGCCGGTTCGGCGGGGCGGCGGCCGAGCCAGTGCTCGGCGGTGGTGAGGGCGACCTGCCCGGACCGGCCCCACAGCCCGCGCGGGGTGACCTGGACGAGGGGCAGGGTGCAGCGGGCGGCGACGGCGAGGGAGTGCGGGTCGGCGTCCGGCCACTCGGCGCGCAGCGCCTCCCGCAGCCCGGCCATGGTGCGCGGCTCGGCCTCGACCAGCTCCCGGGCGAGCGCGGCGAGCCGGTCCAGTTCGACACCGGCCAGCCCCTTGCGGAAGGCGGTCAGTTCACGGGTCCGGGCGGGCTGGACCAGCGGGCGCAGGGTCAGCGCGTCGGCGGCGGTGTGGGTGTGGATGGTCGAGCGGAGGGTGACGATCCGGACCACCTCACGGTCGGCCATCAACCCGGACAGCTGCTCGGGGACGAAGCCGTCGAGGCGGGCGGCGAGGGCGTAGTACGGCGGCTTGACGTTCTGCGCCTGGAGGCCGACGAGGTGCGCCACGGCGTCCTTCGCGGACCGCGGTGAGCGGCGCAGCAGGAGCTGACGGTCGAGGGTGGCGCGGTTGAGGGCACGGGTGCCGAGGACCGGGCCGGACGGCTGCTTCGTCATACCGGGCACGCTAACCCCGAACGAGGACAGATCCTGTCCGCATCTCTCACCGAATCCCGATCGCGGTTCCCTCCGCCGGGCCCGTATGCCCCGTATATCCTGCGACGAGACTCACCGATCACGCGTGATCACTCGGACCACGCGGGTCACACAGCTCACGCCGATGCAGGCTCCACCGAGAGGCGGCCCGCGATGTCCGAGCGACGCCCCAGCCCGGTCTCGAAGAACGCCGCGAACGGCAGGAACGGCCGCGGCACCAGAAGGTCCGTCTGGCGCCGCGCCCAGTCGCAGGAGCAGGACGGCACGGCCGCGCCGCCGACGCCCGGGTCCGCGCCGGGCGGGGAGTCCGCCGAGCCGCCGAGCATCGTGGAGGCGGCGCTGTACAGCGACGGGGTGCGGGTGTCGACACCGGCGACCCTCGCGGAGACGTACCGCGAACTGCGCGACACGCCCTCGGGCATGGCCTGGATCGGCCTGGCCCGCCCGACTTCGGACGAACTCCTCTCCCTGGCCAGCGAGTTCGACCTGCACCCGCTCGCGGTCGAGGACGCGATGGAGGCCCACCAGCGGCCGAAGCTGGAGCGGTACGGCGAGACGCTCTTCGTCGTCCTGCGTGCCGCCCGCTACCTGGACGCGCCGGAAGAGGTCGACTTCGCCGAGCTCCACGTCTTCGTGGGACCCGACTTCGTGATCACGGTCCGGCACGGCGCGGCCCCGGACCTCTCGGCGGTCCGCCGCCGCATGGAGGACTCCCCCGACCTTCTCAAACTCGGCCCGGAGGCCGTCCTCTACGCGATACTCGACGCGGTGGTCGACGGCTACGCACCGGTCGTCGAGGGCGTCCAGAACGACATCGACGAGATCGAGACCGAGGTCTTCCGCGGCGACCCGTCCGTGTCCCGCCGCATCTACGAACTCTCCCGCGAGATGGTCGAGTTCCAGCGTGCGACCCGCCCCCTCGTCGGCATGCTGCACGGCCTGATGGCCGGCTTCACCAAGTACGAGACCGACGAGGAACTCCAGCGCTACCTCCGCGACGTCGCCGACCACGTCACCCACATCAGCGAACGCGTGGACGGCTTCCGCCAGGCCCTCACGGAAATCCTCACGGTCAACGCGACCCTGGTCACCCAGGAACAGAACGCGGAGATGCGGGCGTTGGCGGAGGCAGGCTTCGAACAGAACGAGGAGATCAAGAAGATCTCCTCCTGGGCCGCCATCCTCTTCGCCCCGACCCTCGTCGGCACGATCTACGGCATGAACTTCCGGGAGATGCCGGAGCTGCACTGGGTACTCGGATACCCCTTCGCGATCATCCTGATGGCGATCGTATGCACCAGTCTGTACTTCATCTTCAAACGGAAGGACTGGCTCTGAGTAACTGACCGCCCCCTCCTCGACGCCACCGGCCGGCCCCTCGCGAAGCCAAAACGCCAAGGAGGGATGCAGCAGTGTTGCGCCCCTCTCTGTTTGCGGGTCTTGCTGATCGTCGCCGTCCCGGGTTGGCCACCCGGCGCACTCACCGTGGTCCAGAACTCAGCCCAATACGGGCGGGTGGTTTACCCGGTGCGCCCGTCCGGCGATGACATGCTCTCGCCTACCTTCATTCCGTAGTCGCACGACTACTCCGAGTGAATGGAGAGCGCGGATGCGTTCGACGTCCATGGGCCGACTGGCGGCCCTCGTCCTGCCGGCCCGTCCTGGGGGAGCCATGCGGCACCCCGTCTCCCGCCTGCGCACGAGAGCACTGGCCGTGGGTCTCACGCTGGCGGTGTCCGCGCTGGTGCCTTCGGTCTCCGCTGGTGCGGCTGATCACTATCGGTGGGCCGCGCTGGGTGACTCGTATACCGCCGGCGGGTTCGTCGGAACCCCGCAGCCCCCGCTGGGCGATGCGGCGCGGGACGGCTGTGACCGTACCAGCGACGCCTACCCCGGTGTGGTCGAGCGGGAGCTCGACGAGTTCCCGCCGGGCAAGCCCGTCCACCTGACCAACGTCAGCTGCGGCAACGCCACCATCGCCGACATCGCCGATGCCAAGCAGACGCCGATCAGCCCGGTCCAGCCGCCCGCCGGTGGGTGGACCGCGGTGGACCCGCAGATCCAGCGGGCGAAGCTCAACGACCAGACCGACATCGTGACCATCGGCGTCGGCGGCAACAGCCTGCCGTTCGGCGGCATGCTCCTCAAGTGCCTCGAACTGGGCGCCACACCCGGCAAGTCCTGCCGCGAGCACTACACCAGTCCTCCCGAGGGGGAGGAGAGCATCCAGGACAAGCTCGCCAGGGTCCAGGACGAGTACATCGAAATGCTGGCCAAGGTGCACCAGGCCGCACCCAACGCGAAGGTGATCACCGTCGGCTATCCGGCGGTCCTGCCGCAGGAGGGCACTGCCTGCAACCGCCTCTCCCTCACCGAGCTGGGCGCGATCAAGCACGCCGACATCGACTGGCTCCGCGACGACGTCCTCAAGCCGCTGAACAGCACGATCCAGCGGGTCACCTCGTTCTTCGGCGACCGCTACGTCGACGTCTACTCCTCCAGCGTGGGCCACGACGCCTGCCAGCCCGCGGGCACCAAGTGGGTCGAGGGAATCTGCGGCGACGCCGCGGACTACTGGCCCGCCAAGCTCGCCGGCACCCTGCTGAACTGCGCTCCCATCAACAAGCGTGTCACCCTGGTCCACCCCAATGCCGCGGGTTACGCCAACACCGCCGCCCACGTCGAACGAGCCATCCGCATCGCCCTCCTCGACCACTGACCAACGGCCCCGAACCCGACACCAGAGCCACGGCCCCCGCTCGGAAACACGGCCCGGAACACCTGGCCGACCAGCACAAACGCCGTGGCGGGCGACCACGGGTTTGATGCCTCGTTTCCACAACAGACGGCAGTACTCGTTGAAACCGTAGCCCCGGTCGGCGTACAGCCGCCGGGGCCTGCGGCGGAGACGGCCCCGTAGGCCCCGTACCGGCCCCGTAGGCCCCGTACCGGCGCCGTAGGCCCCGTACCGGCGGCACCGCGTCCAGCAAGGGCAGGAGCCAGGCGACACCGGTCCGCAGCACCTACCACGATGGTTGTGCGGGGCACGGCGATCACGCCGGCGACACCCCGGCCGAGGTCTCTCCGGCCGTGGGCTGTCCGGAAGGCCGCGACAGCTGCCGCATCGGCCTGGCGGACGGGCAATTCATCGGCATCAGGGCAGCGTTGGCCCAGTTCCGCGGCATCAACCTGTAGGGACACCCCTTCGAGTGATCGTTTCTGCGTCAGGACGGCGCGCTTTCAGCCATAGGGCCAGGTGAGGACATACGCCAGACATGGCAGGGCGGTATCGAGGGGAATCCTCGGAGTTGATCAAGAGGCGGCCAGGCCGTAGAACTCCCCCTGCACAGCAACATCCCTGAGGCGCACTCACCGACCAGCCCAAAGGCTTTGCCATGCCCTCTTCCTGTAACGCCGTCGGCGGCGAACTCCCCCTGATGACCAGCGTGACGGCCTGGGAGGACCGGGTTCGACACTGGGGCCGCCACCTCTTCCGCGACCGGCCGACACCGCGACCGGGCGACGTGATCCTCTTCAGCAACGACTACCTGGCCCTCTCCCGCCACCCCCGCGTGGTGGGCGCCCAGCAGCAGGCCCTCGCGGAGCACGGCACCGGCATGATGATGTCCGGGGTGTTCGTCCTCGACAGCGATCCGCAACGGCGCTTCGAGGAGGACATGGCCGACTTCCTCCAGGCGCCGGCCGTCGTAGCCTGTCAGTCCGGGTGGGACGCCAATGCCGGTCTGCTCCAGGCCCTGCTCGGCCCACAGCCCGAAGGGCACCCCGTCTACGTCGACCTGCTCGCCCACGCCTCGCTCTGGGCGGGGAGCAACGGCACCGGCTGCGCCCTGCACCCCTTCGTCCACAACGACACGGGCCACCTGGAACGGCTGATGGCCCAGCACGGCCCTGGCACCGTCTGCATCGACACGCTTTACAGCACCACCGGCGACGTCGCCCCTCTCGCCGAGATCGTCGCGCTCTGCCGCCGCCACGGCTGCGCCCTGGTCGCCGACGAGTCCCACGCCCTCGGCGTGCACGGCCCTCTCGGCAACGGCCTCGCCGTCGAACTCGGGCTGCACGAGCACATCCCGTTCCGCACCGCCAGTCTCGCCAAGGCCTTCGCCGGTCGGGCCGGGATCATCGCCTGTGACCAGCGGGTCGCCGACTGGCTGCCGTTCCACTCGCTCAACGCCATCTACAGCTCCACGCTGCTGCCCCAGGACATCGCCGGCCTGCACGCCGCCCTGCACGTCATCCGCACCGACGACGTGCGCCGCAAACGCCTGTGGACCGTCACCGACCGGCTGCACGCAGCCCTGCGGGAAGCCGGCTGCGACACCCGCCCCAGCGCCGGTCCGATCCTTCCGCTGCACGCCGGCCCGGACGCCAACCTCGCCGAGATCCAGCACCACCTGGACGAACGAGGCATCCTCGGCGCGGCGTTCCTGCCGCCCACCACCCCCCGCAACCGCGCGATCCACCGGCTCACCGCCCACAGCGAACTCACCGACGAGCAGATCAACCGGGTGGCCGAAGCGTGCGCGGGCATCGCCCACCTGATCCGCCCCCGCCCCCAGACCCGCCGCACCCCCAAACCCACCTGACCCCGAACGCCCCCCCGTTCACCACAGGCCGGCAGCTCCACAGAACCCGCGAGGCGCGAAAGCCGGCTCTCCGGCCAATGCACCCGACGCATCGCCTTCGTACTCCGGCATCGCGCATGCCAGCCTGCTGTGCTCCGGCAGCGCACCAACGCGCCGCTGTCGCGGGGGTACTCACTCCCACTGGTAGGGCAGGTACTTTCCGTCGAGGGTGACGACGACCCGGTCGCCCGCGGGATCGGGAACACGCCGGACGTCGAGCCGGAAGTTGATCGCGCTCATGATGCCGTCACCGCACTGCTCGTGGATGAGCTCCTTGATGGTGGGACCGTAGACCTGGACGATCTCGTAGAACCGGTAGATCGTGGGGTCCACGGGGACGGCAGCGTCCAGAGCTCCCCTGGTCGGCTGGAGCTGGAACGCCACTGCGGCGTCCTCGCCGAGCTCCAGCAGCGCCGCCGCTGTGGCCGCCTCCTCCCTGCCCATCGGGTGCTGACCGAGCAAGGCCGCCGTGGTCCAGGCCAGCGGCTTCCCCACCGCTTCGGCCAGCTGAGCCCACGTGACCCCGGTCGTCACCTTGGCCTGGCGTACGGCGTCGGCGGCTTCCTGCTTGCTGAGCATGTGTACCTTCCTTGACGACGGTCGCCCTGTCGAGGTTACTGCGGTATCGCCTGGTTCGGATGGAAGTCCACGTCGGTGGGGGCCGGGGCCGGAGTGGAGGCCACTGCCCGAGTGTGGCCTCCACCGGTCATGCCCGGGCCGTGGAACCCGTCACCCCGTCACCCCGTCACCCCGTCACCCCGTCACTTCGTGACCGAGTACGAGTGCGCGCCCGTTCCCGCCAGGGCACCGCCGTCGACGATCAGGTACTCGTCGCGGATCGGGCGGCCCGCCAGCCACGACTCCAGGATCTCCCGGGTCCCTGCGGCGTAACGGGCCTGCGCGGACAGGGAGGAGCCCGAGATGTGCGGGGTCATGCCGTGGTGCGGCATGGTCCGCCAGGGGTGGTCGGCGGGGGCGGGCTGCGGGTACCAGACGTCTCCCGCGTAGCCCGCCAACCGGCCGCTGCGCAGCGCCCGGTCGACGGCGTCCCGGTCGACGATCTTCGCGCGGGCCGTGTTGATGAGGTAGGCCCCACGCTTCATCGTGGCCAGCAGCTCGTCGCCGAACAGGCCCTCGGTCTCGGGGTGCAGCGGGGCGTTGACGGTGACGACGTCGCAGTGCGGGACCATGTCGGCCGTGCTCTCGTGCCAGACCAGGCCGAGCTCGCGCTCGACGTCCTCGGACAGCCGGTACCGGTCGGTGTAGTGCAGCTTCACGTCGAAGGGCGCGAGGCGCCGCAGGACGGCGAGACCGATACGGCCGGCGGCCACCGTGCCGACGTGCATACCCTCCAGGTCGTACGACCGGCTCACGCAGTCCGCGATGTTCCAGCCGCCGTCCAGCACCACCTGGTGGGAAGGCAGGTAGTTGCGGACCAGCCCGAGGATCATCATCACGACGTGTTCGGCGACGCTGATGCTGTTGCAGTACGTCACCTCGGCGACCGTCACGCCGTGCGCGATGGCGGCGTCGAGGTCGACGTGGTCGGAGCCGATGCCCGCGGTGATCGCCAGCTTCAGGTTCGGCGCGGCGGCGATCCGCTCCGGGGTGAGGTACGCCGGCCAGAACGGCTGCGAGATCACCACGTCCGCGTCGGCCAGCTCACGGTCGAAGACCGACCCCGCGCCGTCCTTGTCGGAGGTGACGACCAGGGTGTGGCCGGCCTTCTCCAGGAAGGACCGCAGGCCGAGTTCGCCGGAGACACTGCCGAGAAGGTGGCCCGGGGTGAAGTCGACGGCCTCGGGGGTCGGGGTGCTCTGGCCGCCGGGGTAGTGGTCGATGACGGGAAGGTCGTCGCGCGCGTACTCGGTGGGGTATCCGTCGGTCGGGTCGTCGTACAGAACACAGAGCACCTTGGCCATGTCGCGGCTCCTCAACTGGCGTTGCGGGAAGGTGCCGTTCACGATCCTCCGGGTCGTTCGCCCAGGTCAAAGCGTTCCTCACTATGACCGGATAGACCGCTTCTATCAGCCGCGTCCACCCAGACAGGAGTCGAACAGCTCGTCCAGGTCGTCACGCACCCCCCGCACCCCGTCGGGCACGCCGAACATGTCCCGCCACGCATGTGCCTGCCTCACCCCCGTCCTGGCCGGCGAGCCCGACCACCGCGACGGGATACGGACCGACGACGAACGGGCCGCGAACACCACGCACGCGTTCCCGAACCCAGGACGGTCAGACCGGGCGTTCGGTCACGGGGTACGGCACGAACGTGCTGGTGTTCTGGTCGATGCGCAGCGGCCGGCCGAGGGGTGGTGCGCCGCGCTGGGGGCAGTCGAGGCGTTCGCAGACCCGGCAGCCCATGCCGATGGGGGTGGCGACCGAGGTGCTGGCGAGGTCGAGGCCGTCGGCGTAGACGAGGCGGTGGGCGTGGCGGATCTCGCAGCCCAGGCCGATGGCGAAGGTCTTGCCGGGTTCGCCCCAGCCGCCGCGGTGCCGGGTGACGGCGCGGGCGGTCCACAAGTAGCGCTGCCCGTCGGGCATTTCGGCGATCTGGACGTGGATGCGGCCGGGGGCGGCGAACGCCTCGTAGACGTTCCAGAGGGGGCAGGTGCCGCCGGCGCGGGAGAAGTGGAAGCCGGTCGCGGACTGGCGCTTGGACATGTTGCCGGCGCGGTCGACGCGGACGAAGGAGAAGGGTACGCCGCGCAGCCGGGGGCGTTGGAGGGTGCTGAGGCGGTGGCAGACGGTCTCGTAGCCGAGGCCGTGGCGGTCGGTGAGGAGTTCGATGTCGTAGCGGGCCTCCTCGGCCGCCGTGTGGAAGGCGGTGTACGGGAGGATCAGCGCGCCGGCGAAGTAGTTGGCGATGCCGATGCGGGCCAACGCGTGGGTGGGGGTGCCGGGTTGGAAGTCCTCGGCGGCCTGGCGGTCGAGTTCGTCGCCGTATTCGAGCAGGGCGAGTTGGGTGGCCATCCGGAAGGCGCGCTGGCCGGGGCGGAGCCGGGTGGAGAGGTGGAGGGTGCGGGTCGGCTCGTCGTAGTGGTGGAGGCGTTCGCCGGGTTCGGCGGCCAGCCGGATGCCGTGGTGGTCGGCGAGGCGGGTGGTGAGGACGCGGAGGACGTCGCCGGGGCGTACGGCGATCTCGCGGGCGAGGTCCTCGGCCGCGAGGTCGGTGTCGTGGAGGTAGTTCTGGCGGCGGTAGAAGAAGTCGCGGATCTCCTCGTGCGGGGAGCGGGGCTGGTCGGGGTCGGTGCCCCGGGTGTCCGCGAGGTGTTCGGCGAGGCGCTGGTTGCGGCGGCCGAGGTCGACCAGGACCTGGGCGACGCCGGGCAGCCGGGTCGCGAGATCGCTGAGGTCGGCCGGGGAGACGCGGGCGTCGGTGAGTTCCCCGGCCAGCGCCTCGCGGAGGTCCGCGACCAGCCGGGTCGTGTCGCGCGCGGAGAAGAAGCCCGGGTCGACGCCGAACGCCTCGGTCAGACGCAGGAGGACGGGCACGGTCAGCGGGCGGGAGTCGTGCTCCATCTGGTTGAGGTAGCTCGGCGAGATGGCGAGGACCCGGGCGAGTTCGGCCTGGCTCATCCCGCGTTCCTCGCGCAGTCGGCGCAGGCGGGCGCCCGCGTAGGTCTTGCTCACCGCGTTCCTCCGTGTCCGGGATGTGGTCAGCGTACGTGATCGAAGCGCCCGGCAGCCCTTCGCAGACTTGGCAAAAGTGCGGTTGAAGATTCGCAGAAGTTGGCAGACGTCCACGGTTGATGGCACTCAGTGCCAGTGTCAGAGTTCCAGTGCGGCCCGCCGGACCCCGGCGGCCACCGCCCGGAACCGGGGCGCGATTTCTGCCCTGACGTCGGAGATCCCGGCCAGGGTGGCGGTCCCCAGCGGCAGCATTGCTCACCTCCGCCCAGCGACCGGCGGCGGGCCGCACTCCGGTTCCACTCCAGCTCTACGACACACAGTGCCACCCTCGCCCTCCCGGACGGGGAGCTTGGCAGACGCAACAGACCGAGGAGACGGTGACAGTCATGGCAGCAGAAGCGAGGACGCAGGCGGCCGAGGAACTCGCCCGGCGCTGGGCCACCGACCCGCGCTGGCAGGGCATCGAGCGCACCTACGGCGCCGAGGACGTCGTACGGCTCTCCGGGAGCGTCCGCGAGGAGGCCAGCCTGGCCCGGCGCGGCGCCGAGCGGCTGTGGCGGCAGCTGCACGAGCAGGACTACATCCACGCCCTCGGCGCGCTGACCGGCGGCCAGGCGGTGCAGCAGGTCAAGGCCGGGCTCCAGGCCATCTACCTGTCCGGCTGGCAGGTCGCCGCCGACGCCAACCAGGCCGGTCACACCTACCCCGACCAGAGCCTCTACCCCGCCAACTCGGTGCCGCAGGTGGTCCGCCGCATCAACAACGCCCTGCTGCGCGCCGACCAGATCGCCGTCAGCGAGGGCGACAGGTCCACGGACTGGCTCGCGCCGATCGTCGCCGACGCCGAGGCCGGTTTCGGCGGCCCGCTGAACGCCTTCGAGCTGACCAAGGCGATGATCGCGGCGGGCGCGGCCGGCATCCACTACGAGGACCAGCTGGCCTCCGAGAAGAAGTGCGGCCATCTCGGCGGCAAGGTCCTCGTCCCGACCTCGCAGCACATCCGCACCCTGAACGCGGCCCGGCTCGCCGCGGACATCGCCGACGTGCCGACCGTGATCATCGCCCGCACCGACGCGCTCGCCGCGAACCTGATCACCAGCGACGTCGACGAGCGCGACGCCGAGTTCGTGACCGGCGAGCGGACGGCGGAGGGCTTCTACCGGGTCCGCAACGGCATGGCTCCCGTGATCGCCCGTGGTCTGGCCTACGCGCCGTACGCGGACCTGATCTGGGTGGAGACCGGCACCCCGGACCTGGCGCAGGCCCGCGAGTTCGCCGAGGCGATCCACGCCCGGTACCCGGGCCAGATGCTGGCCTACAACTGCTCGCCGTCCTTCAACTGGAAGGCGGCCCTGGACGACGACCAGATCGCCAAGTTCCAGCGGGAGCTGGGGGCCATGGGCTACCGCTTCCAGTTCATCACCCTGGCCGGGTTCCACTCCCTCAACCACGGCATGTTCGACTTGGCCCGCGGTTACGCCGAGCACGGCATGACCGCGTATGTGGACCTCCAGGAGCGGGAGTTCGCGGCGCAGGCACAGGGGTTCACCGCGGTCAGGCACCAGCGCGAGGTCGGCACGGGGTACTTCGACCTGGTGTCCACCGCCGTCAACCCGACGTCCTCCACGACGGCGTTGGCCGGGTCCACGGAGGAAGAGCAGTTCCACTAGACCGGTTCGTCGGCTGCGGGTGCGTGGGGGCTGGTCGCGCCCACGCGGCGGAGCCGCACATCGATGCGGCCCCGCGCCCGTTTGGGGCGCGTCACCTCGTCCTCTGTCAGGAGAAGCCCGATGTCCACCGAAGTACTGACCCATCATGTCCGCGTCCTCGGCGCTCCGGGCCACCGGCACGACGAGATCCTCACCCCCGCCGCCCTGGACTTCGTCGGCCGACTCGCCGCCGAGTTCGGTGAGCGCCGTGACGGCCTGCTCAAGGAGCGTCGTCGGCAGGCGATCCGGCTCGCGGCCGGATCCCCGCTCGGCTTTCCCATGGTCACCGCCGCCGTCCGCGCCGATCCCGGCTGGCGGGTGGCGCCGCCGGCGCCCGGCCTCACCGATCGGCGCGTGGAGATCACCGGCCCACCGGACCGTCGTACGGCCGTCAACGCCCTCAACTCCGGTGCCGGCGTGTGGATGGCCGACTTCGAGGACGCCACCTCCCCCACCTGGGACAACGTCATCGGCGGCCAGCTCGTCCTGCTCGACGCCATCGAGCGCCGCATCGACTTCACCACCGAGGAGGGCAAGGAGTACCGGCTCCGCCCCGACGACGGGCTCGCCACCGTCGTCGTACGGCCGCGCGGCTGGCACCTCGACGAGGATCACCTGGAGTACGCGGGCCGGCCGGTGCCCGCGGCGCTCGTCGACTTCGGGCTCTACTTCTTCCACTGCGCCCAGCGGCAGATCGACGCCGGGTACGGCCCGTACTTCTACCTCCCCAAGCTGGAGAACAGGTACGAGGCCCGTCTCTGGAACGACATCTTCGTCACCGCCCAGGAGCTGCTCGGCATCCCACGGGGCACGGTCCGTGCGACCGTCCTCATCGAGACCGTCACCGCCGTCTTCGAGATGGAGGAGATCCTCCACGAACTGCGTGAGCACAGCGCGGGGTTGAACGCGGGCCGCTGGGACTACCTCTTCAGCCTCATCAAGACCTTCGGGCACCGCACGGACTTCCTCCTGCCCGACCGCGCCAAGGTCACGATGACCGCCCCGTTCATGCGGGCCTACACCGAACTCCTCGTCCGCACCTGCCACAAGCGCGGCGCCCACGCCATCGGAGGCATGGCCGCCCAGGTGCCCGCCAGGGACCCGGCCGCGAACGAGGCGGTCCTCGCCACCGTGCGGCTGGACAAGGAGCGTGAGGCGGAGGACGGGTTCGACGGCTCCTGGGTCGCCCATCCCGGTCTGGTCCGGGTCTGCCGGGAGGTCTTCGACGACGTCCTCGGCGACCGGCCCCACCAACTGGAGCGCACCCGGGACGACGTCGAGGTCGTCCCCGCCGACCTGCTGTCGGTGCGCCGCGCCGGCGGCCCGCCCACACCGGAGGGCGTCCGCACCAACATCGCGGTGGCGCTGGGCTACTTCGACGCCTGGCTGCGCGGACAGGGCGCGGTCGCCATCGACGGCCTGATGGAGGACGCGGCCACCGCCGAGATCGCCCGGGTGCAGATCTGGCAGTGGCTGCGGCACCGGGTCATCGACCGCGAGACGGTCCTGCGCGTCCTCGACGACGAGGCGGTCGCCCTCGCCGCCGTCCGGCCCTGGGCACCGGTCGACGAGGCCCGCGAGCTGTTCGAACGGACGGCGCTCGCCGCCGAGTTGCCGCTGTTCTTCACCCCGGACGCCTACTCCCGTCACCTCGTGCAGCGGACGGAGGCCCAGGGATGAGCGCGGCCATCGCACGCGTCGGTGTGGTCGGCGGCGGGCAGATGGGCGCGGGGATCGCGGAGGTGTGCGCGCGGGCCGGCCTGGACACCGTGGTCTGCGAGGCCGACGCCACCGCTGCCCGCGCCGCCCGGGAGCGGGTGGCCTCCTCCCTCGAACGCGCCGTCGAGCGCGGCAAGTTGGCACCCACCGTCGCCCAGGACGCCATGGCCCGCCTCGTGTTCACCGGTGAGCTCGACGCGCTGGCCGACCGGCAGCTGGTCATCGAGGCCGTCGTCGAGAACGCCGACGCGAAGACGGAGATCTTCGCCGCCCTCGACAAGATCGTCGAGGACCCGAACGCGATCCTGGCCACCAACACCTCCTCCCTGCCGGTCATGCGGCTCGGCATGGCCACCGGCCGCGCCGACCGGGTCGTGGGCCTGCACTTCTTCAACCCCGTACCGGTCCTGCCGCTCGTGGAGGTCGTGACCTCCCTGCACACCGCCCCCGAGACCGCGACCGGCATCGAGCGCTTCGCCACCGAAACGCTGGGCAAGACGGTCATCCGCTCCCGGGACCGGGCGGGCTTCGTCGTCAACTCCCTCCTCGTCCCCTACCTCCTGTCCGCCGTCCGGATGGCCGAGTCCGGCTTCGCCACCGCCGCGGACATCGACACCGGCATGGAACTGGGCTGCGCCCACCCCATGGGCCCGCTGAAGCTGGCGGACCTGATCGGGCTCGACACCGTCGCCTCGATCGCCGAGTCCCTCTACGACGAGTTCCGTGAACCCCTCTACGCACCTCCGCCGCTGCTCCAGCGGATGGTCGAGGCGGGGCTGCTGGGCCGCAAGACCGGCCGGGGCTTCCACACCTACGTCCAGGACTGAGCACCCTGGCGACGGCGGGCCGAGGGGCCCGGGGCGCGCTGCCGGGTGAGGGTCCGGCAGGCGCGGGTGGGAAAAGGGGGCGGGCGGGAGACGCGTGTGCGGCGTCTCCCGCCCGCCGCCGTATCCACACCGGTCACCCGCGGGTGCCGGCTCTCCATCCGAATGATGGACGTAACCCTCCAGACTCGCCGCCGTCCCCTTACGCTGGCTGGTGCAGCTGGTTCGCCCCGTCCGCCAGGCGGGATGCGTCGTAAGAGGGAACCCGGTGGGAATCCGGGACTGCCCCGCAGCGGTGAGCGGGAACGACCGCCGTCATACGCACTGGACCCGGCGTACAGGGTCTGGGAAGCGACGGCCAGTAGGTGTCCTCCGACGAGGAGGGCGTGCCCGTGAGTCCGAAGACCTGCCGGCTGCCCGTGTGCGGACGACTCCGTACGCGGACATCCCGGTGACCTCGTGGGCGGGTCGGCGTACATACCGAGCGGACGACCGCGCCATGCCGCGCAAGGTCACGCCCGCCCGGTTCCGTCACCCCTTCGCGCTCTCGTCCCGTCGCCGGGATCTCAGGGAATCGTCTCGCGAAGGAGATCTCCGTGACCACCAAGTCCGCAGCCGAGGAAGCGGCCGAGCTGCCGCAGACCGGGCCCAGGGCGATGTCCGCCGCCTGACCGCACGTCCCTTCGGCCGGGGAGGACGCGCCTGCCGCGCTCCCCCGGTCTGGCCTCGGAGAAAGCATCAGCCCATGGCTCTCGGTATGCCCAGCACACGGCCGGACAGCGCGGCGTCCATTCGCGACCTCCTCGAACAGGGGGGCCGCTCCTACTCGTTCGAGTTCATGCCACCACGCAGCGCGGCGGCCGAAGCCGGCCTCTGGACCGCGATCCGTCGGTTGGAGGCCCTGTCGCCCACCTTCGTCTCCGTGACCTACGGTGCCGGCGGCTCGACGCGCGGCCGGACCGTCGGCATCACCGGGCGGATCGCCCAGGAGACCACGCTCACCCCGGTCGCCCACCTCACCGCGGTCGGCCACAGCGTCGCCGAACTGCGCAACATCCTCGGCCACTACGCCGACCAGGGCGTGCGCAACATCCTCGCCCTCCGCGGCGACCCTCCGGGTGATCCCCTCGGCCCCTGGACCCCACATCCGCAAGGGGTGCGCTACGCGGCCGAACTGGTCAGCCTGATCAAGGAGTCCGGGAACTTCTGCGTCGGCGTCGCGGCCTTCCCCGAGATGCACCCGCGCTCCTCCCACCGGGACGCCGACATCCGTCACTTCGTCGACAAGTGCCGGGCCGGGGCCGACTACGCCATCACCCAGATGTTCTTCGACGTCGACGACTACCTGCGCTTCCGCGACCGCGTGGCGGCGGCCGGATGCGAGACACCGGTCATCCCGGAGATCATGCCGGTCACCACCATCCGCTCACTGCGCCGCATTCCCACCCTCTCCACCGCCGCCTTCCCGGCCCGGCTGGCCGAGAACATGCTCGCCGCACAGGACGATCCACAGGCCGTCAGGGCGCTCGGCATCGACCACGCCACCCGGATGTGCCGCCGTCTGCTCGCCGAAGAGGCTCCCGGGCTGCACTTCATGACCATGAACTTCTCGACGGTGACGACGGAGATCTACCAGAAACTCGAACTCCACCATGGCTGAGCACACACCCTACGCGCCCGTGGGAATCCGCCGGCCGTCCCTGGTCGGGATCGTCAACATCACCAGAGACTCGTTCTCGGACGGGAACCGGTTCCTGTCCTCGGAGGCGGCAGTGGCGCACGCGCGCCGACTGCGCTCGGAGGGGGCCGACGTCATCGAACTCGGGCCCGCCGCGAGTCACCCGGGAGCCGAGCAGGTGACGGAGGCCGAGGAGATCGGACGGCTGGCCGACGTGCTCGACCAGCTGGTCGCCGAGGGCGTTCCGGTGTCGGTCGACTCGTACCGGCCCGCGACCCAGTTGTTCGCCGCCGCGCGGGGCGCCGCGTACCTCAACGACATCCAGGGCTTCGACGATCCGGACCGGTACGCGGCACTCGCCGGGACCGGCTGCCGGCTCGTCGTCATGCACTCCGTCCAGCGGCACGGGCCCGCCACGGAGGTGCGGACCGATGCCGGGGAGGTGTGCCGGGGAATCGAGGAGTTCTTCGCCGGTCGCCTGGCCGCACTGGAAGCGGCCGGGGTGGGACGCGACCGGCTGGTCATCGATCCGGGACTCGGCTACTTCCTCGGCAGCGGCCCCGAACCGTCGCTGCGGACCCTGGCCGGGCTCGAACAGCTCAAAGCGCGCTTCGACCTGCCGGTGCTGATCTCGCCGTCCCGGAAGTCGTTCCTGCGGACGCTCACCGGGAGCACCGTCTCCGGGATCGGTCCGGCCACACTGGCGGCCGAGCTCTACGCCGCGCGCAGCGGGGCGGACTACATCCGCACCCACGACGTCGCCGCCCTCCGCGACGCGCTCACCGTGTTCGAGGCACTGGAGGCGGCCAAGGAGGACGGCTGGTGACCCGGCCCTGGGTGGCCCGGTCCTGAGGGTTACGGCGCCGCCGGTACCGGCCGCTGCTCCGGTCCCGCGTAGGAGGCGAGGGGCCGGATCAGCGCGTTGTGGGCGAGCTGTTCGGTGATGTGGGCGGTCCAGCCGGTGACGCGGCTCATCACGAAGACCGGCGTGAAGAGGGGGGTGTCGAAGCCCATCAGGTGGTAGGCGAGCCCGGCCGGGTAGTCCAGGTTGGGGTGGATGCCCTTGCGGGTGATCATCGCGTGGCGCAGGGCCGCGTGCAGGGTGGCCTTGCGGGTGACCTCGGGGTCGGCGGCGCGGGCGACCAGGCGGTCGAGGGCGTCCTGCATGAGGGGGACGCGGGAGTCGCCGTGCTTGTAGACGCGGTGGCCGAAGCCCATGATCTTCCGCTGGGCGGCGAGGGCTTCGTCCAGCCACTCCTCGGCGCGCCGCGGGTCGCCGATCTCGTCCAGCATGTGCATCACGGCTTCGTTGGCGCCGCCGTGCAGCGGGCCCTTCAGCGCGCCGATCGCCGCGGTGACCGCGCTGTAGAGGTCGGAGAGGGTGGAGGTGACCACGCGGGCGGTGAACGTCGAGGCGTTGAAGCTGTGTTCGGCGTACAGCGTGAGTGAGATCTCGAAGCAGCGGACCACCGCGGACGCCGGTATCGCGCCGAAGCACATGTGGAAGAAGTTCTCGGCGTACCCGAGGTCCGGGTTCGGGGGGAGCGGGTCCAGGCCCCGGCGACGGCGCTGGTCGGCGGCGACCACGGTCGGCAGCTTCGCGAACAGGGTCAGGGACTTGGCGCGGTTGGCGGTGAGGCTGCCGTCGTCCTCGGTGGGATCCTCGGCGCCGAAGAAGCTGACGGCGGTGCGCAGGACGTCCATCGGATGGCAGGTCTCGGGCAGGCGGGCCAACAGCTCGGCGGTGGTGCGGTCGAGCGGGCGCAGGGCGCGCTCGCGGGCCTGGAACTCGGCCAGTTGACGCGCGTCGGGGAGCTCGCCGTACCAGAGCAGGTACGCGACCTCCTCGAAGGAGCGGCGGGCGGCCAGGTCCTGGACCGGATAGCCGCGGTAGGTGAGGGAGTTGGTCTCCTGGATGACGGTGGAGATCTCGGTGGTGTCGACGACGACACCGGCGAGGCCGCGGTGGATCCCGGGTGCGGTGGTGGACATGGGTGCCTGCCTTCGGTGGTCAGGTGCCGGGCACAGGGCTTCGTGCGTCAGGTGCCGGGCGGAAGGGTGAAGTCGAAGACGGCCGAGTCGAAGGCCGCGTACTCCTCGTAGCCGAGGAGTTCGTAGAGGCGGGAGCGGGTCTGCATGCGGGGCAGCAGGGACTCCTGGGTGCCCTCGGCCGCGATCGTGCGCAGGCCGTCCTCGACGGCGCCCATGGCGATCCGCAGGAGCGTGACCGGGTAGAGCGCGATGTTGTAGCCGAGGTTCTCCAGGGTGCGGGTGCTCAGCAGCGGGGTCTTGCCGAACTCGGTGAGGTTGGCGAGCAGGGGTACGTCGACCGCCTTGCGGAAGGCCTCGTACTCGGCCTCGTCGGCCAGCGCCTCGGGGAAGACGGCGTCGGCGCCGGCGTCGACGTACGCCTTGGCCCGCTCGATCGCCGCGTCCAGCCCTTCGACCGACCGGGCGTCGGTGCGGGCCATCAGCAGGAAGTCCGGGTCGCGGCGGGCATCCACGGCGCCCCGGAGCCGGCGGACCATCTCCTCACGGGGCGTCACGGACTTGCCGTCGAGGTGGCCGCAGCGCTTGGGGTTGACCTGGTCCTCCAGGTGGAGCCCGGCCAGGCCCGCGTCCTCCAGCAACTGGACCGTGCGGGCCGCGTTCATCGGCTCGCCGAACCCGGTGTCCGCGTCGATCAGCACGGGCAGGTCGGTGACCCTGGTGGTCTGCTGGGCACGGGCCGCGATCTCGGTGACCGTGGTGAGGCCGATGTCGGGCAGGCCCAGATCGGCGGCGAGGACCGCACCCGAGAGGTAGACGGCGTCGAAGCCGGTGTCCTGGATGAGGCGGGCGGAGAGCGGGTTGATGGCGCCGGGCATGCGCAACAGCCGTCCGGAGGCGAGCTGTTCGCGGAAGGCGCGGCGGCGTTCGGCGGGGGTGGTGCGGGTGTGGAGCAGCATCAGAACAGGCCCTTCGGGAGCCGTGCGTCGTACGCGGCGACGGCCTCGGTGTCGACGGCCGGGAACAGACCGCCCAGGTCCGCCGCGCCCAGCTCGGCGAGGTTCTCGGCCGCCGCCAGGAAGCGGTCCTGGCCGGCGACGGGGACGATCCCTTCGGCAAGGGTGCGGAACTTGCCGACGTAGCCGGGCCGGTCGAAGGGACGGGCCCCGGCCGGGTGGGCGTCCGCCACGGCCAGCTCGTCCTCGATCACCGTCCCGTCGTCCAGGGTGATCACCGCCCGCCCGCCGAAGGCGCGGCGGTCCGGGTCGGGGTCGTGGTAGCGGCGGGTCCATTCCGGTTCCTCGACCGTGGTGATCTTCCGCCACAGCTCGACGGTCTCGGGTCGGCGGGCCCGCTCCGGGGCGTACGACCGCTCGTGGTGCCAGGCCCCGTCCTCCAGAGCGACGGCGAAGATGTACGGCACCGAGTGGTCGAGGGTCTCCCTGCTGGCCGTGGGGTCGTACTTCTGCGGGTCGTTCGCACCGGAGCCGATCACGCGGTGGGTGTGGTGGCTGGTGTGCAGCACCACCGAGCGCACCTTCTCCAGCGGTCCGGTCTTCTCGCGCAGCCGCCGGGCCAGGTCGATGATCGCCTGGGCCTGGTACTCGGCGGAGTGCTCCTTGGTGTACGTGTCGAGGATCGCCCGGCGCGGCTCTCCGGGCTCCGGGAGCAGGACGGTGTAGTCGGAGTCCGGGCCGTCGAGCATCCAGGCCAGGAAGCCGTCCTCGCCCTCGTAGATCGGCGACGGGGAGGTCTCGCCGCGCATCGCCCGGTCGACGGCCTCGATGGCGGCCTTGCCGGCGAAGGCGGGGGCGTACGCCTTCCAGCTGGAGATCTCGCCCTTGCGGGACTGCCGGGTCGCGGTCGTGGTGTGCACCGCCTGCTGGACCGCCTGGTAGACCGTCTCGGTCGGCAGCCGCAGCAGCGCGCCGAGGCCGCAGGCGGTGGCGGCGCTGAGGTGGGCGACGTGGTCGATGCGGTGCGCGTGCAGGCAGATGCCCTTCACGAGCGCCACGTGGATCTCGTACGCCGCGACGATCCCGCGCAGCAGGTCGGCGCCGGTCCTGCCGGTGTGCTGGGCGACGGCGAGGAGCGGCGGGATGTTGTCGCCGGGGTGGGAGTAGTCGGCAGCGAGGTAGGTGTCGTGGAAGTCCAGCTCGCGTACGGCGGTGCCGTTGGCCCAGGCGGCCCACTCCGGGGAGACCCGGACGGGGGAACCGAAGACGGAGGCGCCAGGGGCGGTCGCGCGGTGGGCGGTGGCCTGGGCGCGGGCCACGGCGACCGGACGGCGCAGCAGGGAGGCGACGGCCACCGAGGCGTTGTCGATCACGCGGTTGACGGCCATGGTGACGGAGTCGGCGTCCAGTTTCTCGGTGCCGGTGTCGGTGGCGACGGCGGCGAGTTTCCAGGCGAGCTGGTCCTCACGGGGCAGCCGGTCGGCGCTGGGGTGAACACGGACGTGGTGCTCGATCACGGGGCTCCTCGCGGTGCGGGACGGTGACGCTGCTGTGATCGAGACTGCCCCGCCGGAGGGTGGCGGACCACTGGTCCAATCTGCGGAATCCCTCCAGCGAAAGCCTGCGAATCTGCGGATTCCTGCGAATTCGGCGGATGCTATGTTCGCAAGAATGCGGGGGTGGTGACCGGGTTTCCCGAGGAGGTGGCTCATGTCCCGACGGCCGGCCGAAGGCAAGGTCTACGCCCATGCCAAGCTGCGTCGGCTGCGCCGCGAGCACGGTATGAACCAGGTCGACATGGCCCGCGCCCTCTCCATCTCCACCAGCTACGCGAACCAGCTCGAACAGAGCCAGCGACCGCTCACGGCGTCCGTGCTGCTGCGGATCGCCGAGGTGTTCGGCGTCGACGCGGAGTTCTTCTCCGAGGCGGCGGAGGACCGGCTCACCGCCGACCTGCGGGCCGCGCTCGCCGACGAGGCGTGCGGCGTGGAGCCGCCCGCGGCCGAGGAGATCGCGGAGGCCGCCCGCGACCACCCCGAGGTGGCCCGCGCCCTGGTCGCCCTGCACCGCCGGTACCGGGAGGCGGCGGAACAGATCGCCGCCCTGTCGTCGGAGGGCGCTCTCCCGGTGCTGGGGGAACCGCACGACGAGGTACGGGACTTCTTCTACGCCCACCACAACCACTTCGAGCCGCTGGACACCGCGGCGGAACGGATGGCGGAGGAGCTGGGGCTGCGCCCCGGCCGCTGTGCCGACCCGCTGGCCGCGCGGCTCGCCGAGCGGCACGGTGTGCGCGTGGTGCGGGCCGCCACGGGCGGCACCGTCGACGCCCGCCGCTACGACCCCGACAGCGGGCTGCTGTTCCTCTCCCCCTGGCTCAGCGACGGCCAGCGCGCCTTCCAACTCGCCACCCAGCTCGCCCTGCTGGAACACGCCCCGCTCCTGGACCAGCTCGCCGGCAGCGCTACGGAACTCACCTCCCCCGAGTCCCCGGCCCTCGCCCGCATCGGCCTGGCCAACTACTTCGCGGGCGCCGCCCTCATGCCGTACACGCTCTTCCACACCACGGCCGAGGAGGTGCGCTACGACGTCGAGCTGCTCTCCGCCCGCTTCGGCGTGGGCTTCGAGACCGTCTGCCACCGCCTGAGCACGCTCCAGCGCACCGGACGGCGCGGAGTGCCCTTCTCCTTCCTGCGGGTGGACCGGGCGGGGAACATCTCCAAGCGGCAGTCCGCGAGCGACTTCCACTTCTCCCGGCTCGGCGGGACCTGCCCGCTGTGGACGGTGTACGAGGCGTTCTCCGCGCCCGGCCGGATACTGACGCAGGTCGCCGAAATGCCCGACGGCAAGCGGTACTTCTGGATCGCGCGGACCATCACGCGCGGCGGCTTCGGGCATCACGCGCCGCGCGCCGAGTTCGCCGTCGCCCTCGGCTGCGAACTGCGCCATGCCCAGCGGCTCGTGTACGCCGAGGGCATCGCCCTGGACGACCCCCGTGCCGCGACCCCGATCGGCCTTGGCTGCCGGATCTGCGAGCGCCGCGACTGCGCGCAGCGGGCCCGGCCCCCGGCGGGCGGACGGCTCGCCGTGGACCCGGACCGGCGCGCCTATGTGCCCTACCCCGTCGAAACCCACGTCTCCTGACGTCGGCGGGACCTGACGACGACAGAGCGCCGTGGAGACGTATCCCGTACGTCTCCACGGCGCTCCGCGACTGCGCGGGTACGGCGCCCTGAGCGGTCAGGCGGCGCCGACCGGCTCCGGCTGGGTGGGCGCCGGCTTGGCCGCCGCCCGGATGGCCGGGTCGAGGAGCCGTTCGGCCATGGGGCCGAAGACCAGGCCCACGGTCGCCCAGAGGAGAGCCTGGGCAGCGATGGAGTAGAAGCGGAAGGAGAACAGGACGTCCGCCGGGAAGCCCGGGTAGACGATGGTGCCCTTGGAGTTCTTCAGGGGCAGCGGGGTCTCGGTGGCCTGGTGGCCGTACTCCGCGACGTTGGTGGACAGTTCGCCGAGCTGGGGCAGCAGGGCCATCACGATGCCGATCGCGACGACATAGGCGCCGGCGGCGAGCAGAGTGGCGTTCCAGTTGCCGAAGCGGGCCTGGAGCCGCTTGCCGAGCCAGACCGCGCCGATGAGGAAGACCACCGAGCACAGGACCATGACGAGGTAGAGGTTGCCGCGGTCCTTGATGGTCTCCGGGTGCCCGATCGAGGGCGGGTTGGCCGGGTACTTCACGAACGGCACGAGGTACATGCCGAGGAAGCCGCCCAGGGCGACCAGCAGGGCCAGGTTGCGGGGGCGCAGGTTGCCGACCCGGCCGAGGCAGACGGTGTAGGCGACGGCGAAGAGGGCGCCCATGGCGATGCCGAAGAACACCATGCCGACACCGATGCCGACGTTGGCCTGGATGGTCCGGCTGAAGATGTCCGGGCCCGCGGCCTCGGGGGCGATTCCGGCGGCCTTGTCGAGGGCCGCCTGGGCGGCGTCACGGCCGCTCTCGTAGTCGATGGCCTTGGCGATCTGGGGCTCGGCGAAGATCCGCGCGAAGACGAACGCGAGCAGCCCGGCGACTGCGCCGGCGATGACGCCGCGCAGGATGAGTCTCTTCTCCATGTTCAGCTGTCCCGTGCTCGTGTCGGTCAGTGGCAGGGGAAGCCGAGGAAGTGACGGGCGTCGTGCACGAACTCGTGGACGTGCATGTCCTTGCCGAACACCGAGTAGGCGCCCTGGTCGACACCGATGAAGTAGTAGATGGCCAGCGCGATCAGCGCGGTTCCGACCAGCCAGAGAACGGCCTTCGTGGCCGGCAGGACGACCGGGGTGGGCAGCGCGGCGGGCGCGGACATGCTGCTCATGGGTGGAGCCTCCTTCAGGGATCGTGCGTCCCTCGGTTCGGTGGAGCGCCGCGATGGCCCAGTGTCTGACTTCAGCCCCCTAGCGGAGGCTGATCACAGTGGCGCGACCGTGCCGGAGTCTCACCGGCTTCCTGAGGCCATCACTACATCCGGAGCGTACGAATACCCGAGATAAGCGGTCAATCAAGGAATGCCCAAGGGAGGGTATTCCTGTCCCCTTGCCGGCCCGCACCGGGACGGTGCGGGTGCCCCGGGCCCGATCCGATGGGTTCAGGACAACGGAGAACCGAGCGGAACCATCGGCAACCGCACCGCGTTTCCCTGGACACCGGCAGGATCGGATCACGGATCATCCAGGCGAAGAGCGGAGGAACCCAGTGGCCAGACGTCTCAACCCGCGCCGGGTCACCCTCGGCGGCGACGAGGCAGTCGCCCTCACTCCCAAGGAATACGAGCAACTCGTCGCCGCGCGGCGCCAGATCGGCGGGCAGAGCGCGCGGGTCCGCGTTCTGGCCCAGGAGGTGAAGCGGACCGAGCAGCTGCTCCAGGACCTGGAGGCGCTGGTCGAGGCGCCCGGCGGTGAGTGCCCGCACCAGGCCGGAGAGCAGTGCCCGGCGGCGGAGTTCGAGGGCGCGACGGTGGGGTTCGAGGGCGCGACGGTGGGGTTCGAGGGCGTGGCGGTGGGGTTCGAGGGCGCGACGGTGGAGCGGGACGCCGACGGCGGCTGCCTGCGCTGCTCGATCGCGGCACTGTTGCGCCGCCACCGGGGCCAGGCCGCCTGAACGGCAGGACGACGGCCCGCCCCGTCACGCCGCGGGGATCAGCGCCCCGCCGGTCAGCGGTGCCGGAACTCGGGTGGCCGCTTCTCGACGAACGCCGCCATGCCCTCCTTCTGATCGGCCGTGGCGAACACCGCGTGGAAGAGCCGCCGTTCGAAGCGGACACCTTCGGTGAGGGTGGTCTCGAAGGCCCTGGCGACCGCCTCCTTCGCCATCATCGCCACCGGCAACGACATCCCCGCCACGGTCTCGGCGACCGCGAGAGCCTCGCCGAGCAGTTCGTCGGCGGGCAGGACCCGGGAGACGAGTCCGGCGCGCTCGGCCTCGGCCGCGTCCATGGTGCGTCCGGTCAGGCACATCTCCATGGCCTTGGCCTTGCCGACCGCCCGGGTCAGCCGCTGGGAACCGCCGATCCCGGGGATCACCCCGAGTTTGATCTCGGGCTGGCCGAAGACCGCGGTGTCGGCGGCCAGTGCGATGTCACACAGCATCGCCAGCTCGCATCCGCCACCGAGCGCATACCCTGCCACCGCCGCCACGGTCGGGGTTCGCAGCTGCCCGAGCCGGTCCCAGGCCGTGAACCAGTCGGTCAGATACATGTCGAGGTAGCCCTGCGGCTGCATCTCCTTGATGTCGGCTCCGGCCGCGAACGCCTT
Source organism: Streptomyces sp. NPDC048278 (assembly GCF_040652195.1). Classification (NCBI taxonomy): domain Bacteria; kingdom Bacillati; phylum Actinomycetota; class Actinomycetes; order Kitasatosporales; family Streptomycetaceae; genus Streptomyces; species Streptomyces sp. NPDC048278. Next base: position 71,560 of record NZ_JBEZLP010000037.1, read on the forward strand.
CGCCGACCCGGTGATGACGATGCATCCGCACTCCGGGTCCCGGTCGAGGGCCTCGGTCGCGGCGACGACCTCGTTCATGACCTGGAGGTTGAGGGCGTTCAGAGCCTTGGGGCGGTCGAGGGTGAGCAGGGCGACCCGGCCCTTGCGCTCGACGCGGATGGTCTCGTACGTCTCGGTCATGCCGGTTCCCCGCTTCCGTCACGGATGGTGCGTACGATGCCGGAGAAGTCCTCTGTCGCACCGACGCGTTCGGCGTAGGCCGCGTACAACTCGGCTGCCCGTAGCCCGAGTTCAGCGTTCACGCCACCCGCGTGGACGGCGTTCGCGGCCAGTCCCAGGTCCTTCGCCATCAGGGCGGCGGCGAAGCCCGGCCGGTAGTCGCGGTTGGCGGGGCTGGCCGGAACCGGCCCGGGAACAGGGCAGTTGACGCTGAGCGCCCAGCACTGCCCGGAGGCGGTGGAAGCGACGTCGTACAGGGCCTGGTGGGACAGGCCGAGGCTCTCGCCGAGGACGAACGCCTCGCTGACGGCGATCATCGAGACGCCGAGGATCATGTTGTTGCAGATCTTCGCGGCCTGCCCGGCGCCCGCGCCTCCGCAGTGGACGGCCTTCTTGCCCATGGCCTCCAACAGAGGCCGGCCCTCGGCGAACTCGGCCTCTCCCCCGCCGGCCATGAAGGTCAGCGTGGCGGCCTCGGCGCCCACGACCCCGCCGGAGACCGGGGCGTCCAGCGCCCTCATGCCCGCCGCGACGGCACGCTCGTGGACGGTACGGGCGTCGGCCACGTCGATGGTCGAGCAGTCGAGGAAGAGGGTGCCGGGGCGGGCGGCGGGCAGGATCTCGTCGTAGACGCCGAGTACGTGCCGTCCGGCGGGCAGCATGGTGATCACCGCCTCCGCGTCGCGGACGGCTTCCGCGGCGGAGGCGGCGGGCTCCAGGCCGGGCCCCGGGGTGACCACCAGGTCGTAGGCACGCACGCGATATCCGGCCTTGGCCAGGTTGACGGCCATGGGGCCGCCCATGTGTCCGAGTCCGATGAACGCGACGGTACGGCTCACCAGGGCACCTCCTCGGTGATGTCGGGGTCGGCGAGCCCGAGTTCGCGCTCGCCGAGCGGGGCGAAGAAGCGTGCGACGTCGGCGTCGGTGACCTCGGCAAGGGTGGCCGGGGACCAACGGGGGTTACGGTCCTTGTCGATGACCTGGGCGCGGATGCCCTCCACCAGGTCGGGTGCGGTCAGGGCACGGCAGGAGACGCGGTACTCCTGGTCCAGGACGCCTTCCAGCGGACCGAGGCGGCGGGCGCGGCGCAGGGCCGCCAAAGTCACCTTGAGAGCGGTGGGCGACTTGGTGAGCAGGGTCTCCGCCGTCTCCACGGCGTCACTGACCCTGCTGTCCGAGCTGATGAACTACGACTTCTCGGTCCATGACCTCGACGAACCGGTCACCGACGAGCTCGTGGAGAAGTCGACCGGAATCCGTGGCCTGGTGCAGAACATGCGGGCCCACATCGGCGGCACCGTCCGCATCCGCGACCTCGCCGGGCACCGGGCGACCCTGCTCCAGGGGCCGCGCTTCGTCGGCACCGCGACCCAGGTCGCGGACCAGATGGAGGAGTGGTTCACGACCGACGCCTGCGACGGGTTCGTGCTCGCGGCGACCCATCTGCCCGGTGCCTTCGAGGACTTCGTCCGCCTGGTGGTACCGGAACTGCAGCGCCGGGGCCTGCACCGCAAGCAGTACGCCGGCACGACACTCCGGGAGCACCTGGGACTCGCCCGTCCCCCGACCGCGCCTCGGCTGCCGACGGGTCCCGCCCATGTCTGAACGGCCCTCCGCGCTGGGCGGCATCCGGGTCGTGGACGCCGCCACCCTCGTCGCCGGCCCCATGGTCGCCACCCACCTCGGCGAACTGGGCGCCGAGGTCATCAAGGTCGAACAGCCCGGCAGCGGCGACCCGTTGCGCACCTGGGGCGATCTCAAGGACGGCTGGGGCCTGGTCTGGAAGAGCGTGAGCCGCAACAAGAAGTGCGTCACGCTCAACCTCCGCACACCGGACGGGCAGGAGCTGCTGCACCGGCTCCTCGACCACGCCGACGTGCTCGTCCTCGGCAGCCGCCCCAGCGCACTGACCCGCTGGGGCCTGAGCCCGGCCGACGTCGTGGCCCGCCATCCCCGGCTGGTGGTCCTCCACGTCTCCGGGTACGGCGCCGGCGGCCCGCACAGCGACCGGCCCGGCTACGGCACCCTCGCCGAGGCCATGAGCGGTTTCGCGCACCTGGTGGGCGAACCCGGCGGCACTCCCTCCCTGCCCCCGTTCATGCTGGCCGACGGGGTCGCCTCGCTGGCGGCCACCCACGCCGTACTCGCCGCGCTCTACCACCGTGACGTCCACGGCGGCACCGGCCAGGTCGTCGACGTCAACCTCATCGAGCCCCTGGCCCGGCTGATCGAGTCCGCGACCCTGGCGTACGACCAGCTGGGCACCTCGCCCGTGCGCTCCGGCAGCCGCTTCGACGCGAGCGCACCACGCAACTGCTACCGCTCCGAGGACGGCGGATGGCTCGCCCTCTCCTCGGCCTCACCGCGCATGGCACAGCGCGTCTTCACCGTCGTGGGACGCCCCGACCTGGCCGCCGACCCCGACTACTACGAGCCCGCGGGCCGCGCCGCCCACGGCGACGAGATCGACAAGGTGGTGGCCGACTGGGTCGCCGGGCAGACGCTGGCCGACGCCCTTGCCGCCTTCGAGGCCGGCGGCTGTGCAGTGGCCCGCGTCTACGACGCCGAGGCACTGCTCGACGACCCGCACCTCACCGCCCGCGGCACCTTCACCGCCGTCGACGACCCCGACCTGGGACCGATCCGCGTCCAGGCCCCGACCGCCCGCCTGAGCGCAACTCCCGCCACCGTACGGGGCCTCGGCCGGGCCCTGGGCGCCGACAACGACGACGTGTACGGCGACCTCCTCGGCCTCGACGCCACCCGCCGCGCCGCGCTGCGCGCCGACGGAACCATCTGAGCCATCCGAACCATCCGACCAGGAGCCCATCTGATGACCAGCCGTGACCTCCGAGTCCGCCGCTCGGAACTGGCCACCCCCGCCAGCAGCGAGAAAATGCTGGCCAAGGCACCGGGCACCGGCGCCGACCTCGTCTTCATGGACCTGGAGGACGCCTGCGCGCCGAGCGCGAAGATCCAGGGCCGGGCGAACATCGTCAAGGCCCTCAACGAGTACGACTGGGGCGACACCGTCCGGGCGGTCCGGGTCAACGGCCTGGACACGGTCTGGTGCCACGACGACGTCATCGACGTTGTCACAGGCGCCGGGCACAACCTCGACGTGATCATCGTCCCCAAGGCCCGTTCCGCCAGGGACGTGTGGTGGTTCGACGTCCTGCTCGGCCAGTTGGAGGCCAAGCTCGGCCTCCCCCACCGCATCGGACTCGAAGTCCTCGTCGAGGAGGCCGAGGGACTCGGCAACGCCTTCGAGATCGCCAAGGCCAGCCCCCGCCTACAGGCGATCATCCTCGGCGCGGGCGACCTGTCAGCCTCTCTGCGCGCCCGCGTCGACACCAACTTCCGGCCGGTACGGCCCTATCCCGGCGACTTCTGGCACTACGCGCGGTCGACCGTCGTCGCCGCCGCCCGCGCGGCAGGCATCGACGCCATCGACTACCCGTTCCCCGACTTCCGGGACGCGGAGGCGTACCGGCGCGACTGCGACACCGCCTCGATGCTCGGCTTCGACGGCAAGTGGTGCATCCATCCCAGTCAAGTCCCCCTCTCCAACGCGGTCTTCAGCCCTACCTCGGAGGAGATCGAGTGGGCGACCACGACCCGGGACGCGTATCGCGCCGCGGAGTCCGCGGGCACCGGGGCGATCGCCGTCGACGGCATGCTGGTGGACGCCGCCCACATGCGCCACGTCGACACGATCCTCAGCCGGGCGCAGCGGAGGGACCACGATGCCCACGGTCACCAGTGACGAGTACCGGGACCTCATCGGCCGCTTCGCATCCGGTGTCACCGTGGTCACGACCCTCTGCGAGGGCATCCCCTACGGCACCACGGCCAGCTCCCTGACCTCCGTCTCCCTCACCCCTCCCCTCCTGCTGGTCTGCATGAACAGGTCCTCCGCCACGGGACGGGCGATCGCCGCGAGCCGTCACTTCGCGGTGAACGTACTCGCGGAGCACCAGGCGGAACTCTCGCACCACTTCGCCCGCCAGGGCTCCACGTTCGACGGGCACCCCTTTCGCCCCGGGGACCGTGGCGCCCCCGTCCTTCCCGACGCACTGGCGACCTTCGAGTGCCGGGTCACCGACGAGGTCGTCGCGGGGACCCATGTCGTGATCGTCGGGGAGGTCGAACGGGCGGGAGGACGTGCCGGCCTGCCACTGGCCTACTTCCGGGGGCGCTTCGGCCGACTGTCCGTCAGCAACATCAGCACCGACTGAGTTCAGGACGATCCACGGGGCGCCCCGAAGCGCACCGGGGCGCGGAAGCGGGCCTTGCGGGCGGCACGCCGGAAGGTGGTGAGCACCGCCGGTCCCGCCAGCAGGACGCAGACGAAGTTGGTGACCGCCCGGCCCGTGTCCCAGCCGAGCGAGGTGGCCAGGTCGAAGGCGACGTACCGGTGCCACTGCTCGGTGAAGGGCAGGCCGGGCAGGTAGGCGATGGAACTGTTCGGGTCGAGGGAGAAGGGCCAGAAGGAGAGGTTGAGGAGGAAGCCGAAGAGGTAGCCGGAGAGCGAGCCGTAGACAGCGAGCATCAGCACCTCCCGGCGCCCGCTCGCGCGCGGCAGGAACCCGGCGAGCATGCCGACGAACGCGCAGCCGAACATCTGGTACGGCATCCACGGCCCGACCCCGCCTGTGATGAGCGCGGAGGCGAACAGCGAGGTGCAGCCGAGAGTGAAGCCGAAGCCGGGTCCGTAGACACGTCCGGCGAGGACCAGGATGAAGAAGACGGTCTCGATGCCTGCGGTTCCGGCGCCGAGCGGACGCAGGGCCGCGTTGACGGCGGACAGTACGCCGAGCATGGCGAGCGCCTTGGAGTCGATGCCGCCCTCGGCGATCTCCGACAGCACCACGCACAGGACGAGGACGAGAAGCACGCCGAAGATCAGCGGGGGTGCGTAGTTCGAGCCGAACGTGCCGGGTGCGACAACGAACGGCCAGAAGAACGCGACCAGTCCGAGGAAGGCAGCGAGTGTCATGACGATGCCGGCGCGCGGGGTCAGTCGGATGGCAGCAGGGGTGGTCATGCCAGGGACGCCTCGATCTGGCCGACCGTCAGATACGGCAGCGGGGCGAGGATCTTCGCGGTTTGCGGTGCGAACACGGGTGACGCGACGATGACTTCGGCAGTCGGACCGTCCGCTACGACGTCTCCCTCGGCCATGACGACCACGCGGTCGGCGGCCCGTGCGACGAACTCGACGTCGTGGGTGGAGATGACGACCGATCTGCCCTCGGCGGCGAGGGAGTCGACGATGCCGATCAGCGCCGACTTCGCCCGGTAGTCCAGGCCGCGGGTCGGCTCGTCGAGCAGGACGATCTGGGGCGCGGCGGAGAGCTGGACGGCGAGGACGAGGGCGAGCTTCTGGCCTTCGGAGAGATCGCGGGGGTGGGTGGCGTCGTCGATGCCGGGGGCGAGCCGGTCCAGGACAGCGCGGGCCGGTACGCCGGTGCCGGATTCGGCGTCCGCCTGGTCGAGTTCCTGTTTGACGCTCTCCAGGTAGAGCAGGTCGGCCGGGGTCTGCGGGACCAGGCCGACCAGACGGCGGGCCTGCGCGGCGGGCACGTCGTGCGGATCGGGTCCGCCTCCCGCCGTCCTCACGGTTCCGGCGCGGCGGGGGCCGGAGCCCTGGAGGGCCCAGAGGAGGGAGGACTTGCCGGAGCCGTTGCGGCCCATGAGGGCGGTCACCTCGTCGGCGCGCAGGTCGAGGTCGACTTCGCGCACGGCGGGGACCCCGCGGTAGGTGACGGTGATGCCGCGGGCGGTGAGCAGCGGGGCGGCCTTCCGGGCGGGGCTCGGACGGGCCGGGCTCGGGGGGCGGTCGGCCAGGCGTGCGCGCAGGGGTGCGGCGGCGCGGCGGGCGTCGCGAATGGACAGCGGGAGGGGCGACCAGCCCGCCACGCGGCCCAGCTCAACGATCGGCGGGGCGATCGTTGACGTGCGCAGGATGTCGGCGGGTGGTCCGATCCGGGCGTGGCCGTCGCCGGGAAGGTGCAGGACGCGGTCGGCGTACTGGACGACGCGTTCCAGGCGGTGTTCGGCCATGAGGACGGTGACACCGAGATCGTGGACGAGGCGGGTGACGGCGGCGAGGACTTCCTCGGCGGCGGTCGGGTCCAGGGCGGAGGTGGGTTCGTCGAGGACCAGGACGCGGGGGTGGGCGGTGAGCACGGAGCCGATGGCGACGCGCTGCTGCTGGCCGCCGGAGAGTTCGTGCAGGGCGCGATGGCGCAGGTCGGCGAGGCTCAGCAGGTCGAGGGTCTCCTCGACGCGTTTGCGCATGGTGGCCGGAGGGATCGCCAACTGTTCCATGGCGTAGGCGAGTTCCTCCTCGACGGTGTCGGTGACGAAGCCGTCCACCGGGTCCTGGCCCACCACGCCCACCACGTCGGCGAGTTCGCGGGGCTGGTGGTGGGCGGTGTCGCGCCCGTCGACCGTGACGCGGCCGTACAGGGTGCCGCCGGTGAAGTGCGGGACCAATCCGTTGACCGCGCCGAGGAGGGTGGACTTGCCCACGCCCGTGTGCCCGACGACGAGGCAGAGTTCGCCTTCCTCGATGGTGAAGTCGGCGTCCCGCAGGGCGGGTTCGGGGGCGTCGTCGTACTGGATGGTGACCTGGTCGAAGGTGATCACGGCGCTCCGGGCGGGGGCGAGAGGAAACCGGCGGTGCCGGCGAGGAGGATCGCGACGGTGGGAATCAGGGGCAGCTCGGGCCAGGTGAGGGGGTAGAAGGTGGGGTTGAGCTGGGCGGGGTCGTAGCCGAGGTCGCTCAGCAGCAGGACGGCGGAGAGCACACCGCTGCCCGCGACGGCCCACTCGGGCAGCCGCCAGGGGTCGGGGCGGTAGGTGGTGCGGGTGACGCGACGGCCGCCCAGGCGCAGGCCCGCCAGGCAGAGCACGGCGCCCAGGCCCATCGCGGGGAGGCCGAGAAAGGCGGGCGCGGTCGCGTCCAGCAGGCCGTACGCCCCCGCGCACAGACCGCACATGCCCAGCAGCATCAGCGCGCCCGTGATGCGGCGCGAGCGGCGGGTCGCGGTGCCCGCGCGGCCGTACCCCCGGGAGTCCATGGCGGCGGCGAGCCGCAGCGAGCGTTCCAGGGCGTCTTCGAGGACCGGGATCACGATCCCGCGCAGTGCGCGCATGCCCTGGGTGCGTCCCGCCCTCAACTTCCGTGCCCGGGACACGCGTTGCACGCTCTGTACGAGCTGCGGGGCCACGCTGATCGCGACGGTGACGGCGACCCCGAGTTCGTACAGGGCGCCGGGCAGCACTCGCAGCGCGCGCTTGGGGTTGGCGAGGGTGTTCGCGGCGCCGATGCAGCACAGCATGCAGGCCAGGCGCAGTCCGTCGGTCGCCGCCGAGAGGAGCGCCTCCAGGGAGACCGGGCCGCCGATCTTGATGCCCGCGTACCAGTCGGGGGTGGGGATGCGCGGGAGGGAGAAGAGGAAGTGGTCGCGCGGGGTGATGCCGGTGGCGAACACGGCGCGGAAGACGACCCGGATCGCGACGACCGTGAGGGCCAGGTAGAGGTAGTACTTGAAGCCGCGCGCCCAGGGAGCTTCGGTGCGGCGGGCGGTGACGACGTAGCCGAGGACAGCGAGCACGAGGAACAGCAGCAGCGGGTTGTCGGTGCGGCTGACGGCGGTGGCGAGGGAGAGGGCCCACACCCACCAGGCGACCGGGTGCAGGACGCGCGGAAGCCGACGTCCGCCCCGGTCCGGCCGCTCGGGGCCGGAGGGGACGGCCGCCGTCCCGACGGTCGTACGGGCCATCCCGGTCACTCGGTACGACGGCGGCGGCGCGCCACGTACAGCGCCGCGCCGCCGATCACCGCGACGAGCGAGACGCCGGTGAGTACCGGGACGACCGAGCCGGAGTGGTGCGGGGCGTCGGCGGCAGGTGCCGCGTCGACCACCCGGGTGCCCGGGCTCGACGGTGGTGCCGTGGCCGAGGGGCTCGGAGTGCCGGTCTTGGTGGGTGTCGGGGTGGCGCTGCGGGCGGACGTCGTCGGCTTCGGGCTCGGCTTGGCCTTCGGTGTCGCCGTGGGGGGCTTGGTCTGCTGCTGTTCGGGCGCGGGGCCGGTGTCCACGTCCGGTGGCAGCGCGGGCGCCTTGGACGTGGAGGCCGGGCGGCCGGTGTCGCCCTGCGGGCGGGTGTTGTGGGCGCGCAATTGGTCCGGGGTGACCTTCGGGCGGCCCTCGGTGCCCTGGATGTTCGTGGCGCCGAAGATCCAGAGGTCCACGCTGCCGGGCTTCGGCTTGTAGAGCATCGCGCCGAGCTGGCTGTAGGACCAGTCGCGGGCGCCGGGGTCGGCGTGCCAGTACGACCAGTAGGCGTCCGCGGGCGGTGTGAGCACGCAGTCGTCCTGGGCGGCGGTCGGGTACTGCTTGCCGTGCTGGTAACCGCTGTAGCCGATACGGCAGATGAAGGCCGGGCCGTCGTGCTGGGTACCCGTGGTGGCCCAGCCGCCCTGGTTGAGAAGGTCGTAGCCGGTGGTCGGGGTCGTGCCGCAGGAGCGGAGGATCGGACCGCCCCAGTGGCTGAAGTCGACGGCGAGCACCACTCCGGAGGTGGTGGTGCAGCGGCCCATCGGCTGCGGGGCTGCGGAGGCCGGGGCGGCAGTCACGCCGAAGCCGACTGCCGTGAGGGCAAGGGCCGTCAGCATGCGGGACACGGCCCGCCGGAGGGCGCTCACCGGTCATGCCCCGCTTCCGCACGCCGTCGCGCCGTCACCGTCGTACGCCATCCGGCGAGCACGAGCAGCGCGGCGATCGCGGCCAGCACCCCGACCTGGACGCCGGTGGAGGCCAGCGCCCCGCTGCCGCCGCGGGTCCCGCCGTCACCGCCCGGGGTGACGATCTCCGGAGCGCTGCCGCTCGGGTTCGGGCTCGGGGTGGAGGACGGGGTCGGCTGGGGTGAGGTGCCGGCGAGGCTGCGCTCCAGGGTTCCGAAGGAGATGCCGGTCGCGCCGCCCACCGCCTGCGTGGAGGCCCTCAGGTCGGAGCCGCGCTGGCCCTCCTTGGCCACGTTGAACCCGCCGTCGGTGTTCTGCTGGGCGGCGAGGCACTTCTGGGCGTCGGTGATCTCGTCGGCGTACTTCTGTGCGTCCAGGGAGAGCCCCTGCACCGCGAGGGCCGCCGAGTTGACCGAGTTTCCGGCCGCACCGGGGAAGCCGCCGTCGGGCAACTGCTTCGACGCGATCCAGGTGAGCGCCTTGTCGACGGCTGCCTCGGCCTTGTCACCGCCGGCCAGGTCCAGGGCCATGGCGGCGATCGCGGTGGAGTCGACGTCGGTGTCGCCCGTCGCGGGGATCAGGCTCGGCCAGGCGCCGCTGTCCTGCTGGAGGCTCTCCAGGTAGGCGATCGGCTTCTCCGGCCGTTCTCCGGCGCGGAGTTGGGCCATGACGGCGAGGGACTGAGCGAACACCGAGGGCGCGTAGGTGTAGGCGCCCTCGGCGGCGCAGGAGCGGTCGGGGGCGGTGCTCGGCTTCGCGCAGACGGCTTTGTCGAGCGCGGCGATCAGGTCGTGCCCGGCGAAGTCGCGCGGGTCCCGGCCGACCGCTTCGGCGAGCAGGGCGGTCTTGCCGAGGGAGCCGCCGGCGGCGTAGGCAGTGCCGATGCCCGTCCAGTCGTCGACGGTCCGGCCCTCGCCGTCCTTGCCGCCGAGGTCGAGGAAGTCGACGATGCCGCGCAGCTTGGCGTTGTTCAGGCCGGTGGCGGCGAGGGCGTAGGCGCCGTCGATGGTGAGGCCGAAGTCGGCGCGGGTGGTGCCGGGCCCGGCGGTGTAGTACTGGCCTTGTTTGAGGTTGGCGGCGCTGGTGAGATATGCGACGCCCTTCTTCAGGTCGGGGCCGATGCCGGGAGCGGGCGTGGTCGGGGTCGGGGAGCCCGAAGGCGAGGTGGGCGGGTCGGGCTGCTTCGTGGTGAGGGTGACCAGGCTGGTGCCGGCACCGGCGAGGACGGCCGGCGGGGTCGGGTAGACGGCCGGGTCGGTGGCACCTTCGTCGAACCCGAAGCCGCCGCCCGCGAGTTGCTGCCGGGAGAGCCAGCCGACGGCCGCGTCCGCACGGTCGCCGTCCCCGAGGGCGCGCAGCGCCTGGGCGGCGTACGCGGTCGCGTAGACGCTGCCGGTGGGGGAACCGGTGTAGCCCGGGAAGGCGCCGTCCGCGCGCTGTGCCTTGGTCAGATAGGTGCGGGCCTTGGCGACCGCGTCGTCGTGTCCGCCCGCCTTCCGCAGGACCAGGGCGACGAGGCCGGTGGTGGCGGGATCGCCGTCGCAGTACTCGCCGGGGCCGATGAGGATGCTGGTGATCCCGCCGTCCGCGCACTGGAGTTGGGTGAGCCGGTCGACGGTGGCGGCCGGGGGCGTCACGCCGGCCCGCAGCAGGGCGAGGACGGACAGGGCCTGGCCCTCGGCGTAGGTCGCGTTGCGGAAGTCGCCCTTGGCCGTGCAGCCGGGGGTCGGCTGACCGGACTCGGGACCGGCCGCGCAGACGTTGGCGGTGAGGTCGGCGATCAGGTCGTGGCCGCCGACGGCGTGCGGGTCGCCCTCGGTGGCCTCGGCTAGCAGGGCCAGGCGGGCGGCGGCGGTGGCATCGGGGGCCTGGTCGGCGCCGGACGGGTAGGCGTAGTCGGCGGTGTGGGCGGTGAGGAAGGCCGTGACCTTGTCGAGGGTGGCGCTCTTGCCGTCCGCTGCGGCGAGGGCGTAGGCGGTCTCGGTGGTCAGGAGGTAGTTCGGGGTGCCGGCGCCGTCGTCGACGACGCGTTCGCCGTCGGTGAGGCCGCTCTTCAGCCACCGGGCGGCCCCGGCCACGTCGATCCTGCCCGTACCGCCGGTGGGTGTGGTGCTCGGATCGGGCGTCCCGCCGCCGTTACCCGCGCGTACGTCGTCGGGCGTGAAGGCCGGCCTGCCCGTCGTACCGCCGACGTCCGTGCCGCCGTACACCCAGGCGTCGACGTCGCCGTCCTTCACCTTGCGGTCCATCGCGCCGTACTGGCTGTACGACCAGTCGTCCTGGCCTGGCGAGGCGGTCCAGTAGGACCAGTACGCGGTGGCGGGCGGGGTCAGGACGCAGGACTCCTTGTCCGGAGTCGGGTACTGCGTACCGGAGTTGAACGAGCCGTAGCCGATGCGGCAGATGAAGGCGGGGCCGTCGTGCTGGGTGCCGGTGGTGGTGAAACCGGCGTCGTGGAGGAGGTCGTAGCCGGTGGTCGGGGTGGTGTCGCAGCCGCGCTCGGCGGTGCCGCCGAAGGCCCCGAAGTCGACGGCGACCACGGCGCCCTTGGTGGCGGTGCAGTCGCCGACCCCGTCGGCCGCGGCGGAAGTCGTCGTGAGGAACGTCACGAAGCTCGCGAGCAGAGCGAGCAGGGCCGCGCCGACTGCCGCCGTACGTACGTCTCTTCGTCTCCCCGTCCGTACGCCTTCTCGTCTCCCCGTTCCGGTTCTCACCGCGGTCCCCCTCGCCGGCTGTCCGGCGCGGACGGAGACGTGGCAGGGGGCCTTCGCCGCCCGGAGTCACTGCCCCGGCGCACGAAAGCTGCTCGCACCACGCCGTAGTCCACGACGGCGTCTGTTGCTGTTGAACACGCTCCAGGCAGTCCGGCTCGCCCGGCACTGCTGCCGGGCCTACGGTTGCGGGTCAGCGCCGGGATTCGACCGGCTTCCCCTGGAACTCGTTGCGTATCAGCCGGATTTGAACATGGTTCACAGGGAGCGTCAAGGCGGTGCACAGGCGCGCCCCGGTGGGCTCGGGTGCGCTCCCGGGACGGCCCTGGCGGACCCGGTGGTCCTCGGGTACCGTCCCGGACTGCCGAGTGGGGGAACCCGGTGGGAGTCCGGGGCTGACGCGCAGCGGTGTGGGACGGCAGGGGGCCGACCCGAGCCCGAATGCCCGCGCGGCGAAGCACCGTTGACAGCCGAGTCCACGCGTCCCGGACGGCGGCCACACCCGCCGCGCCGCTGTGGACCGGCGGGACCGGTCGGCGTCCTCCACCCAAGGAGCAGGCCATGTCCCGTCGTACCGCCGTGTCGCCTAGTACCGCCATGCCGCGTCGTACCGCCGTGTCCGTCCTCGCCGTGCTGGGTGCCTTCGCGCTCACCACGCTGCCCGCCGCCGCGACCACCACCCCCGCCCAGATCGCCACGTCGAAGACGAACGGCGTGACCTATCTCAAGTCCCTTCAGGCGGCGGACGGTTCGTACGCGGGGTCGGGGCTGTCCAACGAGTGGGCGTTCAGCGCGTTCGCCGCGGCGGGCACCGCCGCCGTGGACGTGACGCCCGGCGGCGACGCGACCAAGAACGCGAGAACCGTCTACCGCAACCTGCTCGCCACCAGCGGCTGGCCGTCCTCCTCCCCCGTCGTCACCGACTACGAACGGGCCACGCTCAACTCGTACGCCGCCGGCATCGACCCGTCCCGGGTCTCCGACGCCCGCAACCTGATCGCCGACATCTACGGCTACTGGCAGACGTCGGAGGCCGGTTACTTCGGTCCGTCGGCCAACTTCAACGGCACCGTCTTCGCGGCCCTCGCCCTGAACGGGGCAAAGACGACGGCCGGTCAGGTCCGCGTCCCGCAGGCGCTGCGCGATTCGATCGTCACCCGCATCCGCGCCAACCAGCACAACGACGGCGGCTGGAACTACAGCAAGGCCGAGGGCAACGCGACCCAGCTGGCGGCGGCGAGCGACATCGACATGACCGGCGCCGCGATGGCCGCCCTGTGCGTGTCGGGGGTCCCCAACACGGACACCGACATCGTGCAGGCGAAGGCGTTCCTGAAGAGCAAGCTGGTCGCGAGCAGCGGCGCCTTCAGCGCGCTGTTCGGGGTCAACACCGACTCCAACGGCTGGGCGGTGTCGGGTCTCAACGCCTGCGGCATCAACCCGCAGACCGGCGACTTCCTCACCTCCCAGGGCAAGACGCCGGTCGACTTCCTGATCGCCCAGCAGTTCAACCCCGGCGGCGGCTTCAAGTACCTGCCCAGCGACACCAGCCCGTCCGCCTACGCCTCCATCGACGGCCTGCGCGCGGTCGCCGGAGCCGGGTTCACCGCCACCCCGCCCGTCCCCACCACGACCGGCGCCCCGCAGTGGGTCGGGCAGACGTCCCTCACCTCCGGTACGGCCACGAAGCTGGCGCTGACCGTGGACGACGGCGCCGGGAACCTGAAGGTGTGCTCGGTGGCACTGACCCCGACCGGCTCGACGACCACGCTCGGCGCGGTGCTCGACGCCGCCGTGAGCGCGGCCACCCCGTCCGGCTGCGTCACCGCCGTGACCCCGTCCTCCGGCACCGGCACGATCACCTCACTCAACGGCACGGCCAACAGCGGCTCGAACACCTGGAAGGTCAGCGTCGACGGCGGGGCGTTCGCCACCGCGGCCAGGGAGACGACCGTGGGCGTCGGCGACACGATCGCGGTGCGCTGGGGAGCGTGAGGAGTTGTAAGCGGTCATAGGCTCGCGGGATGCGCATCGTCTCCCTGCTGCCCGCCGCGACCGACATCGTCGCCGAACTCGGACTGTCCGCGCGGCTGGTCGGCCGTACCCACGAGTGCGACTGGCCGCCGGACGAGATCGCGTCGGTACCGGTGGTGACCGGGGCCGACCTCGATCAGGACCGGCTCACCAGCCGGGAGATCTCCGACGCGGTCGGCGGCTCGGCGCACTCCGGGTCGTCTCTGTACACCCTGGACACCGAGGCGCTGGCTGCCCTGCGCCCCGATGTGATCCTCACCCAGGACCTGTGCGACGTGTGCGCGGTCTCGTACGAGAAGGTCAGCCGGACCGTCCGCCTGCTCGACGCGGACACCCGCGTCCTGAGCCTGGAACCGCGCACGCTCGACGACGTCCTGGACTGCCTGGTCACGGTGGGCGAACTGCTCGGCGTGCGGGAGCGGGCGGAGCGGCGCAGAGCCGAACTGCGCGCACGACTCGACCGCGTCCGCGCGTCCGTCGCCGACCGGGACCGACCCCGGGTGGTGGCGATCGAGTGGCTCGACCCGCTGTGGCCGGCCGGCCACTGGGTGCCGGAGCAGCTCACGGCCGCCGGCGGGATCCCGCTCCTCGCCGCCCCCGGCGAGCACACGAAACCCATGACCTGGGAGGCGGTGCGGGCCGCCCGGCCGGATGCCGTCCTGATCCTGCCGTGCGGCTTCCCGCCCGAACGGACTCTGCGGGAAGCCGAGTTGCTGACCGCCCTGCCAGGGTGGGACGACCTGCCGGCCGTACGGTCCGGCCGGGTCTGGGTGCTGGACGGGCCGTCCTACTTCAACCGCCCGGGGCCACGGGTGGTGCGTGGGGCCGAGGTGCTGGCCCACGTCCTGCACGGGGTGCGGGCCGGGGAGCCGGTCACGGCGTCCGAGGCCCGCCCCTTGTGAGTCGCTGCGCTCAGAACGCGGTCCAGGTGAACGCCACCTTGTCACCGGCGTTCAGCTTGAACTGGCAGCCGCCGACGGGGGTCGAGGTGCCGTTGACGGAGATGTTCCAGTAGGCGGTCCCGCCACCGTTGACGCCCTTGATGGTGTCGACGGAGTAGTCGTCGAACGACGCGTACCAGGTCCCGTCCCAGGTGAAGTGCCGTTTGTGGGCGGCGTCGTCGAGGGCGGCCGTCGGCGTCGGCACGGCCGAGGGATTGGCGGCGCCGTTGGTGCCGTCGCAGTGGTGCGTGCCGCCGGTGGCGGTGGTGACGTCGTGCCCGCGGGTTCTGATCTTCCCCTTGAAGAGAAGCCCGTCCGGGCCCTGCACGGTGAGCGTCACTCTGACGGGAGCGTTCGTGTCCAGCGCGCTCTGGGCCTGCGCGACCGCCGGAGCGGACGCGGCGAGCGCGAGACCGAGGACGGTCGCGGTGACCAGGGTGCGGGTGCGGGGTGCGGATGTGCGGCGCAAGGCTGAGCCCTCCTGTAGACCATGACAGCGAGAAGCGGATCGCTGCACACGCCGGGCATCCCGACTCACGGCCGCTCATGGGCCGTACACGGTTGCAGGTCAGCGCCGGACTCCCACCGGCTTCCCCCCGGACGTGCGCATATGCACGAAGTGCCCGCATCCTAGGGGCTGTTGGGGACGGAACACCAGACCTTCACCCGGGCGCCGGTCCTGCCGGACTCGGAGCCTGTCTCCCCGTTCCGCCAGGCCGGCTCGGCAGTGCGTAATAGCCGTACCGCCGACACAAGCAGCTCCAGCAATTGCTTCCCCGGGTCAGAACCGGTCGGTTCCTCCCGAGCGAACCAGCTGTCCCCCTGTCAATGTCCTCCGCTTCTGGCGAGAAACCTCAGGTTTTGACGGGCAAAGATGGTTGTCCAGCCGAACCACCTCTGCGGCTGACGCTTGCCCCATTCCGGTACCGGCCGATGCACTGGGCTTGCGCTGCACGACCTCGTGGAACGTGAACATGGTGTGGCTGCGCCCCTGTGTCGCCGACCGGCCCCGGCATCGCTGCCGATCCGTCGGGGCTCTGAGCTGCCCCACTCCCCACAGCACAGAAACCGCGTACCCAGTGATCAATACGGGACATACACCCGGCTGTTCCTTGGCCTTGTTCAGCAGGACCGATCCCATCCCGGCCCATACCTGCGCATGCTGCCCTTCAGCTCCCGGACGCCGGTCGGCGGGTTCCGCGGGTGTGCCGATGCGCACGACCGCGACGCAATGCGCGCATGTGTGTGACGAGGCACGACCTGACCTACGTGGCCAGACGGAGAGGAAGGGAACGCGGGACCGACACGCGAACGGCCCCGTCCCGCCTGTGTGTTTCACACGGGACGACATCGAGGGCCGTCCGTCCTTCGTCCCGCACAACGCGGACGGCGGGACGCACGCGTGAAGTCCAGGCTCGATCCGCTGTCCATGGCCGCCATGGCGGTCACCGTGGTCGCCGTCTCAGCCACCGCCCCGCTCACCGCCGCCGCCTCCGCCTCACCTCTCGCCATGGCCTTCTGGCGCAACTGCCTCGGCTTCGCCGTGCTCGGACCGTTCCTCCTTGTACTGCGCCGCCGGGAAGTGGTGCGCGTCACGCGGGGCGAGCGCGGCCTCCTGCGCCGGGAGCAGTGGTGGCCGCTGGTCTTCGGTTTCCTCGCCGCCACCACGCTCGCCCTCCACTTCGCGGCCTTCATGACCAGCACCCGGTTGACTTCCGTCGCCATGTCCACAGCGCTCGTCGCCACCCAGCCGCTATGGCAGGCTCTCATCGCCGCGGCGCAGGGTGCCTGGCTGCCCCGCCGAGCGTGGATGGGTCTCGCACTGTCCGTGGCGGGAGCGGCTGCGGCCGGCGGCCTCGACATCAGGTCCGGTGGTACAGCGCTACTGGGCGACCTGCTCGCCCTCGTCGGAGCCGTTGCCCAGGCCGGGTACACCGCGCTGAGCGAGCGGTCGCGCGCGGATGTGAGCACACCCCTCTATTCGACCTTCACCTCGCTGGTGTGCGGCATGGAACTCCTCGTCGTCTGCCTGCTGGCCCACATCCCGTTGACGGGCTTCGACAGATCCACCCAGCTGTCGCTGCTGGGGCTACTCGTCCTTCCACAGATCCTGGGTCTCGGCTCGCTGAACTTCGCCCTCGGCAGGACCTCGGCGACGGTCATGAGCGTCCTGCTCCTGCTGGAGACCCCCGTGGCCGCGCTCGCGGCGTGGTGGTTCATGGGGCAGGGCATCAAGCCCGCGACCCTGCCCGGGCTCGTGCTGATCATCGTCGGCGTCACGGTGGTGGTGACGAACGGTGTACAGCAGACCACGGAACAGCGCGGCAGGCACCGCCGTACGCGAGTGTCTGCCCCGGCAACCGTCCCGTACACGCCCCAGGCCATGCCCGCGCCGCGGCGGTCGGCGTTTCCCGACTTCACCGAACGGGACCCGAGAGTGGAATGGGCGGCGCACACCGTGGACACGAGCCCGACGGTAACGCTCACCTACCACGGTTCGGGGGCGTTCGACACCCTGCTCCTGCGCAGACCGCAGGTGGGAGAAGGCGAGCCAGGCCTCGATGGTCCCGCTGGGCCACCTGTCCACCTCCTGCCGGTCCGTCAGGTCCGCTGCCCGGCCCTGGTCCCGGAACAAGTCCGGCACGCCGATGGCGGCAGTTCCGTGCACCGGTCCACCGAGTACTGATCCACAGTCATCAAGAACGGATGGAGCCCCTATGGTCGACGTCAATGTGACGCCCTTCGAAGTCGAGGTCCGGAGCCGCACCGGAAACCTGCTGCGGGCCGATGTGTACCTCCCCTCGTCCGGCGACGGCCGCTACCCGATCGTGCTGGGGGCCTCTCCGTACCAGAAGGCGCTGCGCCACCTCCCGCCCAACCCCGTCTTTCCGTTCATTGAATACGGTCCGATCCAGCTGTACCTCGACAACGGCTATGCCTATGTCGCGATGGACCTGCCCGGCACCGGCCGCTCCGAGGGAACCTGGGACCCGGTCTCACGCGGTGAGGGTGAGGCCATCCACGACATGATCGAGCACGTTGCCGTCCAGCCGTGGAGCACAGGCTCGGTCGGCATGATCGGTATGTCGCACTACTGCTGGAGCCAGTGGAACGCGGCGCGCACCCGTCCGCCGCACCTGAAGACGATCGTGGCCTACGACGGCGCGACGGACATGTACCGCGACTGGATGTACCACGGCGGAATCCCGATCCAGGGGTTCCTCAACACCTGGCTGTTCGGATCGGTGCTCTACCAGCACGAGCTCAGAGGCATCGACTTCCACGTCGGCGACAAACACGAGTACATCTACGACGTCCTCTCGCACCCACTCGACGACGAGTGGCAACGCCGCAGGTCGCCGTTCTGGGAGCTGCCGTCCGTCGACATCCCGGTGTTCTCCATCGGTGTGTGGGGCAAGGCGGCGTTGCATCTGCGCGGCAACTTCTACGGCTTCGAGCGGGTCCGGGGACCGAAGAAGCTCCTGGTCGCTCATCCGTCCAGCTTCGCCGAAGCGCAGATGTACTACTTCGACGAGCAGTTCCACCGCGACGAGCTGCTCCCCTGGTACGACCATCACCTCAAGGGCATCGAGAACGACGTGATGAAGCAGCCGGCAGCGCGCTTCTACGTCAACGGCGAGAACACGTACAGGTCAGCCGCATCCTGGCCGCCACCGGACGCCACGCCGACGACCTTCCACCTCACCGGGACACACAGCGACGCCGTCACCTCGCTCAACAACGGGTCGCTGACCGAGGCCGAACCGGACTCCGAGCAGGACTCGACGTCGTGGTCGTACCCGGATCCCCAGTGGATGGCCGGTGTCACCGTCTTCGACAAGCACGGCGTGCCCGACCACGTCGCGCGCGTCAACACGTTCACCTCGCCGCCGATGGACCGGGACCGGGAGTTCACCGGCCACGGTGTGCTGACGCTGTACGCCTCTAGCGACCAGACGGACATCGATGTCTTCGTCAAGGTCTCGCTGGTGTCCGCCGAGCCCGACGCCGGGCTGCCCGTCAAGGTCTCCCAGGGATGGCTGCGCGCGTCGCACCGCGCGGAGAATCCCGAACTGACTTCCGACATGCGCCCGTTCCATCAGCACACGTCGGTGGAGCCGCTGGTGCCCGGCGAAATCTACGAGCTACGGGTGGAGCTCCTGCCGATGTCCTTCCTCGCCCGCGCGGGCGACCGGATCCGGCTCGAACTGACCAACCAGGACTCCCTGATCACCGACGCGCCGATGACCCACTTCTACGGAACGAAGGTCGGCACCGACACCTACCACCACGATCGCGGGCACCCTTCGACACTTCGCCTGCACGAACGTCCCCGCACCTGATTCCCCTGACCCGATTTCCCTCACCTGAAAGGAGTCTCCCGTGAGCATGGTCTATCTCGCGCAGCCCGAACAGCAGCAGCAACTCGAATGGCTCGACGGCGGCACACTGGCGATGCTGCTCGACGGCCAGGCCACCGACGGCCAGCTCATGATCGGCCGATTCGACGTCGCCGAGGGAGAAGCGCCGCCGTATCACAAGCACACTCGCGAGGACGAGGTCTTCCTGCTGCTCAAGGGCACGGCCCTGGTGTGGTGCGACGACCAGGAGTACGAGCTCGCCGAGGGGGGTGTGGTCTTCCTGCCCAAGCAGGTCCCGCACGGATACCGCATCACGTCCAGGAAAGCCGACCTGCTGATGATCAACACCCCGGCCGGCATCGAAGGGATGTTCCGGGAGACCGGCCGCGACAAGTCCACGCCTCGTCCGCCCGGCTTCGAGGTCAGGCCCGACCCCGGCGTCGCCGACAAGTACGGCAACGTCATCATGGGCCCGCCACGCTGACCGGGCCGCTCCGCACGCGAACCACGGGCCTCGGCCGGCTCGCTCGGCCCTGCGGGCGCGGGCCCCGGTCGGCCACGGCCCGCCACCTCCAGCGGAGCGTTCAGGGCCGCCTGCGGCGCGATGCCGCGGAGCGGGGCGGAACGGTGCGCATGTGCCGGCGGACACTGTCGAGGACTTCACCGAGTCTGGTGACGTCGTCGTCGGTCAAAGGCTCCAGCAGATGCCGGCGCACGACCTGGACGTGACCGGTCATGACCCGGTCGAGCAGAGCGCGGCCCGCCGGAGTGAGGGAGACGATGACGCTGCGCTCGTCCTCCGGCGAAGGCGCCTTGACCACCAGTTCCGCGTCAGCCAACTGGCCCACCTGGTAGGTCAGTCCGCTGCGGCTGTGCACGAGCCGGTCGGCGATGTCGGTCATCCGTTCTCGCCCCTCGGCGCTCTCTCCGAGCACGGCGAGGATCTGGAACTGGGTGTAGCTCAGTCCGCCCTCCTCTCGAAGCTGCTGGTCCACGGCGTGCTGGAGCAGGCTGCCGACTTCCATCAGAGCGAAGTAGGCGGCCAGCTGCTGGGGTTCGAGAGGGGCGGCGTCCGGCATGCCGATCAGTCTACTTGCTGCGAATTCGAAGCAGACGTACGATGGCGGCATGCTTCGAATTCGAAGCACAACCAGAGTGGAGGTTACCGATGAAGGCGATTCGATTCCACGAGTACGGCGACCCGGGCGCACTGCGCTACGAGGACGCCGAACGGCCCGAGCCGGCCGAGGGCGAGGTACTCGTCGAGGTGGCGGCGACCTCGTTCAACCCGGTCGACGCCGCCATCCGCGCGGGCTACCTGCAGCAGATCTTCCCGGTGTCCCTGCCGCACATCCCGGGCATCGACGTGGCCGGGACCGTAGCGGCTCTCGGTGCGGGCGTGACGCGCTGGTCGGTCGGCGAGAAGGTGATCGGGTTCCTGCCGATGGTCCCCGACGGAGCCGCCGCTGAGTTCGTCACCGTCGCGTCCGAGATCCTCGCCCCGGCGCCCACGACCACCCCGCTCACGCACGCGGCCGCACTGCCCGCCGCGGCCCAGACGGCATGGCAGGCGCTAATGGAGCACGCCGACCTGCGCGCCGGGCAGCGGGTGCTGATCAACGGTGCGGGCGGCGGCGTCGGGGGATTCGCGGTGCAGTTGGCCAAACGGGCCGGGGCGTTCGTCATCGCGACCGCCGCCCCGCGCAGCGCCGGCACCGTCCGCGCCCAGGGCGCCGACCAGATCATCGACTACACGTCGGCCGGCCCGGCCGACGCACTCACCGAGCCCGTCGAGGCGGTGCTCAATCTGGCGATGGTGACCGAATCCGAGATGGCCGCCCTGACCGGGCTCGTCCGGGACGGTGGAGTGGTCGTCACGACGGCGACACCCGCCGTGGGCGACGCGGACCGCGGGGTACGAGCCGTCGGCATGCAGTTGCGGACCGATGCCGGGCAGCTCGAGAAGCTGGCCAAGATGGTCGACGCCGGGGAGCTCAGCATCGACGTCAGCGCCAGTTACCCCCTCTCGGCGGCGGAGTCGGTGCACGAACTCAGTGCCGCCGGACGGATCCGCGGCAAGGTCCTGCTCATTCCGGCGCGCTGAGCCGGTCGGCCGATTCCCACCGCCGTATCGATCGGCCACGGCTCCCCGCACCACCCCCACACATCCGAAACGGAGTGAATGATGGTCGACACGAGTTCGTTCAACGCACGCATCATCGCGGAGTTCCGCGCCCGTCACGGGCAGGTCGGCGGAGGCTTCGACGGGGCGCCGCTGCTCCTGCTGCACACGGTGGGCGCCCGGTCCGGCACCCCCCGTATCAATCCGATGATGTACCTGCCGGACCAGGGACGCTACCTCGTCTTCGCCTCCAAGGCCGGGTCCGACCGAAACCCCGACTGGTACTACAACCTGCTCGCCCACCCCGATGTCCAGATCGAGGTGGGAGACGCGATCCGTTCCGTGCACGCCGTCGTGCTGCAGGGAGACGAGCGCGACGAAGCCTTCGCCGAGCAGGCACGCCGCTACCCCGGCTTCGCCGGCTACCAGAGCAAGACCGAACGGATCATCCCGGTGGTCGCGCTGACACCCACTGACGGATCCGTCGCATAGGTCACGCCTCGTGACGCCTGCCCCCGGGACCGTTCCACCGGTTCGGTCCATCAACTCCTCAGCTCCTCACCAAGATCTGCCCGAAGCCGGAAAGGCACCGTCATGACCCAGCAGCAGCGTCAGGCCCTGGACGAGCTCCTGCGCCACGCACCGCTCGACGTCGGCGGCGAGATAATCGAGCAGCGCAAGATCTTCCACGAGATGATCTCCTCCGTACCCCTGCCCGACGACGTATCGGCACAGCGGGGCGAGCTCGGTGGGGTACCCGTGGTGACCGTGGAGACCCCGGGTCTCGACCCGTCGGCCGCAGTCCTCTACTTCCACGGCGGGGCGTACGCCCTCGGATCGGCGCTCGACTCGGCGGGCCTGGCCGCCGACGTGTCCCGGCGGGTCGGGGCCCGGGCCATCTCGGTCGACTACCGGCTGGCCCCCGAGCACCCGTTCCCCACGGCCATCGACGACGCGGTGTCCGCCTATCGCGCGCTGCTCGCCGAGGGCGTACCCAGCGGGCGGATCGCGTTCGTGGGCGAGTCGGCCGGCGGCGGCCTCGTCGCCGCGACCCTCGTCGCACTCAAGGACACCGACCTGCCCCAGCCCGCCGGGGCCGCGGTCTTCTCACCCTGGGTGGATCTGACCGTGTCCGGCGCCAGCGCGACCGGAAAGGCCGAGCTCGATCCGGCGCTCACCGCCGAGGCACTGCGCATCAGGGCCCGTGACTACCTCGGGGATCACGACCACGCCCTGCCGCTGGCGAGTCCGATCTTCGCCGACCTCAGCGGTCTGCCCCCGCTGCTCGTCCAGGTCGGCTCGCACGAGATCCTGCTCGACGACGCCATACGGCTCGCCGGCCGCGCCGCCGGCCACGACGTACCCGTCCAGCTCCAGGTGTGGCCTCAGGTGCCACACGTCTTCCAGGGCTTCGCCGCTCTCCTTGACGAGGCCGGTCAAGCCCTGGATGCCGCGGCCGAGTTCATCAAGCAGAACTGGGCCGACTGAGGAGCGTGACGCCTCCCCCACGACAACGAACCAGTTCCGCAACGTCACAGCGCTGAAGAAGTCGCAAGAGGCACCATCGATGAATCTGACACGTTACAGCCAAGAACAGAAGATCAAGCACCTTCTGCATTGGGCAAGCACCTGGAGGGATAATTCGGTCGGAGAAAGCATGTGGTCCTACTCGCAGCGGCTTGGAGGCTCGCACGCCCTTTTGAACGGCTGGTCGAAGAACATCAGGATAAGAAGTTCACTCACCCCGGACGAGAACAGGCGGCTGGACTCCGCACTCACCAGGTCGACGGTCGCCCGACGCAGGGCGGCCCCGCACTCCCGAAAGGTGAGGTGAGGCGACCGAACGGATGGGACAAGACCTTGCCTTTCCATCCCATCAACGGTAGTCGATCAGAAAGGTTCGCAAGAGATGACCTATTCTTATTTATTGAGACATCCTTGAGCCATCCCCCGTGTTCTTGGGTGTCCCAGCCGCCACAACGTAGCTACTGCATGAGGCGAACAACCAGTGAACTCACCTCCATATTCGACGGCTTTCGCGTCGGCCGCACGTCTGCGCCTCGGCTTGTCACACGCCCAGGTGGCACAACATCTGGGCCTGCTCGGGACAGCAGTTCACTCGGAGCTCGTCGAGGCCTGGGAGATGGGTATTCTGCGGCCCACCGAAATTCAGCTCTTCGCTCTGGCAGATGTGCTGTGGTGTCGAACCGCCGAATTGATGGGATTCTACGAACCACACAGTCTGGCCGAACTGCGTCTGTCTCGTCAGTTCACCGCGGAGAGATTAGCCGCGCTTATCGAGATGGAAGCCACGGCCTACCAGCAGACCGAGCGACGGAACCGGTGGCGGGGAACGTGCCAGCAGACTCTCGCCCTACTCAACGTGATGAACCTCTCCCTGCCACAACTGCTTGCCGTGACCGGTCAGGCCGATGTTGATTTCTCTATTCGATGCCGTGAGCGCACGGTTTCACCGGCGCAGAACCGAGAGCGTCTGCTCCAAAAGCTCGTAACACAACCTCGCGGAAGCATCCCGGTCGAGCGCGACCTGAATGGCCATTCGGTCGCTCGGGAGAACGTGGGTACTCGGCTGTAAGTGGTGGGCGACGGTGCGTGGATGGCGGTCACGCCGAGTTGGGTGGCGGCGCTGCTGCACGAGGCGGCCACCGCGCTGATCGCGGCACACGACCCGGGAGACGGCCTGTCGACCCGTGAACTGATCTCCAACGTGGTCTCCCTGCCGCCGTGGTCTCCCTGCCGCCGGCCGGTTTCGAAACCGCCGCCAACCTCAGCGGACAGCCCGAGGGTTTGGGCTGGTCATTCTTGATCGACGGCAGGTTGTGGGCGTGGCGTTGTTCGACGCGGCTGCCGTCGGCGCGGCGGCCCGATGCGCACGCCGTTGTTCCCGCTCACGGACACCGTCCGGTGCCGTGGCGCGAGGAGATGAGGGCGTCAGGGCCGTCAGTCGGGCACAGTCGGCCTGGATGAGCGCGGCGGCTTCCACCTTGCCGAAAACGTCCTGCAAGGTCCGCTCGCCGGGAGCCGCGAAGCGGCCGGTGAACGGATCGCAGGGACAGCCGAGGACACGAGCGTCCCTGTCGGCGAGGGGAGCAAGGGCGCCGTGTCCGGGGCGAAGGGCGTGGGCGATGACGAAACAGCGAGCACGGCAACCTTGCAGATCGTGGAGCGTAGAGAACCCCGTGATCGCAAAGGGCCGTACTCGCCTTGCGCCCATGGCTGACACGGCGTCACCTACTCAACCGGGCACGCGTGACTCTCCCCGGGACCCTGCAGTTGACCTGCGACGATCGAGGCTAGAAGGCGGCAGCAGCCACCGCCTCGGCTTCCGGCAGCAGGTCCTTGCTCTCCTGGATCACCCTCTCGTAGGTGCGCTCATGGTCACCGCTTTCGAGAGCGAACCGCAGGAGCGAGGCGGACCAGTTGTCGAAGAGCGAGAACGTGCGGTCCACAACCCGCTTGGCTTCCTCGCGCTGTGCGTCGTCGAGGGACGGCAGGCTTTTCTCTTCCACCTCGGGCGACTTTATGCTGTGCGACGCCTCCGCCATGTAGTGCTTGGTGCCGAAAAACTCACACTCACGACCGTCCCGCAGGGCGATTCCCCGACAGTGGGTGAAGATCGTGAGCGAGACGGCCTCGATGGACTCGACCATCGCGAAAACGGCGTACGTGGGGGCGCCCGCGGCGAGCGCGGCCAGTTCCAGGCAGAGACGTCGAGAGTGGCTGAAGTCCGCGCTCCACAGGACCCGCGTGGCGTCCGACAGAGGCATGCTGCTGTCGGCCCCCAGCTTCTCCAGGTCGGTCAGCATCCACTGCCAGTGGAAGTCCTCTTCGTACGTGTGCGCGTTCAGAAGGGTCTGCAGCTGATCGGGCCGGGCATTGCCTTCGTCTTTGCGAAAGACGTACTTGTTCAGGTCGGAGTAGCCCATGATGAAGGGAACCACGCTGGGCCCCCACGCCAGACGCCTTTCTCCGGGGAGCGACTCGTCGGCGAGCAGGCGAGTGAAAAATTCATGGCTCTCGTACGTTTTCCGATGTTCTTCGATGTAGTCGATGACCTTCTGCATGGAAAACTCCGTTTACGACGTGTCGACATCTCCGCAGCAACAGGCGGACAAGGCATCGTCGCACAGGTCTCTTCAACTCATCATGCTTTCATGAAGCATTGACGTGATTCTGCCCTTCCTTCCTGTCAGGATTGCCCTTCTTTCCGGAGCGCGCAGCCGCACCGCGACCGCCTCACGCACGACGGTCTCCGTATGCCACCGTGACCTGCATTCTTTCAAAGCTGCGCCCTGATTTGTGGAATCACCCCGAGGAACCAGAGCCCGTGATACACACGGACGGTTCTGCCTGCCCAAAAGTGCAAGCCTGACTGAATCACTCCGATGTCGCCCACGTGGTCATTACTTTTCCAGAGTGCCGCGTCTCACGGGTGTGGTGCGCCAAGAAAGGAATCATGTGGAAAGTCGGGCAGATATTCCGATAACGGTGTCCGCCGCCTCGGCGCTGGCGGTCGTCCGCGCACTCCGTACCACCCGGTTGCGTTCTGTCCCCATCGGGTTGAACGAGGACGGACGCCGGAGACTGCTTCCGGCCCACACGGTCGAGAAGGCCGTGGTGGCGAGGCCGGAGGGGGCGCCGTGGGAGGAGTTCCAGTCGGCTGTCGAGCCGGCCGCGGCGGTGCCGCTCGCCGGCGCGACATCAGGATCCGCACCGCCATCAGGCCGTCACGTGCGCGGAGCTGATGGTCCGCGGCAGACGAAGAGTTGTGCCCTCTAAGCCAAAACACGTTCTCCGGAGTGCCCGGTGTCCTCGACGTCTCCTGCCTCACTTTCGGGACGGGCCGCTTTCACCTCGCTCAGTGTGCCCAACTACCGTCTCTTCGCCGTGGGCGGGTTGATCTCCAACTCGGGCACCTGGATGTCTCGCATCGCCCAAGACTGGCTGGTGTTGAACATCACCGGCTCGTCCTTCGCGGTCGGTGTCACCACCGCCCTCCAGTTTCTGGCGATGGCAGCACTCGGGCTGTACGGCGGTCTCATCGCCGACCGCTACCCGAAGCGCCGGATACTGCTCTGCACCCAGACGGCCACGGCCGTACTGGCCCTGACCCTGGCGGCGCTGACGCTCAGCGGTCACGTCCGGCTCTGGCACGTGTACGTGATCGCCTTCCTGCTCGGAGTGGCCACCGTGGTCGACAACCCGGCCCGGCAGGCGTTTGTCGTCGAAATGGTCGGTCGGGACCACATCCGTAACGCGGTCTCCCTCAACTCCGCCTCCTTCCAGGTCGCCCGCCTGGTCGGACCGGTCCTGGCCGGTGCCCTGATCGGCGCCTTCGGTGAAGGCTGGGCCTTCCTCTGCAACGGCCTGTCCTTTCTCGCACCGCTTGCGGGACTGCTGCTGATGCGCACCCGCGACCTTCATCCGATCGAACTCGCGCCACGGCGCAAGGGCCAGCTCCGGGAGGGCCTGAGCTATGTCGCCGCGCGTCCGGATCTGCGGTGGTCACTGGTACTCGTCGGTTTCATCGGAACGTTCGGCCTCAACCTGCCGATCTGGCTGTCCGCCTTCGCTCACGACGTGTTCCATGGCGACGCGAGTGCATACGGCCTGTTCAACACCTCGACGGCGGTCGGCTCGGTAACCGGCGCCCTGCTCGCCGCACGCCGGAGTACAACCGGACGGCGCCTGCTGATCGGCTCGGCGACCGGCTTCGGGCTGCTGGAGGCGGCAGCCGCCCTGTCACCCTCCCGTGGAGTGTTCCTCGTGCTGCTGGCGCCGGTGGGCCTGTTCGCTCTTACCTTCAACACCACGGTGAACGTGCGCCTCCACATCGCCACCGACCCGGCGATGCGGGGCCGGGTCATGAGCATGCTCATGATCGTCTTCGTCTGCGGCACCCCGATCGGCGGCCCGGCGGCAGGCTGGATCACCGACACCTACGGCGCCCGCTTCGGCCTCCTGTGCGGTGGTCTGGTCACCGCCGGCACAGCGATCGGCATCGGTGCGGTCCTGGCCAGGACAGCCGGCCTGCGGCTGCGCCCCGGCCTGCCGCGCGAACGCACACAAAGGACCGACAGCACAGCATGAATCGCGTCGCTTTCGTCATTCCCTATTTCAACCCGGTCGGCTACCACAGCCACCTCGGCAAGCTGGCGCTGTCCCTGCAGGCGTTCCGGCGAGCCGGAATCATCGAACAGGTGTTCCTGGCTGGAGCCGGAGGTCCGGCGCCATCAGGTCCTCGCGTCCTCTTCTGGGACGACACATGCCCGTTCATCTGGCACAAGGAGCGGTTGATCAATCTGTCGGCCGGCCTCCTCCCGCCGGACTACACGCACATAGTGTGGGTCGACAGCGACGTCCTGGTACCGGACGACTGGGGTGCGCTCGTCCTGAACGCCTTTGAACGAGCCCGACTCATTCAGTGCTTCCAGTTCGCCCGCTATCGTCTGCCCGACGGTGGAACATCGCGCACCCGCGTCGGCTGGCTGCACAGCGACGGCAGGGGCGGAAGTTCCCCGGGGCTGGCCTGGGGCGCACACCGCGACTTTTTCAGCGGCGGACCCGGGCTGTTCGAACTGGCGCTGGCGGGCGGCGCAGACACCCTGCTGGCCCGGACCGCTGCGCGCAGCGGTCCGGACGTGTCGACGATTTCCTGGGTCAGTGCCTGGTCACCCGAGATCCGGTCCCGTTTCCACGCGTGGGTACGCGCGGTGCGTGTGTGGCTTGCGGCATCGGACCGTCCGGGCCCGGTGGCGACCGAGGCGACCATCGAAGTCGTGGAACACGGCCCACTTCACGCGCGTGCTTATGTGAACCGGCAGAGCCTGCTGGCGGATGTGTCGCCCGACCGGCATCTCCACGCCCGAGCAGGTCGGGTTCTCCGATGGACTCCTCTGGGACAAACCTCTGTCGAGCCACGCTTTCGCACGTACTTCCACGAACGCCGGGAGGACGATGCCATGACGTTCGACGTCCCTGGAGTCCCGCCCTCCTCGGCTCCGCTGCCCTGAGCTCCGGTGTACGTCTGACGGCGGCCCACGAGGGCGGCGAGCGGACCCTCCTCCCGTCGGTGACGCCGTTCGGGGTGAGCTCGGCGTAGGGGCAACAACGTTGCGCGTAGCGTTCCAAGGTCACCGTGTGGTCGCTGAGTGCCAGTGAGGTGCCGCGGCCGGAGAGCAGGGCAGATGGATCCGGCTGCCCGAATCGAGACCGGCACCGACTCCTTCCGCGAGCCACCCGGACGGATCGTGGCGGTGAAGTGGCCCGAGTCCGACAAGACCGTTGCCGGACGCCTTTTCGAGAGTCACTCGTCTACGCTCACGTGAGAAGACTCGTCGCCCGCGCACGACGCGCGGCCGTCGTTGTACCGGTCCGCCGGATGCTCCAACCACGTACGGTGGCAGTGGCGCTGTCGAGGTGGAGCAGCTCTCCGTCGCCGCGACCGCGGTGAGTGGGACGGAAACCGGGGATCACGGCGATTCGGGCACCTCGCTGAGGGTCCCAGACATCCGTGCCGGCATGTCCAACGGAGCAGAGCAGCCCGTCCACCACGAAGAAGCGACCTCGCGGTCCGGCGAACGACGTCATCTCCGGCTGCTGCGCGTCCGTCCGGGAAAACCGGTAGACGGTTGCGCCGTCCACCATGGTCTGCCTACTGCCGCCTATGCCGCCGACAATGAGGCTGTCCTCGTCCAGCCACACGAGCGGCCGGTTCCAGAGGTCGCGGCCACCGGCCACCTGGGAGAAGCCGACGGCCGCGGGCCAGGCGGCATCGCCCTTGCCGAGCCACGTTTCCAGGTTCCAAACCAGAACGCTTCCGAAACCCGGCCAGTGCCATGCGTCCGAGACGATGCGCGACCCTCCGGGGCTCGCCAGCGCGGCTCCGTGAAAGACAGACACCCATGGAGCGCCCTCGTCGTCCGTCGGCATCTGGGTCAAGGACCGCCCGGTCGCCGCCTCGCACGCACGAAGCCTGTTCCACCGGTCCCGGTACACCACTACGCAACGCTGCTCGTGGAGAGTGAAGGTGCAGGAGAAGGGAACCGTGGTGCTGCAGTAGCCGTCGTTGCGGAGTGGGAGCGTGACGCGCCCCGTGGTCAGGTCGATGACTTCGCCGTACCGGCCGTGATCGATCACCACAGCGGCGAACAGTCCGTCCTCCGAGGCGTGCAGTCGGAAGGTCTCATCTCCTTGTCGGGGCGCGTGTCCGTGCGCAACCGGGGCGATGGTGGTACGACCGACTTCGGTGCCGCTCCGCTCCCCCGGAGTCCACCGCAGGATACGACCGCCCTCAGTCAGCAGAAGCACTCCCCGCGCCGTCACGGCCATGTCGGTCACACGGCCCGCACTCACCGGAAGTGACCATCTGTTCACCGTCGTGTCCAGCGGCATCGGTTGCTGGAGAATCTCCGGGGCCCCGCACACTCCCCGGAGGCCGCCGAGGAGCGCGCTCGCGCATTCCTCGCAGACGCGCTCTTGGGCCGTGGCCGTGGTACCGCTGCAGTCCTCACAGACATACATGGTCTGCAGACCGGCCCCGGTGTAACGCAAGTACTGATCGCCACCCGTGACGCGAAGGTGCCGGCACACAGGAAGCCGGTACGGTTGTGCGTCGTGACCGCACGCAAGGTCCATCGGGAACGCTCCTTCGCACCGAGGCCACGGTGCTCCCCCTGCCGGTCCACACCGCTGCTGGCATACAAACAGCCCGATCACCACACCGGACCGGGGCGGTGGCCCTTGCAGGCCGACAAGGCAGCGTTCTCTGCCCATCGGTACAGGCCGACCGCACCGTGAGAGTGCCGCAGCGGCCCCGGTCCACCTGCGGACTCATCGCGCCGACCGGCAGCGAGCGCTGGACGGCGCCCAGAGCGCCAGGCGCCACCGGGACGGGTTGTGCGCGGTCGTGCTTGCCGTCAGCGCCGCGTCGGCGAGGAGCGTGGCGACGGGCACACCGCTGCCCCGTCTTCCGCTCCTCATGGCCGGCTCGGGCCCGTCCCGGACAGCCCAGGACGACCGCACAGACCGGTACAGGCGTCGGAGTCCGCCACCGGCTCACCCATGGTGAAGCCGCCCTGGAGGCGTAGGTGTTGAGGGTCTGTTCAGAAGGATGTCTCGTAGGCCGGTGAGGACGCGGTGCTTCGTCCTCGGCGACGCCGGTCCGCGCGGCGGTCGGCTGCCCATCGGTGACCGTACTCTTCAGGAGCGCTGCGAGCGGCTCCCGCATGATCAGGCGGGTGCCCCGTACTGACCGGGGGTCAGTCGGCCAGGTCCGGCTTGACGACGGTGTCGACGAAGTCCCCGATGGCATCGAGGGTCGCTCCGAGCTGTTCGATCTGCGGAAAGTGCCCGGCGTCGGGAATGGGCACGAAACGGCCGTCGGGGAAGGACTCGGCGTAGCCGCGGCCGTAGACGGGGTTGGCGATGCCGTCCTCCTCGCCCCAGGCCACCAGGACCGGGAGGGTGATGCGGTGCAGCCGGCCGCGGAGCTTGGGGTCGTAGGTGAAGCCGGGGCCGCCGTAGACGGCGAGGGTCTGCTGGTTGGCCGCCGCAGCGGCGCGCTGCTCGTCGGTGAAGGTGGAGAAGTCGGGACGGAAGGCCGCGTTGGCGAAGGAGAGCTTGGTGACCGCCTGGGGCGGCAGGGTGCGCGGGTCGATGACCTGGTTCACCTGCATGTTGGCGTGGATGCCGACGGCGTTGAGGAGGGTGAGGGCGCCGATGCGGCCCTTGGTGTCGCGCAGGGCCATCTCGGCGGCGATCCACCCGCCGATCGAGTTGCCGATCACCATCACCTCGGTCAGGTCCAGGCTGTCCAGCAGATCGAGGTAGGCCACCGCCAGGTCCGCGACGGAGTCGCACCAGGCGGGGCGGGGTGTGCCGTCGAAGCCGGGGTGGGTCGGGGTGACGGCGTAGACGTGTTCCGACAGGGCCGCGGCCAGGCCGGTCATCGTGCGAGGGCCGGCCCCGCCGTGCAGGAGCAGGACGCCGGTGCCTTCGGTGTTGGCACCGTACTCGTCGATCGTGACGGACAGGCCGTCGGCGAGATCGACGGTGCGCGTGGTGGAGGTGGTGGTGGTACGAGCGTTCACAGCGTTGATCCCCATTCGTGAGAGTTGACTCGCACAAACATAGACAGCCTTCCGGCTTCATGCAAGTTAACTCTCATTAAGAGAGTGGACTATCGTCAAATGGTAACCTCGGGATCGGTGCCGCGAGTCGCGGTACCGCCGAGGGTGCTCAGCTGAAGTCGTCGACCGGGGGAGCATGTCCCGCAGATCCCGGAAGTACTGCACACAGAAGGTGTTGAGCGTGACCAAGGCACAGGCCAGGGCGTCATGGACCGTATCCTCTTCGGTGAACACGGCCGTACCGGACACGACATGGAAACCCTGGTCATGCTCGGCGTGCCGACCCTGCGGCGCCCCCAGGATGCAGTGCGCCGTCGTCGCGCCGCCCTCCAGGATGCGGATGCGGGCCGGACCCAGGTCGACGACGGATACCTTGTTCGCGGGAGGCTCCATCGTGAGAGTATGCCCTCACGAAGGAGTGGTGCTCTCCTCAAGGGCTCTGCACGGCTTCTCTCCTCATGGGAGTCCAACCGTCCGAACCGCGCGGACGACGAGAGGTGGACCGATGGGAACACAGAGCACGGCGGGCCGTGCCAACCAGAAACTGCGCACCCGCACCGCGATCGTGCAGGCAGCGGCCGAGCTCAGCCGCACCGGCCGCGAAGTGACCATGCCCGAGGTGGCCAAGGCGGCCCTGGTCTCCGAGGCCACCGCCTACCGCCACTTCCCCGACCTGCTCAGCCTGCTGCGCGAGGCCGTCACCGGGCAGCTGCCCACAGTCGCCGAGGCGCTGCGGCCGGTCGCCGGCTCCACCGACCCGGTGGAGCGCGTGGCCGCCGCGACCGAGTCCCTGCTGCGCCACATACTGAGCCGCCAGGGCGTGGTCCGCGCGATGATCGCGGCCACCATCGTGCGGCCCGCGGAAGCCTCCGCCCGCCCGGGGCTGCGCTTCGGACTGATCGACCACGCGCTGGCCCCCGCCGCCGAAAGCGGCGCCGTCGCCCCCGCCGTGCTGGACCAGCTCAAGCGTGACCTCTCGGTCGTCGTCAACGCCGAGGCGCTCTTCAGCCTGACCGACCTGAACGGGCTGGCCCCCGAGCAGGCCATCACCAGCCTCGTCCGGACCGCGACGACCCTCACCCGCGCCGCGCTGCGAGACAACCGGCGGGTCGGAGGCGGTACGGAGGACGACGCGACAGCCTCGCCCGGAAAGACCGTCTGAGGGGCGCCGGCATGACCGGGTGACGAGACCGTCGCGGGGATACGGCCGCCGGGCCCCGCACAACGCCCGTCGCTCCTGCCCCGTTGTCCGGTCGAGTGCAGCAGCTGCCCGAACCGGAAGACGAACCCGAAGCGGGTACGGCGCACTTCGCTGCGGTCCGACTCGCCGCAGTTGGTCGATGCGCTCGACGTTCAGCAGCACCTGACCGCCATCGGGACGCACGGTGATGTCGATGCCATCGAGCGCGCGGGTAGACCCGAAGGACTTGGACAGCCCGATGCCGGTCAGCGCGGCCGGTGCGGACGAGGTGTGGTTCATGTGCTCCAACCTCCCCCTCCTGCGGGGCCCGTGGCCTCGGCCGTACGAACGGTTCACGGCCGCCGCGTCGTCCTTTCGGCCGAGGCCGTCCGGCGGGCGTCGCCCTCACCCCGCTCGCGGTGCTCATGGCGCTGTTGGGGGGGAGAGACGTGGCCTGCGTCGCCGCCACCCCCGGACTCGAAGGGGACGGCGGGTGGTGGAGGCTGGCCCCGGCATGGGCGGGCGCGGCGGCCGCGGCCTCATCGGGCCGGCCGAACGCGCCGAGGCCGTCGGCGGCACGCTCCACGCGAGCCGGGCCGAGGACGGCGGCTGGAGCCTGATAGCCGACGACCAGGAAATGGTCCGCACGGGCTTCCGGTTGATCCTCCAGGCACAGCCCGGCATCGAGGTCGTGGGCGAGGCGGCCGACGGCGCGGAGTGCGTGGACCTGGCCAGGAGGCTGCGCCCCGACGTGTGTCTGGTCGACATCCGCATGCCGAAACTCGACGGGCTGGAAGTGACCCGGCTCCTCGCGAACCCGAAGGCCGCCGATCCGCTGCGCGTGGTGGTCGT